>JBCCTJ010000008.1:0-37167 GCA_039198585.1 Bacteroidota bacterium
GCTAATGCTTCCTTAAGGTAGCCATTCATCATTTTGATCGTTAAAAAAGTACAAGATATGTATTGCTGTAGAGGCCTACAATACCGCACTACAAAAAAATGAGATTTTACAACAATAGGTCTCTATATTTGAAGACCTTCTTTTTTTGAATTAAATATTTCGTTCACACGAGGAGGCAAAATTCTTCCTTTTAATTCATTTTTCTGTCATTTCGAATCGAGATTGCATAGCAAGCGAAACTGAGCAATAGATATCTTTCTAGGGGCTTTTTATACTAACGACCGAAATGACAAGGGTAGATTATCATTTGCACTCCTGCATAGATTCTTGTAACCAGTGCGTGAGGTTGAAGTAACTGCTCAATATTCTTTTTATTTTTGCCTTGGAGCCATTGCTAGACAGCTTGCATGGCCTCCTCAATAGCCTCCACTGTCAGAGGAATATCAGCCATTAAGTCTTCTACGCCATTGTCTAAGATGTGGATATTATTTTCTAAGCGAATACCTATCCCTTCTTCGGGGATGTAAATGCCAGGCTCTACTGTCAGGACCATACCTGCTTCCAATGCTCTATCCATATCGACCCAGTCATGCACACCGAGTCCTAAGTGGTGAGAGGTACCATGCATAAAATAGCGCTTATAGGGTGGCGAGTGAGGATCCGCCTGAGCTACTTCTGCTGAAGTCAGCAATCCCAGCTGTAAGAGCTCTTCAGTCATGACTTTTCCTACCTCTTGATGGTACTTGGCTAGCGATATACCCGGGCGTAATAGCTTTTTAGCAGTTTCCATCACACATAAGACAGCTTGATAGACTTCCTTTTGACGCTGATTAAAGTGTCCGCTGACAGGAACCACTCGCGTCATATCTGCGTTGTAGCAGGCATACTCCGCACCTACATCGAGGAGAATCAGATCTCCTGCTTGGCAAGCTTGGCTATTAGCAATGTAATGCAAAATATTAGCACGCGCCCCCGAGGCCACAATCGGGCTATAGGCAAAGCCGCGCGACCCACGCTCTAGAAAGCTACGACTTAGAGAAGCCTCAAGGGCATACTCCATCACACCGGGGCGGACACAAGGCAACATTTCTAAAAAGCCATCACGCGTAATCATACAAGCCTGCCGGATCAGTGCCAGCTCAGCAGCTGACTTAGTGGCCCGTAAGTAGCTCATGATCGGAGCAAGCCTCTTATATTGATGGAGAGGATAGTGGGCTTGACACCACTTGATAAAACGGGCATTTCTGGTTTCTACAATAACTTCTGCACGAGCATGCTCATTGCTATTTAGATAAACATAGTCCACCTTGCCCATAAGTCTATGCAGTAAGCGTGGAAATTCTTCTAGCCAATAGACGTTGGAGATCCCAGAAGTATGAGCAGCGCCTTCTAAAGTATACTTATCGCCTTCCCAGAGAGCAATGGTGGGACTTGTCTTCTTGACAAAGAGTAGAGATCGTTGAGAGGGATCAGGAGCGTCTGGATAGAGCAGTACAATGCTTTCCTCTTGATCTATACCAGTCAAGTAAAAAAAGTCACTATTTTGCTTAAAGGGCACCACCCCATCTTCATTGGTAGGCATGATATCATTCGCATGTAATACAACCAGTGAGTTGGGTAGTAGTTTTTCAGCTAGCTTTTTTCTGTTTTGGATGAAAAGCGATGCATCGATCGGCTGATAGCGTGCGATTGGATCTGCCATGATAAAAGTTTAATTTTGTTATTAGCTACCTCCCCAAAGTAACATAAAAATAGTACAACACCACCTTATTATTGATGAATACCTCTAGTTACTACTCAGATAGAGAGGCATATGCGACCTTTATGAGCCAGCAAGAGCCTCCTCTACTAGCAGCATTGCGCGCAACAACAAAAGCAACCATCCACGGGAGCCAGATGCTTTCTTCTCCTTTGCAAGGACGCATTTTATCTTTTCTTTCCCACCTGATACGTCCTCAAAAAGTGCTAGAAGTAGGCACCTATACAGGGTATAGCACCCTCTGCTTAGGAGAAGGGCTTGCCGCGCAAGGGAGGCTACACACAATAGACCGACATTACTATCCCCTAGTAGAAGAATACCTACAGAAAGCCAACCTGCATCAGCAGGCTACTTACCATATTGGATTAGCACATACTATCATTCCCAAGATTGCTGGCCCTTTTGACATGATATGGCTAGATGCTGACAAAAAACAGTATAGCCACTATGCAGAGCTACTGCTACCTCAGCTGCGGGTAGGGGGAGTCATTTTAGCCGACAACATCCTCTGGAAGGGAGCTGTACTCTCGCCAAGCACTTGCGAACAAGATCCACGAGCAGGAGCGATGCGCCAACTCGCTTTGGAGTGGAAGGACAATCCTTGTCTAGCGCCTCTGCTACTTCCTATCGGAGATGGTTTGCTAATCGCACAAAAAATAAGCAGATAGAAGCCTCGCAGGGAGAGCAACTATATGCTTAATCAAGCCAAAGAGCGCTTATATAGCTTACTTGGCTGCCATGCTTTATTAAGTGAGTAATTTTCATGAAATAAATCATTTTTGTCTAGTATATATATGTGTGCTTAAATTCCAAAAAAGTCATCTTTTTTTCGATCGATAAGTTGTATGCTTACAAAAATAATATGATGTACGCATCATACAAAAGACAAACACTATAAAAAACAAAACTCTATCTTTTCAAAAGCTCCTGCCAGCGCGAATGATAAGTAGGCTATTCTTACGGGTAAGCTTTTCGGTTTTCCTATTCACTACAAAGGCTACTGATATCAATAATGCGTGCGGCTATGACCAGAGTAAGGGAAAAAATAAAGATGAGCTTATAGCAAAGAAAAGGTCGATATAAAGAAGGCGCAAGATATTCCTACTCAAATTTTTGCTTTTTATATTGACAAGGTCAATGAATTGACTGCGAATGCAATCAAAAAAAGTAAACATAAAAGAACTTACAGGCACTTTTCAATACCTTAAGGGTAGTGATTTATATGCTCAATTAAAAGAATCTATAACAAAAAAAGGTAAATAAAAAATTAAGTGCTCACAAAAATAATTTAGCAAAATTGGCAGAATTGGATAATTTAGCAAAAGCTCTAGACCATCTACTAAGCCTAAAAGAAGGGTTAGGAAAAGTTTTGTTAAAGGAAATTAAAAATATGCAATATCAGGCAGGCAAGCAAAAAATGAATATTGAAAAAAACTTGAAGAGGCAGTTCTAAATACCTGGGAGGGTGACATTTCGGAAGATAATCTAAAGCAAAAGAAGTATATAAAAGAGTATGTTATAGCGAAGTTTAACGCTACCATATGTCAAATCCCTAAAATAAAACCATATCAGCTTCCGTTAAGCTCAACAAATAAAACAACGATTAGTGGTGAGCTGACAAAAAAATCAAGAGAACTTAAAAAGTTTGAAAAGAAATTACTGAGTTGAGAGGATCTTGCGAATATCAAGCCTTTAAGTAGTTTTTTACAACAAAACCAATCTGCAAAAAAAGTAATCTCAATGATGGAAGATGACAGAAAAAAGCAGAAGAAATTAAGAGCAAGAGCGAAAAAGCTATTGAGTCTATTAAGGTCTTGCTTTCTGAAGAAGACAAGGTAAAATTTGCAGTAATTACAGAAAGCAAGGATAAGAAGAATAAAAACGCCTTGTCTATTATATTAGAATACATCAAGCCAAGGGGAGTGCAGATAATGCTGATCTATTAAAAAAGAGTAGAGTGATGCGATTGTTGAGATCATTATTGAGATATTAGATAGTAGCGCAAAAGAAAGGTTAAGAATACATACACTCATCCAAATCTTGCTGAACGCTATGATGCAGTAGTAAAACTAGAAGAAGCTGCTAAAAAGCGTGCCGGTGGTAGTGACGCTGATGCGACGATTACAAAATAGCGTAATCTAGCGAAGAAACTGCTTGCGACTGATGCTAAAGATGAAGATCTTGTTTCTGAAAATCAATTGAAAGTTGTTTTCAATAAATTGCAGCGTGATCAAGATAAAATAGTAGACTTGCAAGGGAAAATAGGTAAAATGTAGCAGCCCTTGACAAATAAACCAAGCGTGCTCTCAAAGAGTTTGCTAAGCCTGCTCGCAAACTGCAACTTATCAACATAAAAATAAAGGGCTGTTGCCTATTTAAATACCAATTTCAAACAAGAAGGATTTAAAGAGGTATATAGTCTCGTTACTGATTTAGAAAATCAAAACAAAGAATTGGGTATACTAAAAAACAAAATACTGAGCTTACTGCAAGCGTTAAAAAATGGAGTTAATGTTAATCAAACATTCATATACAGAAAGGAATCCATGAGAATATGATCCAAGAAAAAGAGAATAAGATCACACAACTAAAAGCTGCGAAAAATCAACCAGGAGTTGTCAAGAGCGTTTGGAAGTATATTACAATTGGCACGATACCCGTTGTATTATTCAGCTGTGTAATGGTTGTCTACTTGGTGATGGCAGGCAAGGATCAATCATTTGTCAATTAGATAAAACGGCTTACAGGTCAAAGAAAATCAGCAAGTGAAGAGGAATAAAAATGCAACATCATTAATTTTTAAAAAAGATTTGTTTTTCTAGTAAAAGTAATTAACTTTGCGTAATTATATATTACTAATTTGTCAATTTAAAAAAAACATCATGTTTAATAGTTTATTAAATAATAAAAAAATAAAAACGGTAGCATACAGATTATTTACCATGAGTTATTTCCTGCTTGGTAGTATGGGCGTGCAAGCAGCAGGAGAAGGCAATACTAACAGTAAGTTTACTTTCCATAGTGTGAAGGATAATAAAGATAGTAGAAATTTCTTAAAGGCAATTGCAAAAGAAGTTAAGTATAAAGGTGAGCAGTATAGTAAGGTAGTCAAGTTAGAAGATGTTACTGATAAAATTCTAGTAAATTTTTTAGTCATTATTTCAAACAACAAAAACAACAAAAACAACAAAAATCTAGAGGCTGCTTATAATAGTGAAAAAAAAGGGCTGAAAAATGGAGAGCAAGCTAAAAAAGCTCAGCAATCTATAAAAAAGGACATATTCGATTATATAATTTGGTATAAAAAAAATTCTCCTAATCTTTTTTTTGATGAAAAAGCCAAATTATTTTTAAACATGCTTGCAGAAGGAGGTGAGTATGAGAATCAAAAATACAAGAAGGTGGGAAACATGAGGAATATTGATGATAATATGCTAATAAAGTTTATAACAATTAGACGGAATTCCTTAAATGACAAAAATAGTTCAGATTACAAGAATTTAGAGAATTCTTATAATAGTAAAACTGGCAAACTGAGAACGGGAAACCTGGGTATACTAGCTCAGGAAGCTATAAGAAAGCGTATGTTTAAGTATATAACTTCGTATAAAGAACCAAAAGAAGATAAAAGCATTCAATCTACGCAATCAGGGCTGCCTAATACTTCTTCTGATATAGGAAATAAGCATTTTCTTACTAATTACGTAGAATTTAAAGATCTCATAACTACCATGAAAAAAAAAAGAAAATCGATCGTGAGTGGAAGAAAAATTAAATCCGGAAAATGGAAAGGCTATCAGAGTATTAAAATTGCAAGGTATAAAGATGTTCATGATGAAAAACAGTTTGACAAAAAATTCTTAACCCTTTTTCTAGGAGTGAGAATTTCGTATTTGAAAAATAGTACAACAGAAGATAAACTTGAAGAAAAAGAGCTGAAAGAATTACAGAAACTTCAAAATGGGTTATCCTTAAATATTAAGGATGGCAACCAAAATCATAATGAAATATTTAAGGACATCGAGAAGTACTTGTACTTAGCAATTATCGAGCCAAACATAAAATTACCGAAAGTCCTTGAATTAGCAAAAGGTAAAAAATCATCAAAAAAGATAACGAATAAAGAAGTTCAAGAATATGCTGCTGCTAAGCTATATCAGTTGGAAAAAAGATTCTTGCTTGATAAAATAGAGGAAGCAAATAAAGGTAACCTTAGGAGCAAAATAGATAAACTTAAGAGTGACTATGATGTGACTAAAGGGGAACTGAAAGACGGTCTAAGCAAAAACAAAATTAAACAGTTAAAAAAACTAATGATTGCAGAGGCTAATGAGGCTAGGGTTACGGGTAATGGTACTGGATCTGATCAGTCTAATAAAGGTAATAAAAAAGATCAAAAGTTTGAGTCTAGAGATGATTATTTAGCGAAATGGTACCTAGATGGGAAAATGGAAAATCATGAAATAGTAAAAGATAATCAAATAATCACCTACTGTGAACTTAGGAAAAAGGAATTAGGTAATAAAAAAGAAAAAAGCGATGAAGAAAAAATTGAACAAGCACAAATAGAAAAATTAAATAATTCTAGTAATAAACTTGATTCCGATTTAAGAACTTTTTTTCAGAAAAAAATAGCTAAAGAAGTAAGCAAGTTTAGGGAAAACGAAGAAAAGCAACAACAAGAGAATATAGAAGCATTAGCTAAAGCTCCTACTAAGGAAAATAGATCAATTCTGAAGTATCAAACCGAAAAAGATATCAAAGACAAAGATTTGAGTAATTTTGATATTCCATTTATGTATTGGCAATTGACTAGGAAAAAGAATGCATCACTTACTAATGAGGAAAAGACTTTCAAAAAAGCGGCTGAAGGTATTTTGGATGGCAATAAATGGAGCATTGACGAGAATAAATTAAGTGATGTAACCCAAGAAAACAATGTAGTAATTATCAGAAAGTTTCTGATTAGCCGCATCCAAGAAGTGAGGGAAAATATGCTGCCAAAAGATTCTGTAGTTATCGAAAAACTTGCGAAAGATAAAAAAATCCAAAAAGCTGATCATATCAATGATAGTGATGTTTTAGAATATGTAAAGGCTAATGTCGACGATCCCAATATCGGTGATGATGATAAAAAGAAATATTCAAGTCTAATGAAAAAGGATGGTAAAAATCAAAAATTAAAAAAAGATAATGCTGATAGTCTCAAAGAGATGAACAAGGAAATTTATGATAAGGTTCAAAAGAAAAGGGAAAAAGATAAGGAGATAAAGAAGCAAGAATTTAACCAAAAATTCAGCAAGTTAATTGATCAAAATGAGGTCCTTAAGAATAGAGCAGATTTGTTGAGTGACGATTTATTTATGAGGCAATTATTAAACTTAAAAGATTTAGATAGTGCGGTAAGCCAAGAAACTGCAATAAAAGGAGTCCAAAATATCATAAAAGAGTTAAAAGAAGAAAACTCTCAAGAGGACTCAGGAAATCTATCTGCTTTACCAGCTGAGCTCAAAAAAGCAAAGGACGAGCTCAAAAAAGCAAAGGACGAGCTCAAAAAAGCAAACGACAATTTGACTGAAACACAACACGAAATGGGTCTTCTTACCCAAACTACCAGCGCCAGGCTAACTGAGATCACAAAGGCTAACAAAAAGCTAGAAGATGATCTCATAAAAGCAAAAAAGAAGGCTGAGAAAGAGATAGATGATCTCATAAAAGCAAAAAAGGAGGATAAAAAAGAAATAGATATTCTTAGAAAGAAAAATAATCTTAATGATAAGTATATATTAAAAACAAGTGTTAATGAAACCTATATCAAAGACCTACTGAAGACACCCGAATTAAAAGGGAAATTCTTCACCAAATCTGAATACGATAACAAAAGAGTTGTTAAGGAGGAAGAGGACGATCAAGACCAGCAAAACAATGGTGGACTCTATAAAGGGCTTTTGATCGGAGAAAATATCGTAGTATTTTTGAGTATAGTAGCAAGTATAATTGCCTATAAGGCTATTAAGCCTTTCAGGAATTGGGTTCGTAAAGTAATTGGTATCGAGAGTGATCCAGAAGAATAGCAACCCTCTTGCAGATTACTGCTATTACCGTCCCTATAGAAAAAGAGCAATTATTAAGGTAGTTGCTCTTTTTTTTTATTGTAAGGTAGCTTTTGCTCTTTAATCAGTTGATATTGTCTATGCTAAAAACACCTAATCAGCAATATTATTTATAAAAACAAGCTGATTGGCTTTTTCTATTTTGTCAGTGTAATTTTGTAATTCATGTTGACGCTCAAAAAATGAAAAAAGTAAGAGGAAAAATAGCCCTACTCCCCCCCATTGTAGCCAACCAAATTGCTGCTGGAGAAGTGATTCAGCGGCCTGCATCAGCTGTCAAAGAGCTGCTTGAAAACAGTCTCGATGCGGGCAGCACAGTAGTCAAAATATTAGTAGAGGAGGGAGGGAAAAAGCTCATTCAAGTAATAGACAATGGCTCTGGTATGACACCAGAAGACCTCAGAATATGCTATCATCCTCATGCGACTTCTAAGATGCGAGAAGTAGAAGATCTCTATCAGCTAAAAACCTATGGATTTCGTGGAGAGGCTCTTAATGCCATTGCCGCTGCAGCGGCAAAAGTTGAAATCATGAGCAGAAGAGTAGAATCAGCAATAGGACACAAAGTAGTTTTAGAAAATGGCATAGTGAGCAAGGAAGAAGCCATAGCTATGCCTGAAGGAACTCAAATTAGGGTTCACCATCTTTTTGGAAACATTCCTGCAAGGCTCCACTTTTTAAAGTCAAATACAGTGGAGATGCACCATATTATAGCAACCTTGCAAAGAACAGCATTGGCAAGAAGAGATGTAACCTTCTCTCTCTACAACAAAAAAGAAGAAATAGTTCATTGGCCAGCTACTAAGTTAAGTCATAGAATCGTCCATATGCTAGGAAAAAAATACCAAGAACAGCTACTGCCTTGTGAAGAAAGGACACAAAGTAGCACCATCAGAGGATATGTGGGAACACCCCAACAAGCTAGAAAAGGAAACAAAGGAAGCTTTTTCTTTGTCAATAATCGCTACATAAAAAGTTCTTACTTGCACCACGCTGTAAAAAAAGCTTTTGAAAGCTTGATCAAACCAGAGCTATCTCCCTTTTATGTACTTTTTATTGATATTAACCCCGCTGAGCTTGATGTCAACATTCATCCGACAAAAACAGAAGTGAAGTTTGAACATGAAAAAATTATCTATACACTGGTTTCCTCAAGCGTGCGCAAGGCACTAGGCTCCTACCAAATGATGCCTTCTATTGATTTTGATACCATGCATACCAACCTTTTCTCATCTCTGAGAAAAGAAGACTTTACACCCGCCACACCCACAGAAAGCCAGACAACAATCAAAGAGTTTCCTTCTCAGCCACTTTTCCCAGTCAAACCATTCACTAATAATAAAAAAAAAGAGAGTGAAGAAGTAATAAAAAATGATCAAATAAATCCGCAAAAAATACAAATAAAAAATCGCTATATCATAGCAGAGGTAAAGTCAGGCCTACTACTAATAGATCAAGAAGCTGCCTATGAAAGAATTCTTTACCAGCGGAACAAAGACAACTTAACTAAGCTCTCTTCAGCCGCTCAGCAGACTTTTTTCGCCAGCAAGATAGAACTATCCATAGCTGACCTCATACTAGTTAAAGAAGCCCGCAAACAGATAGAAAGCTTAGGTTTCCGCTTTGAAGTAAAAGAGGATAATCACATTGCGATCACTGGACAGCCAGCTGGTATAGAAGTACAATCGATCGAAGACTTATTCTTAGAAACCATAGAAGAATATAAGAAGAATAGAGCTGACAGCTCACTAACAACAGAAGAAAAGTGGGCTCGTGCACTAGCTAAAAAGGCCAAACATCAGTTCAAAAAAAAAATGACACTTCAAGAAATTAATCAGTTGGTCAATTCTCTTTTCGATTGTGACAACCCCAACTATACAGTAGAAGGAAAACCGATTTGGAGGATATTAGGTGAAAGAGAAATTGCCAACATCATCATGAGAAACGACCAATAAAGGACTATTTTTCTATGGAAAACTTGTTGAAAAAAGGAGAAAGATTCGTGAGAAAAAAATAAAGAAAAAAGTGCATTAGAAAAAAAAAAGAAAAAAGAAAAATCTTTTTTTCAACAAGTTTTCCTCTTTGATAAGTAGTTGAAAAGATCTTGAAAAGTTGTAAAACAAATCAATAATCACAGATAAACAAAAATATCGATGTTTTTTTTCAAAGAAATTAACAAGGAAAAAAAGAAAAGAAATTTATCAACAAGCCAACAGCATAATAATAACTAGTTTACTTAAATAATATAATTACTTTTATTAGGTTGCTGCATCCATAAGTTTAGTTAGATAAGCAAACTATTATTATCTACTGCGAATATGCTTTGTGCCTCTATACCTTTATATTGGGCCAGAGATTAAAGCTTAGTCAGTTGTGAAATCGCTGTTAGACAAAAGATTAGACAATTCTCATTTATTGAGGAGAGAGCAGGCTGAATTATTGCTTGCCGAAATGGAAATAGCAAACTATGGACAGCTTTTGGTTTTTCTTCCTTATCGTTACGAAGATAGAAGTATCTTTCATAATCTGTCTCAGCTTAACTCAGCTCAGACTACTCTTCATGTTCAGGGAACGTTAGGGCAGATGCGCTTGATCCGAGGAGCTATGAAAAGCCGCCTGGTTGCCTCTTTTTCTGATGGGCGTAAGACCATCGATTTGATTTGGTTTAATCAAATTCACTGGATCCAAAAGAAGATGCTACCTGGCCATCGTTATGTCCTCTATGGTAAAATTTCCACTTTCCAAGATCAGCGGGTAGTCATCCATCCTGAACTAACGCCCTTAGCGACTTATCAGGATAAGCAAATCAGTATTCTTCCTCTTTATCATACTACAAAGAAACTCCTCAAAGTGCAGGTTAATACAGTTTTATTGGCGCGCTTACAAAAAAATATATTGCAAGAGGTAGCAGGACATATCCCCGAAAATCTTCCTTCTTTTTTTGTCCAGCAGCATCAACTTTTAAGTAGAGAGGTGACTTTGCGAGCTCTCCACTTTCCTGCCGATCAGCGAGAGCTAGCGCGTGCACAATATCGGTTTAAGCTAGAGGAGCTCTTTTTTTTACAACTTCGTCTTGCTCGTCTCAATCGCGCAAATGACAGCAGGGAGAAGTCTTTTATTTTTAGTAATCACTCCTTACTCCTCCATTTTCAAAAAGACTATCTTCCCTTTCAGCTGACTCTAGATCAAGAAAAAGCACTGCAAGCAATCATTGCTGACTTGGGAACTGACCGACAGATGAATAGACTCTTGCAAGGTGATGTGGGGAGTGGTAAAACAATAGTCGCTTTTTTGTCTTCTTTACTACCTATAGCTGATCAGGCGCAAGTAGCTGTCCTGGTTCCCACAGAGATTCTCGCTCTTCAGCACGCCACTACATTGCAGAAGTATGCAGCCCCCTTTGCTCTTAAGATAGCATTGCTGACAGGATCTACTACTACCAAGACAAGAGAAGAGATACTGAGAAAGCTCGCTGATGGTAGCATCGATATGATTGTCGGTACTCATGCGCTCTTGCAAGAAGGCGTCACTTTTGCGCGACTGGGATTACTTATTATTGATGAGCAGCATCGCTTTGGTGTAGCACAGCGAGCTAAACTATGGCATCAAAGTTATCAGCAACTTAGGCCGCATGTTTTAGTCATGACAGCAACTCCTATTCCTAGGACATTGGCGATGACACTTTATAGCGGGTTAGCCATCACCACAATTGCTACCCTTCCTCCAGGGAGATTGCCCGCCAAGACTTATCACTGTTATGATAGCCATCGCTTGCGTCTTTTTGGTTTTCTTAAGAAGAAAATAGCAGAGGGAAGACAAGCATGCATGGTCTATCCTTTGATAGAGGAATCTGCCAAAGCTGACTACAAATACTTAATCGATGGTTATGAAAGTATCAAAAGAGCTTTCCCTACTATACAGGTTGGCATTCTACATAGTCGTATGAAGCCCAGTGATAAAACATGGGAAATGAATCGCTTTTTTAGAGGAGAAACGCAAATCATGGTAGCTACCACCGTCATAGAAGTTGGTGTGAATGTCCCTAATGCCACTATTATGGTAGTAGAAAATGCAGAAAGATTTGGCTTAGCTCAGCTTCATCAACTTCGAGGTCGTATTAAAAGGAGTAGCCATCAGCCTTACTGTTTTCTGATGACAGCTGAAAAAATTAGCCAGATAGCTGCTAAGCGTATTCAAGCTATGGTACAAACAGATGATGGGTTTTCTATCGCTGAGGTAGACCTGAAGCTCCGAGGCCCGGGCAACTTAGTAGGTTTACAGCAGAGTGGAATACTCAAGCTGCGCTTAGCCAACCTTGCTGAAGATGAACACTTGGTCAAAAAAGCTAGGAAAGCTATTCGCTATCTACTCAACGATGATCCCTACTTAGAAAAAAGCGATCATCAGCCTATGCTCAATTATCTCAAATGGCTGGCTGCTAATACTCCTGAATGGGAAAAAGTAAGCTAGTAGGTAGTCACTTGCCTCGCGTGACTTTAATGCTCAAAAAATTATACAACTTACTCAATGAAAGGTATGCGTTCCCTGAATTGGTTTAAGACTTTTGCTTTCATTTCTTCTAAGGTGTGTTGGTTCATAATGTCTAAGGTTAAATAATCAAATTTAAATTTTCCTTAGACATAGTTTGTATTGCACTCTCCTCCATATCTTTTGAACTATCGGTATTGCTCATTTTTCTTGTAGCTAATGCGATTATTTTCTGACCTACTACACTTCTTAGAGTTCTTTGTCGTTTTTTGATAAATGGTGGTTCATAGGTGTCATCACGATCTATGTTAGGTTCGATTTCAACTTGATCATAAGATGTTTTTAATTTTTTTCTGCCTTCTCATTTTTTCGATTACCTGTTTTCCTTTGTGCAAGATCATGTTTCAACTTATTCTCTAAGTCAGCTCTTATTGATGGTCAAAATTTGTACTGTGATATTTGATCAACTATCTTTGTGGTCAAAAAGACATGTTATCTTCAAAGAAAACTTATAGAAAAGTAGGCATTCTTGCCTTGTTAAAGTTTTTTATTTCTTTTGTTTATATTGTTCTTACTAACCTTAAAGAGCCTTTGATTGTCTTGGCAGCTGACTCGGGAGCCGAAGTGCTTCCTGTTTTAAAAGGATACCTTGTCTTCCCTGCTTCTATTCTTTTTGTTCTGCTTTTTAATTGGCTTAATAACTACTACAAGCCTACTAAGATTTTCTTTTACTTTATTATTTTTTTCTTGTGTTTTTTTTTGTTCTACATTTTTATTTTATCACCCAATGCTGAGCTACTTAGTCCTTCTAAACATGCTACTTCTTTGCTCAATATCTATCCTAGCCAAAAACACTGGATTGCTGTTTATCGCCATTGGGTACATGCTTTAGCTTTTATCTTTATAGAGCTCTATGGCCAAGTAACTATTTTTATGATTTTTTGGGGTATTACTAATGACCTCTGTAGTAATGACCAAGCACGTAATTTTTATCACTTGATTATTGCTGTGGGTTGTCTAGGTGGTATTGTAGGCACTGAAGTCAATATTTTTCTACTAAAACACTCTACAGAAGCGACGTATAAAAGCCAGGCTGTTTTTTATCTTTTTTGGGTCGCTATTGTGGGCATTTTATTAGTTCTTTGCACTTATACTTACATTTACTGGAAGTATTACAGTCATGGTGAGTCTAGTTCTATTAAAAAAAGAACCAAAAAGCAGTCAACATCGTTAATGACAAGCTTGCGATATATCTTTTCTAATTATCATCTTTTAGCTATTGCAGTTATGGTTATTGCGTGCGGTTTAACTATCAACTTGGTGGATGTTACTTACAAAGCTAATCTGAAAAATTTGTATAATAGTAAAATTGCTTACCAAATTTTCACGGCTCGCACAACAGAGTTAGGGTCATTCCTTGCTGCATTCTTATCCTTATTTGTTAGTGGTAGGCTTATGCGTTCGCTAGGATGGAAAATAAGTTCCTATATAGCGCCTGTGGTAGTCACTACCACAGGTATTATCTTCTTTGTATCAAGTAAGTTTCGCTTATCTCTTTCTTTTTTGGATAATTATGATATCAATCCTCTAGTATTTGTTGTCTATATGGGAGTAGCACAGACACTCATTAGCAAGTTGGCTAAGTACGCATTTTTCGATGCTTCTAAGGAAATTGCTTATTTGGGATTAGAACCCGATGTTAGGCTTAAAGGCAAGGGAGCAGTAGATATGGTTGGGTCTCGAGCTGGCAAATCATTTTCTGGGCATGTTCATACTTTTTTGCTATGGATAGCTGGCACGTCTAGTGTACTTGACCTAACACATATTTTAATCATTGTCCTAATTGTGATTGGGCTAGCTTGGTGCTGGGCAGTTGCTTATTTAGGCAAAAGTATCGACAAACATAAAATTGAGAAATCCTAAACTCTAACTGTCTACAAGCTCTTGTGTTTCTCGAAAGTGATTTCGGTATTCGGATTTTTTTATTACGGACAGTCAGGATAATACCAAACTCTACCAATCATTAAAAAGTAGCTCTATATGCGATTCTATTAACATTTTTCTAGATAAGAATTGTAAAAAACGCGAAAATGAAAAAAAATAGGAAAAAGCGGTGAATTTTATTTTTTGCTTATGGACATTAATAAAAAAATCTTTTCTAGAACTCACATAAAATGTTTTTGAGCAAAAAAGTCTTTACTTTTGGCTAATCTTTATTAGTGGAGAATAAGGGACTCGAACCCTTGACCTTCTCGATGCCATCGAGACACTCTAGCCAACTGAGCTAATTCCCCTTTGTGATTAACAACGAAAAATAGCAACTAATAATGAGTTTATTGTAAATAATGAATTCTTATTAAGGACAATTTAGTTTTTTTAACATAGAGTACAGAAATAAACCTTAAAATTTAACCATCTATAAATAAAAAAATTTGTATCCCAATAAGAATATATTAATTTTGCTATGATAACTATTCAATATGAAACAAAATAAAAATAAAGTTTTGGCTTCGATAGTTTTAAGCCTAGTGGAAGGAGTAGGCGATGTACTTTACAAACAGCTGATAGATCAGCTAGGTAGTGCCCAAAAGATAGCCGAAACAGAATCTGGTAAACTCCAATCAATAGGTAAAATAAGTCATAGCTTACAACAACAGTTCTTGCAAAAAAGTAAAAATTACCAAAGAGCTAGCGAACTTTATGATCATCATACTCAAGCAAAGATCAAAATACTGGCTTATGAAAATGAAGAATATCCCATGCGGCTTAAAGAGCTTCACTCTCCTCCTTCACTCCTATACTATCGAGGCAATACAGACCTTAACTCCTCGCGCATGATTAGTATTGTAGGCACTCGGAATGCTTCTAATTATGGTAGACAGTGGGTGAAAGAGTTTGTAAAAGACTTAAAACCGTACGATGTAACAATTGTGAGTGGGCTGGCATATGGTATTGATATACATGCACACAAAGCTGCACTAGCAGAAAATATGGCTACGATCGCTGTCTTGGCAGGAGGGTTAGATCATATATATCCAACAGAGCACACAGGAATAGCTAAAGAAATCACTAGTAATGGAGCTATTTTAAGTGAAGCTCCTATAGGAGTAGCGCCAGAAAGATATCATTTTCCAGCCAGAAATCGTATTATTACAGGTATCACAGATGCAGTAGTAATTGTAGAAGCTGGCCAAAAAAGTGGAGCACTTATTACAGCGCAACATGCAGATGATCTTAATAGAGAGGTGTTCGCTCTTCCAGGAAATATTAACCAAGCTAATTCACAAGGATGCAACAATCTAATAAAAAGCCATCAAGCTACACTAGTTACAAGCGCAAAAGATCTAGTTGATATGATGAATTGGCATAAAATAACAGAAAATCATACGGGACAAGTAGTTAATGCTTCTAAGAAGCTGTCTCCCAACGAACAGAAGATTATTACAGCACTGAGGCACGCTTCTTTACCCCAGACTATAGATTACTTAAGCTATCAGACTAAAATAGATAGCAATATGTTGCTATCTATTTTGCTAAAATTAGAACAAGAACAACAAGTATCATTGTTATCTGGTAATAAATACCAATTAATAAACAACTGAGTAATGCCAAGAAAGTCTAGTATAAAAATATTATGTTTCTTTGTACTTCATTGTCATTCTTTTAATAAGTCATATCATGCAGTCAAAAATATATCATTGGACTATTTTCACATTGATTTCCTTTTTTATATCAGCAGGCATGAGTTGCCTACAAGCGAGGAAAAATCATCTTCAATATCAAACAGTGGTCAAAAATAATCCTCAACAAAGAGTCAATGAAAAAAATATTAACACACACTGGGAAAAAGGAAGTAAAGCTTCTCGATCCTTCAAGAGCTTAGTCAAAGTTTGCTTGGTAATTGCCGTTGCTTGCATTATGCTTGTACTAAGTTATTATATCTATACAAATACACTATTCTTGACTCTGCGTGATTTTTTTATTGAACAAAGAAAAAATGACTACAGAGATAACAAAAAAGGAAACATGCAAAAAATAGACAATCCTCCACTCAATCTGCCTTATAAAAAGGTAATTTTTTCCAACTACACTCAATATAGTCTACCAGCAATTCAGGCAAGTGAAAATACGTTTTCAGGATCAGTTTTTGTACAACCAAAAAGCATTAAGCAAGAAAAGAGTAATGTTCAGTTTATTGATTTTGCTAAGAATAATCACGAAAAAATTAGCATTAATTTTTGGAAAAATAATAAAAAAAAATCAGTAATAACCATTTTTTTCCTGGGAAGATATGAAAACATTCAAGAAAACGATTGGAATAAGAACACAAACAAAAGCTATTACATTAGCGTAAATAATAAAAAGATATTAGCACAACTTGGCCAGAATCAGGGAAAGGTAAAAGTCAGTATTGATGTAAGTGATGCAGGTATTCCTAGCACAGATTACATGATATATGTTAATGAGAAAGGGTATATAACTCAAGTTGATTATGTTTATTACCTGAAGGGAAATGGACTCTGTGCCTGTGCATCAGTAGAGTTCTTAAAAATAGCAATGAAAATAGATAAACTCTCTCAATTGTTTGCTATTAACCTTGACACTATTTTAGAAAAGGGACTGAAAACCTATAAAAGGTATTTCAAGAAAGAAGCGCAAGCAGGTGAAGCAACATCTATCGATGAATTACTAGCAAGGTGTGATTTACCCTTGCATCCTTCAGTACGACTCGATGCAAACTGGCCTTACATATTTAATAATGTATCTAAGCAAGGGCAAGCGACTTCCAAAGAAGCAGTTGATGATATTCTCTACAGTATTGAGGCAAGTAGTTGTAGTACTCAATATGGAATATTAAGAAATGGTCCGGAAGCATGGTGTATCATTTATAAAAAAGATGTTGGATGGTTTATTTATGATTCTCATGGGAAAAAAGGAGTTGGAGATCAGCCACGTTCTTTTTTAGCTCATTTTACATCTACGTCATCAGTTGCGAATTTTATATGGAGCCATTCAACATTGCGAGGAATAGCAGAAAGCAGAGAGAATATTCATGATCCTCTACACCATATTTATTTTTATTGGCTTCTTTCAGATAAGAATAAGGGGGTGTTATAATTCAAGTAAATTTTCCTGGTTTGAAGAAATAAAATGTCTACTTTCTGAAATTTTGGGAAAAATTCTATGTTTTCTTAAGAAAAAAATATCTTACCAATCAAGATCAAAGAAAAATCGAGTTTTGAATGGATAGTAGCTATAGTACTCTCATCAACGAACCTATTCGAGCTATATGGTTGAGCTTTAAGCCAATTTTCTCAGAAGTAGCGCGGCACTCATCTCATGAGCTATTTTGATGGTATTAGTTGTATATATTCCAAAAATATCCAAAGGCTTTCTGTTTTTGCTGTACGAGCATTGATTTTTTTAAGGAAATCGTGTTCTTTTTCATTTCTAAACCGCCTTTACAAGAAGCTGGCTCTTTCTTTTCTTGGGGTACTTGCCATCTGTTTTGTTTGTTTCTCATTTTTTCCTGCTCTCCCTTTGCGTACAAAGTCAGTCGTGATCTCTTCGGCAGTTGCCAATTCCCTATTTGTATTTGTAGTATCAATAGCATCTACTCCAATCTTTCTTACCTTTCTTTTAGTAAGCTGCTGTGCTTGGTATATACTACCCTTACACTGTCTTCTTTTATTTAAAGGCTCAAAGCTGAGGCGCTGAATAAAGTTGATCCCATCCACTTGCATTTTGTTGACTTTTGCTGCGAACGCTACTTTTTTGACTTTTTTCCCTCGTACTATAGGTTGCAAATAAGGTTGAAAAAGAGAAACAATGATATTCTTTGGTGGTATTCTTGTACTAAAAACTTGCTCTTTCTGTTCGAGCACTTTTTTTATCACTCTATGCTACAACTTTGTGAGTTGCCTTGTCTTGAAATTCGTACTGATCTTCTAGTTGATCTAAAGCTTTATCTAACTTTTCACGTAATTTAATTAACCCGCTTGTCAAGGCTTTTTTTTGGATTTTTCAGAATACAATTTTATTGCCACAGGATACCAGCTTTTTTCCAGCTCCTCTGTTAGTTTACCTACCTCTTCAGTCCTTCTTTTTTGCGTAGATTTTTTGCGTTTTCTTTTGAGGAGTTTTACTAATGCCATGTCTTTTTAGACATCTATATAATGGCGAACGAGTTAGGCGAGGTATTGTTTTCTCGTAAAGAATATAAACAATCGTCGTGTGGTAAAAGCGTCTTTTTCTTCGAAGCTACAATCATTGCTTGCTCTTGGATGGTTGATACAGTAGAACAAGGATTTTTAAGACTCATAGGCGTATCATGTGATAATCTATTTTAAGCCCTTTCAAAACGGATTTTTTATTGATTCCTAACTTTTTGCTACTTTCTCAGCGCTTTCTTTACTATGTTGTATTTTTCTAGGGGTTGACTTGGTTGTTCGAGCGTAGCCATGTAAGGATTGTGCCATAATTGTTTTTTTGATTGCAAATGAATAAAAAAATTAGACAGCCTATTATACTTTGAATGTATACAGTTAATAACAGAGAAATAGCAATCATAAACCCTTAAAAACTGCCATAGTGGCATAATATTTATATTTAAAAAATAATGGCATTAATATTGATTAGGTAAGTAAGTGCAATTTGCTTTAAACATTACTATAAAAAATTATGAATAAAATTATTGGTATAGACTTAGGCACTACCAACTCCGTAGTTGCTACTATGGAAGCAGGCAAGCCCATTGTAATTCCTAACAGTGAAGGTCACAGAACTACGCCATCTGTGGTATCATTTTCAAAAGATGGTCAAGGAGGCCGTAAAGTAGGCAACCCAGCAAGAAGACAAGCCATTACAAACCCTGAAAAAACTATTTATTCTGTGAAAAGATTGATTGGGAAGAATTATGATCAGATAGTTAAGGAGCTTACAATGCTCCCCTATAAAGTAGAAGCAGGAGATAAAGAGACTCCTGTAGTACGTATTGGCGATCGCCAGTATACACCACAGGAAATTTCTGCGATGATATTGCAAAAAATGAAAGATGCAGCTGAGGATTTTCTAGGTAAAACTCCCAAGCAAGCAGTCATTACAGTTCCTGCCTATTTTAATGACGGAGAACGACAAGCGACTAAAGAAGCTGGTGAAATTGCGGGGTTAGAAGTAGTAAGAATTATCAATGAGCCAACAGCTGCCGCGCTTGCATATGGCATAGATAAAAAGGAAAAAGACGCTAATATTATCGTATATGACCTTGGGGGAGGAACTTTTGACGTAACAGCTCTCCAAATAGGAGATGGTGTCTTTGAAGTAAAAGCTACTAATGGTGATACTAATTTGGGAGGTGATGACTTTGATGATCTTATTATTAACTGGATGGCTGATGAGTTTAAGAAACTGGAGGGAATTGATCTTAGAAAAGATGTAACAGCTCTCCAAAGATTGAAGGAGGCAGCTGAAAAAGCTAAAATAGAACTTTCCAATACAACTAACACGGATATTAATTTGCCTTTTATTACTGCTTCCCAAGAAGGGCCTAAGCACTTGCATATGAGTCTTTCGAGAAGTCAATTTGAGCAATTATCTGATCAACTCATTAAGCGTACATTAGCTCCATGTAGAAAGGCGATAAAAGATGCAGGTTGGACTACTGAAGAAATTGATGAGGTGATTTTAGTAGGGGGATCTACTCGGATTCCTGCGATTCAAGAAGCTGTTACTCAGTTATTTGGAAAATCTCCTTCCAAAAGTGTAAATCCAGATGAGGTAGTTGCCATCGGTGCAGCGATACAGGGGGGGGTATTAACAGGTGAGCTTAAAGATATGGTACTATTAGATGTTACTCCATTGTCTTTAGGTATAGAAACTATGGGAGGAGTATTTACTAAGCTGATAGAGGCTAATACAACTATACCAACCAAAAAGTCTCAGGTCTTTTCTACAGCACAGGATAATCAAGATACTGTAGATATTCATGTATTACAAGGAGAGCGACCTATGGCTAAGGATAATCGTACAATTGGACGATTTGCGCTAAGTGGAATACCAGCTGCTCCGCGTGGTGTTCCGCAAATTGATGTTGCTTTTGATATTGACGCTAATGGTATTGTAAAAGTATCAGCTAAAGATAAGGGAACAGGTAAGGAACAAAATATTCGTATAGAATCTTCATCTAATTTAAGTAAGGAGGAGATTGAAAAAATGAAGCAGGAGGCTGCTGCACATGCTGAGCAAGATAAAAAAGAAAAAGATAATGCAGAAAAACTTAATAAAGCAGATACATTAGCATTCCAGGTTGAAAAACAACTGAAAGAAGCAGGAGATAAGATTAGTAAAGAGGAAAAGGAAAAGCTTGAAAAGCAAGTTGAACAACTCAGAAATTCTCTTAAAGAAAACAAGGCTGAAAAGGTAGGTAAACTAACAGAGGAGCTAGAAAAAAGCTGGTATCCTGTGGCAATGAAACTGTATTCTGAAAAAGCGAAAAAAGAAGAGAAGCCACAAGCAGATCAAACAGCTGAGCAACAAACAAAGAATGACAAGACCGATGTGCAAGATGCAGAGTTTGAGGAGGTAGATCCTAAAAAATAAAAATTCTAACTAATTAAGGCTAACTAGCTATGTACTTATCAATGCCATAGCTTCCTTATTTTGTAGAGTTGCCTAATTAGGAAATTTTTTATCAGTAATAGGTCTGCCTAATTAACTCTTTTAGTAATATTTTTAAGGTTATAGATTAAACTTTAATCTATAACCTTAAAAATGTAGTAGCGAGTTCGGATAAAATATCTTCCTAGTTACGAATAGTAAAAATCGGGTTAAATCATTTAATTGTATCAAAGTAAAAGGAAGTGTAATCTCAACTCTGTCTAAGGAAAATTTAACTTTGATTATTTAACCTTAGACATTATGAAGCAACACACCTTAGAATAAATGCAAGCAAAAGACTTGAACCAGTTCAGTCAAGGCATACCCTTATTGGGTAAAAAAGAATCCTTTGCTCCCCTACTAAAAGAGTTCCTTGAACAAGCTACTAGAAGCTGAAATGGAAGAACACCTTAACAAGACCTTAAAGATTTGCTGGGAATAAGCTTAACGGTAAGGGGCAAAAACCATAAAAAGCGGGCTAGGCGCTTTTAAAAAATAGACTCCACAAGACAGGCCAAGCACATTAAATCCTACAAATAGTACGTAAGCGAGAAAGTATACTAGCAGACACGCCTGAAGAGAAGATAATAGGGCTTTATGGAGTAGGAATGAGCTATCGAGATATTTTTCGCTAAGGATATCAAAGCACAATGTGCCATAGAGACGTTTCTATTAGGGTACTGACTGAAATTATAGATCGAATCATCTCTACCAATTAAGGCTTGGCAGACTAGAGCACTCGAAAATGTTTACCTTATTGTATTCTTAGATGCGATGCATCAAAAAATAGAGGATCATAGTTGTGTAAAAATCAGGGCGCTCGATAGCGTAATGGCAATCAACAAAGAGGGAAAAAAGAAATGATTAGCCTTCATGTTAACCAAAGTGAAAGCGCTAATTGCTGACTTCAAGTCCTAAGAGGCCAGGGGGATGGAAGAGATACTAGTAGCTTGTACGGATCATTTGAAAGTATTTTCTGAAGCCATTCCAAGTATTTTCCGATAAACTGATGTTTAAAGCTGTATTGTACACCAGATACGCAATTCGTTTCAATACATTTAAGATATAGAAAAGAGTTGATGCAAGATTTGAAAAAAATATACAAAACCCAAACCAAAGTTAGCTTTGACCGGGAACAAAATTTACTTGTTTTGGTTTTTATGATTATTAAATACTTTGCAGCTAACAGCTACAAGAAATATGCAATAAACAACTTTCAGTATCTGGTTAAAAAAACAATTAATTATACTTTCTTAGTCTTTTCTTGAATATATCAAAATAGGATCTCCCCTATCTTCTTAATTTTTTCTTGGGATTTGACTTGATGCCAAACTGCATGCAAAGGCAATCAAAAAGTCAAGTGTCTCTTGGAAAATGATTTTTTGAGAATTTCTTGGTTGTAGTCTATTGTCTAGCTGGATTACAATCTTCACTAGAGTGATTTGTGGTTTGAATAACAATTACTTGTATAACATTCAAAAATATCTTATTTTTGTGTATAGTGCTCACTATTTTACCATAAGTAAAAAGTATCAGTACAATACTCAAAAAAACAAAATTTTTTACTAAAAATTAAGCTTAAAATAATATTAAATAAACCCTAGAAAATGCCTTGCGGAAAAAAAAGAAAGAGACATAAAATGGCTACGCATAAACGAAAAAAACTACTCGCTAAAAATAGACATAAAAAGAATCGATAATTTGGTTTAGCTATATTCATGAAAAAAAACAATTACGCAAATCTCTGTAGCCTCTTCATTGGTTTTTCTTTATATTTTCAAGTAATAAGGTAATTATTGTGCTCCTCTCAATACAAGATAGCTGTGTGATTCCTTAATAACAAGGTTCTACGACAAGCCACAAACACACAAACAAAAAGAAATTGAATAAAAAAATAATTTTTAATATAACGCCCAAATATCGCAACACTCTTCTTTTGGAGGATAATAAAATTGTTGAGTACCACCAAGAACAAAGTAGTCAATCTTATAATGTAGGGGATGTTTATCTTGCTACCGTAAAAAAAATAGCACCAAGTCTGAATGCTGCTTTTGTGGACATTGGAGATGAAAAAATGGCATTTTTACACTACTCAGATATGAGTCCCTATATGCGTACTTTACAGAAGTTGACCCATGAAGTACTACACAATGGCAGTAATATACCGAATATCTCTCATATAGCTATACAAGATGTAACTGATAAGAATGGAAAAATCGAAAATAACATCAAAGAAAAAGAAAAAATCATCGTACAAATTTCTAAAGAAGCTATTTCTACTAAAGGGATACGTATCACATCTTGTATTAGCCTAGCAGGTCGCTATCTAATCTTAGTCCCATTTGAAAATGGCATTACGATCTCAAAAAAAATTACCAATAAAGTAGAAAAAAGCCGCCTTCGAAAGCTTATTAAGTCTATTAAGCCGAAAAATTTTGGTGTCATAGTACGTACATTAGCAGAAAAAAAAGAAGCAGCACTTTTGGACAGTGATTTAAGAGAGCTTTTAGAAAGATGGGAAAAAGGAGTTGAGAATTTAGCGAAAGCAAAAAATAAGTCTAGTATTAGTCTTATTAAACAACCTGGGCCTGCTTCTTCTATTTTGCGAGACATCTTCAATGAAAAGTTTAGCCAGGTAGTTGTGGATGATGTGAGCACCTACAATGAAATAAAAGAGTATGTTAGTAAGATACTACCAGATAAATCAAAAATAGTGCATCTTTACCAAGGGCAACATACTATTTTTGAGTATCTCGGCATCGACCAAAAGATAAAGAATCTTTTGTCTGAGGTAGTAAGCCTTCCAGGAGGTGGTTACTTAATTATAGAGCATACAGAAGCTATGCATGTTATCGACGTGAATACAGGCAATCGAGTACATGCTGGTGTAGATCAGGAAGCACTAGCTTTTGAAGTTAATATGGTTGCAGCAGAAGAGATAGCAAGGCAAATGCGCCTTCGCAATATGGGAGGTATTATCATCGTGGACTTTATAGGTATGAGGAACTACCAAAATAAACGAGCTTTGTATGAGGCTATCAAGCAATTTGTTAAGAACGATCGCTTTCAGCCCGAAATTATACCCCTAAGTCGTTTTGGTGTCATGGAGATTACACGTCCCAGAGTTAGACCAGCACTTCGTATACCTAACCAAGAGTGTTGTTCTACTTGTTATGGTACAGGCAAAGTACAATCTTCTATGGGAGTTCCTGAACAACTAGAGGGGCAATTACAAAATATTCTAAAACATAAAAATATAAACAGTATTACAGTTTATATACACCCTTTTTTGTATGCTCACATTAATCGTGGATTCCTACCTAAAACGTGGAAGTGGAGATGGCGTTATAAAAAATCGATAAAAATTAAAGAAGATCCCAATTTAGCTATTACAGACTACAGAATAGTCAATACCCAAAATCATTCCTTGCTTGCAGAAGCACCTAAGTTAAATCGGGCTAGATAAAAAAGATATACCTATAAGAGAAGTAGAGTGATGAATCTTCTACAATTTTAGGTTGTATTCTATTTTATTATTAATATTGTGCATATATGACTTACACAAAATCTTTATTATGAAATCAAGATTGTATTACATTACTATTTTTCTGATTTCCACAATTGGGTTGAATGGTATACAGAAAAGAGAAATAACAATCAATAATTCCCCTATAACATCTGTTTTAAATGGAACTTCCACTTTTAAACTTCCACAAAATAGTAAGTTTGTACGTGATATATGGCAAGGTTTAGGGATAGGTTTTCTTGCTACTTTATGTTTGCAGGGTGTTATTTCTCTGACATCACCGGCATGCTCACTAGAGAGTAAGTATCAGGTTGGCAATGAAGCTACAGGTGAACCAGTGGGGCTAAAATTCGGATGGATTGCCCTTAAGTATACTAGTTTTTATACAGTGTTGCATACTTTAAGCGGACTACTAATTAGAAAAGGATTGGGCCACCTGGAAGTGGTTACTAGATATCAAGAGATCTTTCAATACATCCTATCACTTTTTTTTAGCTTTATTATAGAAAACGATCCCAGTCTTTTTGGAGAAGCGATTTCCCTTTATACAGTAAGTTATTTCTTCGTAGCAATAATAATCTTTAAGTTACTTCGATTATTTATAACTGATTCTTCAGACGTAACACATAGTGTAAAAAAAAATAGCTATTTACAACGATCTTCTATTTTTCATACAGTTAGCATTAGTTTTCCTGGTTTAGATGATTTTTCCTATGGCGCACTAATCGGTCTTTTACAAGGAATTTCTCATTTTTTTGCCTATGAATATAGAACATCTGAATATTATGCTTTAACTTGGAATGTCATTTTGTATATGATCATTCAAGGAATATCTTGCTGGACAATTTCCTTAGTCCAAAAGCAAGGGTTTAAAGGAGTTCTTATCATACAAGACAATAATGAATTATTTAAAATTACAGCAATGGCTATTTGGTCATTTATCATGGGTACTACTATATTAGATAAATCTAATAAAGATGCAGCACTGCACACTATAATAACTTACTCATTCCCTATTTTTATGATAGTATTCTTGAATTTACTGAATAGCATACTACAATATGAAGAGTATGAGGTACAAATAACGGACAAAGTACCTAGCCAAGAAGAATCTAAAGAAAGAAAAGAAGAGTCTAGCGAAAACCTAGAAAATACAAAAGAAGAAAAAGCTGCATAAACGATATTAAAAATATTTTTAGGATCATTCAAATTCAAGTCCAGAGGTTGGCATACTAACTGCTACGGGATTCTATTAACATTTTTTAGATAAGAAAGGCTGATAAAAATTGCAAAAATCCCAGAAAATGAAAAAAGTACCCCAAATCGGTGATTTTTACCTCTTTTTTTGCTTATAGATATAAATCGGAAACCTTCTTTAGACTCACATGGAATGTTTTTTAACAAAAATATCTCTACTTTTGACAGCACCTAACTAGTTGCTAGTATCAGGCCAAAAAATTGACTAGCAGCCATGTACTTGCATGAACAAATCCAACAGTTGGTGAATGGCTCTCAAGATCTCATGGTTCATTATGATTCACTTAACTAGCAGTATCAAGCAAGGGCTTTTGTGGTTATCCTCTTGCTACCTACCTACTATCTCATTTGTCTACAAATAGAGTGTCAGTAATAAAAAAATAGTCTAAAAAACTACCTAGTTTTGATCTAATCTATTAAATAAGAGGTATTTTTATATGTAGCAATACCCCGGAATTCAAATACATAGCTAAAAAATGGGAGTATTTGATTAAACATCATGTACAAGATACAGCAAACTTCGAGTTTTCAATTATTTTTCTGATTTTTTCTTTCTTAAGACTTAGAGAGGCAAGATCCATTGTTTTTTGAAACCAATATAGCAAAGATGTATAAATCCATAGCTTTTAAGAAAATCATAAAGGCTATGGATCTTAAAGATAGTAAAAAAGGGCCTACATCTATTTTCCCACCTAAAGGCAAAGTAGCTTTTATATTGCTTAAATCTTACAGTCAAGCTTCTGACAAGAGGGCTGATTGACCAAGTCAATGTCAAGATCTTCTACTATCACTTCTTTTGTAAAATTCGGATTTCAGCAGGAGAGCAACTAAAGCATCACAATCAATTATACGTTACCAAAAAAAGCACTTTAGAGGAATGTATCATGCTCATAGCCACATCGAGTCTACGCTGTTGCCCTTGAATAGAGGTACTCACGAGGCGCATGGTATAGCCTTCTAAGGAAAAGAGCTGGATCACTTTTTGAGTGACTTCTTGAGCAGCATTTTGATTCATTCCATAGAGTCGTGCTTATAAAATGAGATTTTCATATCCTGTAGCATTCCTATCAGCTCCTCTCTTCTGACTCACAAGCCCACTATGCTTTCTAACCTTGTGAGACTGCGTTTTGATCGAATAGTCCGCTACAAATGCTTTCTCCTCTTCGATGGGCAGTAAAGTAGTAAGTAGTCAGCATACGCAAAGTAGTTATCTTGCCAGCTCCGTTGGGACCTAAGAAGCCAAATATTTCCCTTTCATTAACTTCAAGATTCACACATTTCACTGCCTCTACAGCATTTCTTTGTGCATAAAAGTTTTTTTTGAGCTGATAGGTCTGCATGATAGGTTTCATATTTTCGAAAAATAATGCTCAAATGTAAAAGTATTTGGAAGACACTCTAGCAACTACTACATTTGAGCAAAAAAATAAGTATTCATAAAAAATATATTCTTTTATTTATATATAATTAATATTGACTGGTAGTGCAAACATTTATCCTACTTCTAATAATAGTATATCTGAAAAAGAAAAAAATTTCTTTGAGTTGATTAAAAATAATAAGTATGATGACGTTAAAAAAGTATTACACAGAGATTCATCTTAGCCAACATTCAAGATGATTAACAGTATACTCCTTTTTATTAGCAATAAAAAGGAGTAACGAAAATCTAAAAATGGCTAATCTTTTATATAAAAAAGGAGCAAATATCAATTTTAAGTACGTAAATGGAGCTACAGCCTTCATAAAATCATGCATCAATATTCTATTATATAAGGTTAATTCGTAGAACAAAAAAGCTAAAAAAAGAAAATTAAACCCTTGTTAGATTCAGAAGTAGGGAAAAAAATCGACGTCCTTATTAAATAAATTATATTCAAAAGTACAAAAAATTTTTATGTTTTCATGATACTCAAATAAAACAACGCGTGATGTAAACCCTTTTAAAAAGGTAAACAATGAGTTTATCAATAAGGCCAATTTTTTAGTAATAAATGGATGTGACTTGAATGTACTAAGATCTGGCACTACTTTTTTTATTATGTATTTAAATTTGGAGTTTTTGAGCAATTAGCAAAATATAATCATGAGTAATGCTTTGCCTTATTTCAACTATGCCTGTAGAGAGGTTTTAATTCTACTTTTTCACGCGTTTATGAAAATAAAGAAACTAAATCCATTAAGGGTTTGATTATTGAAAAGTCAAATGATAATTGTAAAATGTATAGCTCCTATCTTCCCTTCATAGAATGGAAAAAATCGGAAACTTTAATAACTGGGGATATGCAAGAAAAGAGCTGAAAACAACAGGTTATAAGAATGCATTACCTAGGACTATTTTTTTAGTTGCCCTGAATTATTTTCATGGTATTCAGTTGCCCCAACAATGAGCATCTTAGAAAGAAAACTAGCAGTCTATAAAAATTTATTTAGTATATTTTTTGAATTTGCGCTAGTTGATTATGTACAAGCAATAACAAATTAAAAACATCACTTACAAATTTCATCGTTCTTCATTAGCGGTTTTTATATCAAGAGTAATAGAAAATAATCAATGTATTCAGTATGAACATTTTACGATATTCGATCAAACAATAAAGCGTGTTTCTTTTTTCTTTGGTTATCTTTTTTGCAAAAGGAAGCGGTGATAAGGTCATCAAAATAGCAGGTTATTTGTACAAATTTGTTTTTTTTAGTCATTTATTAAGAATCTAAATATTATGATTAAGCAGCTGGTTAACTCCAAGCAGCTCCTTTTCTCCCATTGTTATTCTAGCATCGTGGAAAATATACTCAAAGGAGGGAGCTATTTCTATGCTTATTTCTACTCCTTTTAATTGCATAACTACATCTTATAGTTATGCAATTAAAAGAAATAGGGAGAGTCAGAAATAGATACATTTTTGTTTAAAAAAATTTTCTATGTAAGCTCTAGAGAAGGTTTTCCGTTCATGTCCATAAGTAAAAAAAGAGGTAAAATTCACCGCTTTTGGGTACTCTTTTCATTTTCGGATATTTTTACAACTTTTATCTAGAAAAATGTTACTAGAATCGCCTAACAGCTATTTTTCAATGATTTCTACAGTTTTTTATCCTCCTTCCTGACCCGAAATAAATAAAAAATGAAGTCTGGTATACATGAGTACCTTAATTACTTATGGATTTTATTATTTAGTTTACTTTTTTTTGTTCAAAACAAAACATATATATTGCTCTCATCGTTTTTTTATTCGCAATAAATCATATATATTGACCCGCGGGATAGTAGATACAGCATTGTAATGTGGTAATTATGTCGGTTTAGGTAGCTTCACTTATCCCCAAAACACTTATTATGAACAAACGTCACAAAGGTCAAATAATAGAGAAAGTTGTTAGGGGTAGTGGCTATACGCTAGTGCAAGTAGCTAAGAGAGTAGGTGTTAGTAGAAGTACACTATATAACGCTTTCGAACAAGAAAGTCTTAATAGCAGTTTTATCACCAAGTTAGGAAGAGTTATTCACTATGATTTTAGGAAAGATTTTCCTGAGTTAGCTGAAGATGAAGGGTATATGGATCTTGATGATCAGCTAGAGCAGTACAAAAGAAAAATAGAAAGAGAGTTATCAGAAGTCCAAAAAAAATATTATCAAGTTTTGGAGGAGTACAATAAACTTCTTCATTTTTTAGTACGGATAGCTAACAACAGTGATCTTTATACACTTAAAAAAGAAATTAGTCGATTCACAGAGGGAAAAGAGTTTTAAATAATTTTACCTTCAATTTACTAGGCTAAATAAGAATTCTTTTAACCTATTTTTTTGTTTATATTTTTGAAAATTTATTACCTTTTCGTAGATTCGCAGGATTCTTGCAAATTATCGTCTTTGCTACATACATATATGTGTATCAGAAACTAGTTAGAGTCTTTTGGGGCCTATAGCTCAGTTGGTTAGAGCACCTGACTCATAATCAGGGGGTCTCAGGTTCAAGTCCTGATGGGCCCACCTTTTCCCCAAGTCAAACTTTGTTAAATACTATTAACTTCATCAAATAGCTATTTCAAAAACTTCACTTCAAAGTCAAAATCATTACCTTATTGGATTTGGATAAATAACCAGGTTCCTCAAGTCATCCATCAAAAAGCTAGAGAGACAGTCTACTTCAAAAATAAAATCTAGATTTAACTAAAATAAACTAAGGATCAGTATAGTTATACACAATTATACAAACCAGAAACCAATCAAAAACTTGAGTACATTTCATCCAGACACCGCTACTAACCTGGGCTTTAACCTCTTAGATCTTTGCCGAAACTCTATCTATTTTTTTATAATAAAAGACTAAGATAGACTTAAGTTTTACTTTTAATGTTAAATAGTTAATGTCATTTATTATAACTTTTTTTATGAAAAAAGGAATTATTATTAAATATCAGACCCCCTTATTTATTAAAAAGCTTTTTAGTGAGTAATTCAAACTTACCAGGGCCACGACCTAACATTGGGATTAGATTTTTATTATCAGAGATATACACGAATGAAGAAGAACTATTTAAGTGCATGGATATAGATGAAGAAAAAACTGGGACAAGTGACCCTTGGTCTTATTTGCTATTTTGTGCTTTAATCTGTTTTGGAAAAATTTATTAAAAAATGGTATAAAAAAACTGAAAAAAGAAAAAATTAATCGCTTTTTATGTTATCTATTAGATTTTCTGCAAAAGTCGATTTACAGGTAATCAGAACTAGAGACGTTTTTGTTCAAAAACATTTTATGTGAGCTATAGAGAAGGTTTCCCTTTCATGTCCATAAGCAAAAAAAGGCAAAGTTCACCGATTTTTAGTATTTTTTTCATTTTTTTGGGGGGCAATTTTTATCTAGAAAAATGTTACTAGAGTCGCCTAACAGCTATTTTTAAATGATTTCTAGAGTTTCGTACTCTTCTGGCTGCCCCTATTTACTTTTTAGACAATCCCGCGTTGACTTCACCATTTTTTTAGCAATCATCGGAAATCTATGAAGCGATAATATCGGTGATTGGAAGGTTGTTGAAGATAGGCTAATGCACTGGCCACATAAGGCAATATATTTTTAGGTAAGTTATTCAACGAAAAAAAGGCGATCCTGCCACATTTATCAGGTTCATTGTTGATAATATCTCCTTCCCAACGATCTACAATAAAGAAAGGAGATATATGCATCCCATCAGCTTCTTGTGTTTGCAGCAACATATGAAATACTAAATTATCTTCTTGAATGATAACCCCTACTTCCTCTTTTGCTTCCCGTATAGCCGTGTGGTGTACGGGTTCCCCTTCCTCAACCTTACCACTAATGATGCTATAAAAACCATTACCAAAGCTAGTATTTTGCCGTAACCCTAAAAGGACTTCATCGCCTCTTCTAATAATCAGGTTGGCGCACACGTTAAGAGCATAAGGGGATATAGCCATTGGAATATTATGTTTTAATAATGATGCTAAAGATAACAAATTTGAATTACTAATTTAGTACTTTAACTTCTTTAATAGGTTTTTGAGAGCCACTTCATCATGTAAAAAACTAGATAAATCCGAAATCGGCAGTCTATGCTGATGCATGCTATCTCGCTCGCGAACTGTAATGGTCTCATCTTGCAGCGTTTGATGGTCTACTGTGATACAGTAAGGAGTTCCAATGAGGTCTTGTCTAGTGTACCGTTTGCCAATTGATCCTCGTTCTTCATAGCTTATGGAAAAATCATAACGAATTTCTTGGTATATTTTTTTTGCGATCTTGATAAAAGGTTCTTGCTTCATGAGTGGTAGTACAGCAACCTGTATAGGACTTAGTGCCTTGGGTAGCTTGAGATAAGTACGACCCTCTTCTTGTTGGAAAGCCTCACATAACAACATCAAGATGAGACGATCACAACCTGCAGAAGTTTCAACAACATGAGGAATATAAGAACGATTTTCCTGAGGATCAAAGTAAGTCATCTTTTTTTTAGATAATTTTTCATGATTGGTGAGATCAAAGCTACCTCGTGCATGAATACCCTCTACTTCATTAGCCCCAAAAGGAAACTCATAAAGAATATCAACAGCAGCATTTGCATAGTGGGCTAGCTTTTCATGGGGATGAATACTCATCTTATGAGTAGGTATGCCTAGTACCTGATACCAGCTTTGGCGTTTATCACGCCAAGTAGCAAACCATTTTTCATCTTTTTCAGGAGGAATGAAAAACTGCATTTCCATTTGCTCAAATTCTCTCATGCGAAAGATAAATTGACGAGCAATCAGCTCATTGCGAAATGCTTTCCCGATTTGAGCAACACCGAAAGGAAGTGATTGGCGGGTTGTCTTTTGAATATTAAGAAAATTGACAAAAATACCCTGTGCAGTCTCAGGGCGTAAGTAAACTTGACTAGTATGATCCTGCGTAGGACCTGTATGGGTAGCAAACATTAAGTGGAGCTCTCTAGCTGATGTCCAGTGAGATGTTTTGGATATAGGGCAGACTATATGATGTTCTACCAAAAGGCCCCGGAGTGCATCTCCATCCTGACTACTCATTGCATTGCCCATCGCAGCCATAAGCTGATTGGCTTTTGCTTCTTTACCTTGCTTTTTCCACACACTAACTTTTTCTTCTATTAGCTTATCAACACGGTACCGTTTGTGGGAGTCCTTATTATCAACCATCCAGTCATGGAATCCTGCAATGTGTCCTGATGCTTCCCATGTTTTTTTATTCATAAAAATAGCCGCATCAAGACCTACGATGTTTTCGTGGAGCTGTGTCATACTCTGCCACCAGAACTGCTGTAATTTTCTCTTTAATAAAGCACCCATAGGACCATAATCATAAACAGCTTGAATACCTTCATAAATTTCACTAGAAGGATACAAAAATCCATATGCTTTAGTGTGTGCTATTAAAGATGATAACCTATTATTCGCCATAGTACTCTATTTAAAGTAAACAAAAATATCCTTTCTAACGCTAAAATTTACTAGATTATTAAGAAAGTAGAGTTTGTGCTTACTATACTTTCAGTAAAGCTACTACAATAGTTTTGATTCCTATATCAACCAATTGTGCTGGGTGTCATTGCGACTGTTACACACAGACTCTTCTATTTACTTTGCTTTTTGCTACCCTTTTAATAGATTTGCAAACTTCTTTTTCTACAAAAAACAAAAAACATTAGCTATCTTAATGTAGGGAAGGTAAAAGATTAAAAAGAAAATTAATAGAAATACAAAGAGGCTTAAAGAGTTAATAAGATGAATAACAAAGAACTTATCGCATCATTTACTGAATTTGCTGGATCAAAAAATATCGATAGACCTACTGTAACGCGCATGCTTGAGGAAATGCTCAGATCACTTATATGTAAAAAATTTAGTGTGGATAGTAACTTTGATATCATCATCAACCCTAATAAAGGAGATCTTCAAATATGGAGGTATAGAACCATTGTGGCAGATGATTCAGAGGATGCTAATGAATTTGATAAGATTAGTATTACAGAGGCTCGCAAGATAGAACCAGATTTTGAGATAGGAGAGGAAGTGGCAGAAGAAGTGAGTCTTCATCAATTTGATAGAAGAGATATTACACAAGGACTTAAACTTTTTCTACATAAGGAACAGTTAGAGGAAAAAGAAAAAATTCATCAACGTTACACAAAGCTAGTAGGGAAAATTATTAGTGCAGAAGTATATCATATCACTATGTATCAAGTGATCTTGCATGATGATGATAAAAATGAACTCGTATTACCTAAGTCGAGACAGATTCCTGGTGATCGGTTTAAAAAAGGTGAGCATATCAAAGTGCTTGTAGATAGTGTGGATAAAAAAAACAATAATGTCTATATACGTCTTTCAAGAACGTCTCCACTTTTTTTAGAACGGTTACTAGAGAGTGAAGTACCTGAAATAGCTGATGGGATTGTCCAAATAATAAAAGTAGCTAGAATGCCAGGAGCAAGAGCGAAAGTTGCTGTTATAAGCCAAGATGATCGTATAGATCCAGTAGGTGCTTGTATAGGTGCAGGAGGTAATAGGCTGTATAGTCTTAGTAAAAGCAGTTTAGCCAATGAACATATTAATATTGTTCAATACACAGATAATAGGAACATATTTTTAAAGCGTCTTATTGAGCCTGCCCAAATCAGCGATATACAAGAAACAGATAAAGGTATTACTATCAAAATGAAACCTGACCAAGTACCATTAGCAATTGGTAAGAAAGGACAAAATATATTATTGGTCAGTCAAATGATAGGTAAGCCTGTTCATATAGATAGAGATATGAAGCAAGATCAAGAAGATATCTATTTAGAAGAATTTTCTGATGAAGTAGCTACAGAGGTGATAAAGGCATTGCAAAAAATTGGCATTGATACAGCAAGAAGTGTACTCTTAACAGAAAGAAAAGATATAGAAAGACGCACAAATATTCCTGCAGATGTGATTACTCATCTTTATGAGGTCATCAACAAAGAATTTGAAGTATAATATTTTGGATTGGTAAAATTATAATATGCGACTTAATCAAATAGCACGACAACTTAATATTGCTACAGAATCGATTGTAACTTATTTAGCTCAAGAAGGCATAAAAATTACTAATCAACCTAATACTAAGCTTTCAGCTGAGCAGGCTAGCTTAGTGGGCAAAAAATTTGGCACGACTAACGCTAAAAAAGTAGAAAAAATCAACTCTACAACTAAACTCTCAAGCAATACTTTATCTACCAGTGCTTCGCCTAAGTTGGTAATTGATGAAGAAGCCCTGAAGATAGAACCTATTTCTACTAATTTCAAACAAAAAGGGACAAAGCTTGTTAAGAAAAAAACACCTCCAGAGTCTCTACCAAAGAAAAATTCAACTACCTCAACATCAGCAAAAAAAACAACTACTCCGCCTGCTTTGGAAGAACTCAGCTCCCCCCCTGCGAACGAGAATCCTGTACAAGAAGAGTCATCTCCTGTTTTACCAGGTCCCAAGATCACAGTTTTGGGAGAAATTAGGATGCCTCAACGACAACAAGCCAAAGAGAGTAGCAAGCAACCCAAGCAAAAAAGACAACGTACGCGTATTATACGTCACTTTCATGCTTCTTCATTCACTAGGCCCAATATTGTCTCAACTTCAGATAAAAAGCCTACCAAAAGGAAAAATGTAATCAATAAAATAAAAAGAAGAGAGTACCGAGAAAAAAAACAGGAAAAACATGCTACTAGAAGAAAAAAACAAGTTACTCAGCCTTTGGTTAAAGTTACTGAGTTTATTAGTGCCCATGAGCTAGCCCCCCTTTTGGATGTATCTGTAGAGAATATCTTAGATATTTGTATGAATTTAGGGATGAAGGTATCTATGAATCAACGCCTTAATAGAGAAACGATCACTATTATAGCCGAAGAAATCAACCGTCAAGTAAAGTTTATCTCCATTGAAGAAGAGATGGCAGGTCAAGCAACTACCGATGATGAACAAAACTTAGTCCCATCATCGCCAGTTGTAACAGTTATGGGACATGTAGATCATGGCAAAACATCCCTTTTAGATTTTATTAGAAAAACAAAGATAACACAGCAGGAATCTGGTGGTATTACGCAGCATATTGGTGCCTATGATGTTGATATGCCAAATGGAAGGCGTGTAGTTTTTCTAGATACCCCTGGCCATCAAGCATTTACAGCTATGCGGGCTCGTGGGGCTAAGATAACAGATGTGGCAATTATTATCATTGCTGCTAATGATGGGGTAAAGCCACAAACTAAAGAAGCTATTAGTCATGCGCAGATAGCAGGCTTGCCTATTGTTATTGCTCTCAACAAAATAGATCACCCAGAGGCAGATATCGATAGGGTTAAACAAGAATTAGCTGCTATGAATATCTTAGTAGAAGACTGGGGTGGAAACTATCAATGCCAAGCTATTTCTGCTAAAACAGGAGAAGGTATAGATCAATTATTAGAAAAAGTGCTGCTTGAAGCTGATGTCTTAGAGCTAAAATCCAACCCCAGTAAAAAAGCTCAGGGAACTATCATAGAAGCTTCTATGAAAAAAGGTCAAGGTTATCTAGCAACAGTCATGGTACAGCAGGGAACCCTCAAAAAGGGAGACATTTTAGTAGCAGGTAGCTATTTTGGCAAAGTCAAGGCTATTTTCGACTCTCATGGCAAGCAGGTAAAACAAGTATCCCCCGCTACACCTGTGCAGGTACTAGGACTAAATGGAGCTCCTGATGCAGGACAAGTGTGTCGTGTCATGAGTACTGATAAGGAGGCAAGACTATTAGCTAATCGGTATAAAAGTATTGTGCAAGAGCAAAAGCTACGATCTAAAGATCAAGTCATTAAGAAAAAACAGGAATATTTATTTGAAGAAAAACAGGCTCAAACGATTCCTATTCTCATCAAAGGTGATGTAAGTGGATCAGTAGAGGCACTAGCCGACTCTTTACTACTTCTTTCTAATGATCATGTACATATTCATATTTTATACAAAGGAGTAGGACCTATTTCGGAGTCTGATGTCCTCCTTGCTGCTACGTCAGAAGCGCTAATTATTGGTTTTCATACAGCTGTAAGCCCTCAAGCTGCTAATGTGCAAGCCCGGGAAAACGTTACGATCAAAAATTACAAGATTATCTATGAAGCTATTGAGGACATGAAGTCACATATTGAATCATTAGAAGAACCTTTAGCCAAAGAAAAAGTAGTCATAGGTAAAGCTGAAGTACGTAAAACTTTTTACATTTCTCGCATAGGAACTATTGCTGGCTGTTACGTAAAAGAAGGAATTATTAAACGGAATGCTGATATCAGGCTCATTCGAGATGGAGAAACATGCTACGAAGGCCCTATGAAGCAACTTAAGAGAGAAAAAGAAGTGATCAAAGAAGCTAGAGCTGACTCCGAGTGCGGTATTAGTATAGATAGCTTTAATAATATCCAAGAAGGTGATCTAATCGAAGCAATCGAATAGCCTCCATACTACATATAGTCAACTGTATATTACCTGAATCAGCATAAGAAGATATAAGAAACTCTACTTGATATTGGTCGTAAGTGAAAAAGTAGCCATATTTACTTAAAGATGAGATGTATTCGTACATAAATCAACCTCTATAAGTCTTGAGGAAGAAAAAAATGAGAAAAATAATTGAAAACGGGAGTGTATGATTAGTTAATAGTGTCAATAATATTTTTAAGATTACACTCCCATAATTTCCACAGTTTTCGGGTTAAATCATTTAATTGTGTCAAAGTAAAAAAACAATTTTACACTTTTAAATTTTTTAATCATGAATAAACAACAAAAAGAAATAAATCAAGTAACCTGGGAAGGTATAAAGCAACAAGCTGTAGAACGTCTATTAGA
>JBCCTJ010000009.1:0-35103 GCA_039198585.1 Bacteroidota bacterium
GATTTTTGTGTGCGGCTTATCATGGGAGGCTAGGGTTTATAAATAGGTATGTATACATTATTTGGAAACGTCAGCATACGTTTGGCACTGCTTGTTACCCGTATCTTGTATCGTTTAGCAGCACTAATATATGCTTTTTTTAGCAATCATTGCTTGCGCTGTACCTTTTATTGGCATTGCCATAGCAACCTAGCTCATAGGGCTATTCGTAAACCCAAAAAAATAGTCTGTTCGAGGCGCAACGCAGTGCACAGCAACACCCAAGCTGGGAGCAGGTAGGCTGGTCATCAAACCATGGAAAAAAACCTTCACGCCTGCTATGGCTGACCCAATACCATTGATCAAGGCTTGGCTAGTCGCATTGGCATGAATTACTAGGCAGTTAGTTTTGCTATTGTAGTGCTTAGTTGTTAGCTTTGTAGCCAACAATAACGCTAAACAACAACGCTCACAATTCTATACTATGTTACAAACCAACGACCCTGTTTTTTTACGCCCTGCTCTGCCTGCTCTCGGGTACACTCAAGGCTACGATGCAGCCAAGGTATCCAAACATCCCCACCAAGCAACAAGCCCTCGCATGTGGGTTGCATGATTTAGCCAACGTATGGGGGCTCAAGTATCCTCAAACAAAAGAGATAGTATACAAATACGCTCAAGAAACTTTTGATTTCACCCTAGATACTAACAACCAAGAGACCATAACAATACTTGAAGGTATAGTAGATGAACTACAGAATGATATAGGTGATTGTGAATTCTATCTGAACTATATGAGACCTTTGTATCTGAAGAATCTACACCCTGAGGCTCCGAAGCGTCTAAAACTTGAAGCCCTAGCAAAGAAAAAATTTGAAGCATCCTCTAAGAAGGCAATCAGCATCATAGAAAACGCTGTGAAAAAAATCCAAAAGGACTCCCATGAGGGATCCCAAAGTAAACGATCCTCGGCGCCAAGCAATTCAAGATCTATTCACTACATTAGCGTCTCACTGCAAGAAAATTGAAGTTGGCGCAGAACATCCTCTGAATAATTGTTTTCGAAAAGTAGTTGATCCTTCTGAACTAGATCCTTTGAATGATTATATTCGAACAATCATTAATCTTTATGGCTTAGGTTATTTGAATCCATGATTAAAAGACGTGCCATTGACTTCATGGAAGGACTATATGCCCATACTAGTCACCTTAGATTATGTAAAGATAGTAAAGAAGCTAGACGAACACCTGAAGAAAAATCGTATAGGGCATTTTATCACCTATTGTATCAAGCAAAATGGGGATAGCTTGCAGTCAAATTCAATATGCGTAGAGTCATCGGGTTCTGGTTCCCTAGCAGCAGGAACTCAGTTGGTGCTCACAGAGCTTGGTAAGAAAATGTTGTGGCAACAATTCAGGCACTTTGTTAAGGAGTGCTATAGCAAAATGAAGACAATAATGACCTGCACCCCTCATAAGGTGAGTCTCACTAAGCAAGAAGTAGGGCTGGTTCTGTTTGGACTACTTCGAAAAGCAACATGCAATCTGACCTATTCACAGTACGATGTATTGAATATGATCATCTCGTATTACCTGGGTGACCGACTTGCTTTAGCCGAATTAGCTTCTGTTTCTTTGGACCATATTTTTTATTCACCTAGTATGTTGTGTGGGATGTCATCTGGGCTGTTGATTGCTGAAAGATTTAAAAATCACAAAAAATATCGGCTATACGATCTAAGGGCTAATCGTTTCAAACTACTTCCTTCGAATTTATATAAAATCTTTACAAACGAAGGTATTTCAGGTGATACAAAGGTTAGCTTCCACACCATGATACCTTGTAAGAAAGACCAATACCAAATGCTCGTTTTTAATAAAGAAAAAAAATTATTTAACAATAAAAGATATGAATATGATCCAACGCATTATAGTAGCGTGCTATGTTTCTATGATGCTAAAAAAGATCGTTTTATTTGCGGAAAAGAACAGGAAGGCGCCTTCCTGTATGGCGCTTTTATTGATATTAACTGTTTTGCTGCATGGTTTGTCAAGCTTGATAAGAAAATTGATACAAGTCATGATTTGTTCCAAGCTACTTTTTGCATCTACGATATTCCAAACAATAGCCTGTTCCCAGGGTATAGTTATCCATTCCTATGCGATGAGAGCTATAGTCATAACCAACACATTAATGATCCTAGTTCAAAGTTGTACGCTTTGTTTACTATAGACCTAAGGCCACGTTGCTTACAGGTATACACGCCCACGCAATGCGTAACCTTTACGTACACGAGCAAGGCAAGCTAAATCAAGCTAACAAGACAGTGAAGACGCTATATAATCGTATCTATTATAGTTCTTATACCGATTTGCTAGGAGTACCCGATCTGACAGGAACACAGGACGGTGGTTGCTTTCAAAGGCATGAAACTCGATTAGGAACACAGGGTCTGCTTCATTGTAATTATGCTGATAACAGACTTTATAGCTTCAGTATCATAAAAAAACAAAACAACAAGATTGTAGTAGACAAAACATTGGGTCATATCAGTGGTACGGATTATATGTTAATGGTTGACAATAACCAAGCAATGACATTACGCAACCAAGGCGACTGTATGGTTCATCTTTTTCAGGCAAGGGGAGATGAACAAAAATTTCTCTTGACCGTGTTTGATATTGAAAGAGAGAGAGTAATTATTCGCGATCTAGCAGAATTATTATCCCCGAAAATAGCTAAATTAATCGTTGATCCCTGCCAAACCAATTTCTACTTGACGTTTCAAGAAGATCAATACTTTTTGTTCATATATAAGCCTTGTGTACAAGGCAAAAATGGAGCCCGAGAAGTAAAATATTTACATTCTTTGCAACTAATTTGTGCTTTGGAAAGATTGGGCACGGGGGATCAGAAGTAGAAACGTTTTTGTTTAAAAACATTGCATGTGAGTTGTAGAGAAGGTTTTCCCTTCATGTTCATAAGCAAAAAAATAGGTACATCTTGCTTATCTGCAGTGTTTACCTCTTGTGCACCTATAAGGATTAGGCTGGATTTTTGGCTGCCAGATGGATGATGCGCAAGTACCACGAGGTGTGCATCTGAAAGATGGTATAGACTTTGCATTCTTTTCCTCATTCATGTTGTACCGCTTTGCTTTGTGCCCTGTATTGTGTCATCTTGTGTGCGCACCGTTGATGGTACGGACGTAGCCGAGAAGGACGATGCATAGTGTGATGAGGTAGTGTTTGCGTTTGAGCATGATAGTGATGTATGGGTTTAGCCTATGTTTGATTTGGGCGCCAAAGTTATGGTTTATACATCATATGGCCATGAACTCTGGCTATATAGGCTTTGCGTTATTCCAATCCTCATAAGATAGGATGCTGCCTGAATCCTGGGCCATCAGAGCGGCAGTATCTTCTTTGGCTCGGTATTTCTCAATCATTGCTATGATGCCTTCGCTCTTCCCGAAGGCTTCCGCATGGTCTAATACAGTTTTTTTGCTGTTGTCTTTGGGCCAGGGTATTGGCTCCTTTTGTAAACAATAGTGCTAAAATAGTGCTAAGAAGTATGTCGCCCTTCATATACTGTACAAGATACATAAGGGCAGTAAATCCAATAGCATCTTGATAGTTCATGTACATATAAAATGCATTGCGTGGTAGTAATTTTTTCCGAGAGTCTATAACGCGTACTACTTGGTTTGCGAAGGTTTGGGTATACGTGTTTTGTTTTTTGCATAGCAAAAGCAGTTGGGTGGCTTGTTTTTCGTGCTTTCTAATGTAGCGGCTCACGTAAAATAGCTTTATGAGATGATACAATGCTTGCGGTAGGTGCATGTTGTATTTTTTTGTTAGGTGGTTTACGTATCCGATTGCGAGCACATGGTGTTTATGTCTGTTTGTTTTTTCGTCTACCTCGTAATCCATTGGATGTCGCAAATCTGTTAGGAGTTCTTTGTAATCTGGGTGCTCTTGGTGATCTTGACAATAGCGTATTTTTTTGACATTGATGTAGACTTCCTTGCCTATTAGTGTTGAGGGTCGTTCAGGTTTATAGTTTATTGCGTACTTGATGACTAATTGCTTGATGTCTTGGACGTCGTTGTAGTTACATGGATCATTTATGTCATTGTAGGGATTGACACCTGGGTTGAGTGTGATACCTGTGGATGTATACAGGTTAGAATAGGTTTACTTGCTTTCCGCATGCGGGTGGAGCTTTTTTTGATGTTCTTTTAATTGATATTTGTACCTAAAACGGAGGGAACAGGCAGTACACTGGTGAGGTTTTTCGCCAGTGTGTGTGAGCTCGTGCGTTTTTAGATTGCTTTTTTGATTGAAACCTTTGTTACAGTACGAACACTTATAAGGCTTTTCGCCCGTGTGTGTGCGCTTGTGTTCGATTAAATGACTGCTTTGTTTGAAAGATTTGTTACAGTAATGGCACTTATAAGGTCTTTCGCCGGTGTGTATACGTTTGTGTGTTTTTAAATCACCCGCCCGCTTGAAACTTTGGTTACATAGAGTACACTGGTACGGTCTTTGGTTGCTGTGTATTTGGATGTGTTGAGTTAAAGTACTTTTTTGCTTGAAACTTTGGTTACATAGAGTACACTGGTACGATCTTTTTTTTGTATGTACGTGTGTGTGTCTTTTTAGATTCCTTTGCGTATCTGTTTGATAGCTACAATATTGGCATTGAAAGGATTTCTTTTTCTTTGGATAATCTCGCTTCTTTTTAGAGTGAGGCTTGGCTGAATGGGCAAAAGGTTTTAGTGGATCAACTGAGTTGTTTTGTTCTTTAGAAATTGTTAGTTGAACCATAGCATTGCTGTGTTGCTGTTGGCTGGGTTCTTGATTATTGAAGGAATCATTGCTAATACAAGAAGAATTAATATCATGTACAGCTTCCACATCATCTTCAGTATTTTCAATTTCCAATAAAAATATCCTAGGATAATAAAACTTTTTAATGGAATTTAACTCGCGGATGAGTTGGTTTTGTTCTATAAGTAGTAATTTCTGCTGATTTGTATAAAATACTACTAGGTTTTGTAGTCTGTTTATCTCTATCTCCTTTTGTATCATGTCACTATGTTCACTATGTGCGGCATACAGGCTGGAGATACCCCATGAGGCGATTAATGAGAAGAGAACAGCAATGAAGTATTTTTTTTTGGATGATGGTGTGGGCATGTCTTTTAATGATAGGGATTTGAGAGCTAGGGGGGGTGTCATTTTTTGCTGCTACTATAGACTATTGATAGAGCAATAGTAAACTTTTACTACCTATATCCAAGTATATATTGCGCACATGGGTAGATGGATCCCCTAAATGGTTGTCTTATTGATATTTGTACTTATAATGGCAACCACATATTGAACACTGTAAAGGTTGCTCGCCTGTGTCTATGCAGGTGTTGTTGTAAATGGCCCTTGTGTGTGAAAATTTTACGTTATGTAAGGCAGTGGAAAGGTTTTTTGTCGATGTGTGTCCGAATGTGGCCGCTTAAATGACCATTTTGTTTGAAAGATTTGTTACAGTACTGGCACTTATAAGGTTTTTCGCCGGTGTGTATGCGTTGGTGGTTTTTTAAACTAATCTTTTGTGAGAAACTTTTGCTACATGTAAGGCACTGGTAAGGTTTTTCGCCGGTGTGTGTGCGAATGTGTCGTTCTAAATTGCTCTTTTGCGCGAAACCTTTACCGCATGTAGGGCACTGGTAAGGTTTTTCGCCGGTGTGTGTGCGCATGTGTATTTTTACAGAATCCTTTCGGGTGAAACCTTTGCCACATGCAGGACACTGGTAAGGTTTTTCGCCGGTGTGTATGCGTATGTGTATTTTTACAGAATCCTTTCGGGTGAAACCTTTGCCACATGTAGGACACTCGTAAGGTTTTTTGCCATTGTTTGTGTGGATGTGTACTATTAAATTACCTTTGTTGTTGAACGTTTTGGAACATTCATTAGAATGGTAACGTCTTGCTTTGCTATCTGTCACTTTGTGTCTCTTTAGCCTGCTTCTATCTTCTTTAGAGGATTTCTTTTTCTTTGGAGCAACTCGCTTTTTTTTAGAGTGAGGCTTGACTGGTTTGGGAGGCGATTTTAGTGGATCAAGGGAGTTGCTTTGTTGTGTAAAAGTTGCAGGTGGTAATAATGGAATCATTAGGTCATCGGATTGCTTGAGTAACAAAGTTAGTGGTTGAACCATAGCATCGCTTTGTTGCTGTTGGCTGGGATTTTGATTATTTGAGGAATCATTACGAATACAAGAAGAATTAATATCATGTATAGGTTTCACAGCATCTTCAGCATTTTCAATTTCCAATACAAATACTGGAGGCCGATGACCGTTTTGCAAGTAATTTAAATGACTGATGAGTTTTTGTTGTTTTATGCTTAGTGATTGTCGCTCATTTTCAAGATTTTTTATTAGACCTTCTAGAATCTTTATCTTTTTTTCTATTTCCCCTTTAGACGTATATCTATTTCTTAGGCTATTAGTGCATGGCACATGTGCTGCATACAAGCTGGATATATAACATGGTAGTAGTACGAAGGGAATATAGTATAAATATTTTTTAAACATGATATGGTTGAGTAGGTGATATGTGATGGATGGGTGTTACCGCACAATATCATTTTTTTCTTTTGGGAAACCAAATCTTATGCAAAACTGTTGAAAACTTTGTGGCTGCTGATTGTTTGTGGGGAGTAATAAGCTCATAGATTGAGGTTGATGATATGTATAGGGTAATTTCTATAAGCATGATATGATCGTCTCACTGTTGTTTAGTGATTTTTTATGCATTAATGATCGATAGAATAGCTCTAGACCTAGAGATGATCCATCTAGATGTGTGTATCTATTTAGCTAAGTGCAAATCTAATGATATTCTCTTTAGCATAGATGACGACCGTATTGTTGACCTTTTTGATATATGGATCGTTACCAATAGAAAAGCCGTTTCCGCCCAGTTTAGCGACAAACTGGAATGCTTTTTGGGGGTTAATAGTATAGAGCTCTACCTTTCCTGGTTTGTATATGAGCAACTGCTTTTGACTAGATGGAAATGGCATCAAGATGGTTGTAATACAATCAGCTCTTAAGTTATGTGGAAGGCTATATGATTCTTCAACAAAAGAATAGCCATTTTTTTGGGGGTGTATTTCTAGTAATTGTATACTGCCACCAGGTCCATAAGGAGATGGCATTATGAACAAAGATAAACCTTGTGGTTCACTATAGATGTTCGTAAGCAGCGGTAGCGCTTTTTTTAAAGTGTATGTGGTTACAAAGGAAGATTTTTCAAGATCATACAGACCATATTGAGTCGAACTTTTTTCTTTAAGGAACACGTTATAACAAATCAGTATGCGCTTGCTTGCAGGCATAGGTGCAACGTACATTATAACACTATTGGTTATCTCATCACTTTGTATAGGGTCCTCTTTTCTTGTATCCCAATATGTCCATATTTCGCTGTCTAGTGTGGTGATAAAAGAATACGGGCCTAGGGGATAGATGTTATCGACGAAATGGTCTTTTGTAGGAAATGTGTCCAGGTTGAATTCCCGTATTATACGCTTTTCAAGAAGGTCGAACAAAACCAGCTCAGGTTTGGCAGTAGCAATAATTATCCTGTTGTCACCTATTTCCTGCATGGTGACAATGGTACCCTCAAAGGGAGATGGCTATTTTTTTGTGGGGATGCCATTATCATCATATGACTGAAAAACAAGGCGCTGTTTATCTAGTTCTACCCAGCAATAGTATTCTAAGAACGGGTATAGACAAATATGTTGGTTTCCACCTAACTTTTTACTAGATAGATGCTTCATCTCGCGATATCGATATGGGGTTAGTCTATAATACTGGTGTATGATTTGCACGATAACTGTCGGCGTGTATTGATCCGTTTCCTGTTTCACATATCCATGCACCAGTAGCTGGTCTTTGGCATTATGTGGGGTGATGGGCTCCTTGGCGGTAGCATACAGGCTAGGGATACCTCATAAGGTGATGAATGGCAAGAGAATAGCCATGAGGTATTTTTTGTTGGATGATGGTGTGGGGATGTGTTTTAATGATAGGGCTTTGGGGACTAGTGGGGTTGTCATTTTTTACTGTTAAAATAGATTATTGATACATTAATAATAAACTATTGACTATGTATATCCAAGCATACTGCTTGGATATACATTTTAGCTAGCTGTAGCGAGGATGTGCATGGTAAGCCGATGTGTGTTTTGTTGATAAGGCATGGCATTTTTGGGTGTTATGACCTATGGAGAGGTGCAATGTGCTTGTAGGTTTATTGATCTTGGGGGCTGCAACGTTTTTGTGGTATTGAGCCTCTTGGTAAGCTTCGATGATTAAACAAATGAGAGATGCAAGTTAGCATCTTTCTTTAATCAGGGCTTTTGCAAACGTCAACAAGTTTTTAAGCCTGCTTACTTTTGAAGCGATTGGTTATATTGGACACCGTTTAAAAGATATTTTATATGAACCCAGAACCTAGCAAGGCATTACTGGCTGTTAATCTCATCGTACAGCAACAAAAAGAAGTACTCCTAATCCTACGTCAAAACACAGGGTATGCAGATGGCCTTTACAGTCTACCCGGTGGTAGGGTAGATGCTGGCGAATCACTAACGAAAGCTATCATACGGGAAGCCCAAGAAGAGATAGGCATCGAATTGTGCTTAGCAGACTTGAGTTTTTTCATGCTAATGCAAGCACCTATGGCAGGGCACAACATTTATGACAATGTACTGCATGCTTTTTTTCTTACGCACTCTTGGTCAGGAAATATTGTTAACAATGAACCACACAAATGCAGAAAAGTACGCTTTTTTAGACTTGGTCAACTACCTGCCCACATGACCTATTACAGCCGAAAAGTATTGTATCATCTAGCTAATCCCACTCAAAAACCCATGTATACACATGTAAAAAGAGTGGTTTAGGCAGCATACTGACACCAATCTCCATACTCATTAGTTTCCTGCTCGAATGAGTCCTAGATCCTGCAAAGCAAATACTATGGCATCTTATGAACTGCTGGCATGCTTATACAGATATTCAGATTTTCAACAATGCTCTCAATAGTTTTGCGGCTCCTGAGTCGCTTATTTTATGGGATTGGAGATCGCCTCTTATGCCTTTCTTTTTATGAGCTTCCTTAGGTATTGCTTCTATTGAGGGTATAGGAAGCCGGGTTGGGTTTTTTATTGGGTTAATGAAGATAAAGTTATTTTGAATCAAATATAGAGTCCCGGATGAGCTGGTTTCCTGGTATTTGAAGGAGACATAAGTTTTTTAGTAAGTTCTTGTTCTTTTCTAAATATTTTCGTCTCACGATTAAGTTTTTTTATAACCTTTTTGCTAGTCGATCAAAGCGCTCATCCGTAACTGTGCTTGATGCGTACAGGCTGTATATACTAGATGGTAGTAATTAGGCATTTTTGACAATGCTATTGTTGATTAGGTGATATGTCATCGATGTTTTGGGGTGCGATGTTGTTTTTTTCTTTTTCGGGGCAAACATTTATACAAAATTGTTGCATAAATGTTTATTTAGTGCTTTTTTGTGGGAAGTAATAGGATTTATCAGTGGGCTGTACGGTGTGATATACCGTGATTGGGTATGTTAGATAAGGGAGCTAGCAGCCCCATATGGGTGTGGGTGCAAAGCCCCAGGTATATAAAAATCAGAAGCAGGGTGCGTGTGCTTTGTGTGTAGTGGTATAAAATGCTAGTGTTCTTCTTGAGCATCTCTATGTATATTTAAATAGATAAATCTTGCTTTGATCAGTCTGATTTTCAGTTGTACACGAGAAGACATTGCTATCTGAAATGAAATTATACGTTAGCATTGGTTTAGTGTGGTCGAGTCTATGAATACATTGACATGCTTTATCAGTAATTACGAATAAATAAACATGCTCATAAGTAGCTATTACAAATTGCTTAGGTGCTATAGTTACAATATTGTTTAGAACAACTTGTTGTCTATGATAATTTAGCCCCGTTGATCTCATATGGTTCATAGAAATAGTTGCTATGTATTCCAATGTAGGCGTACTGAATAACATAAGATTATTTTTTTTCGCACTGTGAGCAAAAAAATGATGATTTGATAGGCTTTTTAAGCCACCATCTATAACTGGATCGCCTTTTATAGGGATGATCTTGACAGCCTTCATGGCTGCTATATCATATATTTGTATTTTCGTTCCATTATAACCTAAAAACGCCATGCGTGTCTCCGATAAAAGACAACACCCTCCCGTGATCATTTGTTTTTCGAGCAAAATAGAATTGGGAGGCTGATTTTTACCTACCTTCCACTTTATCAAACGACACTTTTCATCAATAGTCAAGCAGATTGCAGCATCAGCGCATAAAAGCAATCCGTTTTGATTTAAAATTCTACTGTCTATGCTCCATCTGTTGACTTGTTGTAAGGCAGCTTGACCTTTACGTAGGTTAGTCTCATACACACTTATTTGTGCTTTGAAGAAGCTATCCGTTAAAAAAAATATATACCTCTTATTGAAAAAAAAGTCAAAATTGTCCCCATCGGATACTTTATATTCCAATAATGGGCAGAACTTTTTTAGCGACCATATGGCCGCTTTTTGGAACTTATCAGTGGTAATAAACAGGCTATTATTCAATGGGTTACACGAACCGATAGGAAAAAAGGGCTTGCTAAACTCCTTGACTTTTTCACCAGATACTGGATCCCATAACTTTAGCTTGTCCTTATCAGACGAAGTAAGTATGAATTTTTTATGCGCAAAAAGTAATAGACAAAACATTGTATTCGACTGGTGTTTTTTTATTACAAGTTGATGTACATTTGTTTTACCAGTTATATCCCCTTCATACAGGGTACAGACTTGTATATCCTGTATAGAACATGGATAGGATAAAGTACTAAAGTCATTGTGGCCCAAATAAATATTATTCAAAACAGGGATAGAAAACGAACTAACAGGTTCTATTTTTCTAATGGGTTGAGTGTACTTATTAATGATAGCATTGATAGGTTTTATGATAATAGAAGGATTAACTTTCTGTTTTACATAGCCTTCTACAAGCAAGGGATGTGGAGCACCTGCTTGGCTATTGATAGGAACCTGTGTAGCATGGAGGCTGGAACCACTACAAGCAAGTAGTAATGAGCCCATGAATGCTTTTGCATATTTTTTATACAAATGATACATAATAGTAAAGGTTGATGCCGAAACTACTGGTTTGACATATGATTGAGTTTATCCAAAATCCTATCAAATTTATCGTTTAGCAGCCAAAACGTGGATCAGTTTGATGCTTACTACCTACATAGCGTTTCAGTATTTCGGTTGCATTCAGTAGCAAGTAGACTTGGCTTTGATTATTTGTACGGCTAAATCAATCTAAATATAGATATCTTTTCTAAAAAAAACAACCCTACTACGCCTTGACTTTGGTAATCCGCTCTACCCTATCAAGTTATGCAATAGCTAGTGGTGTATTGGTTAAGAAAGCCAACCTGCACTTACCTAAACGTCGTTATGAAAGCCAGCACAGGCCTATTTATTGCTGTTGTATCTTATGATATGATGCGTATAAATCTAACCACATCTCTCTCTCATAAGTGTTGCCATGATTCGCTAGATGTTTCATTATAAGAGCATTCATGGAGCATCTAGATGAGCTTTCTTTTTTGTAAAAAGTAATCGGTATTTTTTTGGTCTGTAAAAGGAAAGGTTAGACTATAATTAAAGACTTCTTCCATACCACGAGAGACAAAAGAACTATAGTATACTTCCATGTCAATACTTATAAAGAACTTATTGTCGTATCTAAAAAGGGTCATATTAAGTATCTCATACCTATAAGAATCATTACGATGGTATTTTCCGACTATTTTGTTTAAAGCACCCCAAAAAGATGTTTCTTTTTCATAGGTTGCTTTTCTTAATTCATTCTTACCGCTTGCGTATTGTTCTATAGCGTCTTTTATTATTTGAACTAACTCTACATTTTCTTGGTTTTTTGACTGAACCCTTTTTTGTAGCAAACAAAAGTATGGTTTGCTTAGTTGTCTAAGATTTTTAAGGCTTATTTTGATTTTTTTCACATCGTAACATGGTGTTGGTATGGGTATCAGTTGATTTTTTTCAAAATTTATTATGTATGCTTTGTAATTGGTGAGTAGGAATGCTCCTTTTTTCTTTTTGATAGGAAAAATATACTGTAACCTTTCTTTTTTCCTTAAAGTTAGTAAAAGATATGTACGCAAAGAACCTTTTTCATCCACTAAGTTTTCCACGTCAAGATATAGTATCAATGAAGCAGCGGTATCAACTAATATATAGCGATGAGCGATAATGGCTACTTCTTTTTTCTTAAAGCTTTTTTCCCTTGGCATGATATAATGTCCTGATTTTTTAATTGTATAATGCCTAGTTTTCGTTTTTTTCAGCTTATTTTTGAATACTTTTTCCTGAGCGATCACTACGATAGCGCTTTACTATTGCAGGAGGTAATTTAAAGCCTGCTCCCTCAGGCGAATTTTGAGGGGCTTACCCCCATCTCTATCAAAGTTCATTTTAACTACTCCATAGCTAAAACTTCTTGCACACATCTCTTGACTTCTGACTGCCCTTCTTTAACCGAGGAAAAGTTGTTTTACTTATGAAAATTCGTAACTAGCTATTGACAGCTTCAATCATACTCATTGTTTACATCAGCTTCCGCATATCAACAGAATATTTTAAGTAAAAAAGGGACGTCTAGACAATAATTCCACTATGATCATGATTGTTAAGATCTTTTGCCTGCCACACCTGAACAGTATTATCTTGTATCACACCAACATTGCCATGATTTACATGAATCCCTGTAGCAGAGTCAAGCAAGCCATCATCAATTATGTAAGCTTTCACTTTATCTAGAGGTGTTTTTTTCTTCTTTTCTTTGTCTTCATCATCACTATCAAAACCTAAGCCGATAAGAACATCATCGCGGTTTTTTTCTATGAATCCTTGATCATTCAGTTCAATATAGCCCAACTTCCTTTCTTTGACGTTTATATTAAGTCCGCTAGATGGATCGAGAATAAAGAATATAGCAGACTCTTTCATAGGATCAGTAGTCATGGATAGAATACTACCCAGAAGCTCGTTAGTATATGTACTAGCTAATATGGTAAAGGGAATGTTATTAAGGTTTTTTTTATTTACTCTAATCTGGATTCTGGTAGCTTCTTGTTCGAAATTTTTTACTTGATCTGGATTTTTCCAATAAAGAATATTAGATCCTTTTCTAGCAGTCGCGTACAAGGTTTGATTGCGAGGATTGAACACGACACAGCTAGTATGAATATTTTTCATGTGCACACGTTGTACTTTATAATTGTTATCATCTTCTTTATAAGTGCATGGAAACTTAAAGAAATAGTCTTTGCTATCAATACCATAAATAGAGGGAGTTTTAGACTTTTTATCTATGTACAAATATTTCATCGTATGCTTTACACGAAAACAGCGCATGAGTGAAACTTTATGGAGTATTTTATTATAATTGCTCCTTTTCAACTCCCATATGACAACAGCATTTTCAGGATAGAAACCAACCAAAACAGTACCTTTCGAGTCAGATTTAATATGATAGGGCCCCCCAATTTCTTTTGTTTTATTAGCTTTCTTTTTATTATTCTTGGGCATCTGAGTAGATAGTTCTCCTTTCTCATTTAGAAAAAGAGGAGGAAGTGTTAGGTATGCCTCTTGATTACTAGGATCATCCCATATTCTTACAGTGCGCTTTTTGTTGCCTTTTGTCAGGGAAATTAATACACGACTGTCTTCTACATAAGCAAGATGAGTAACACGACTATTTTTATCTTCAGAAGCTGATATAACTAAAGAAGGTTTAGGCTTTTCGTTTGTTCCATCAGTATCAGGCAAGTATCTAGACCAGATGAGTATCTGCCCATTGCTATCCCCGGTATAAATATTCTTGCTAGAAAAAGTAATAGCTGTAAAGACATTGGTTTGCTTTTTTTTGCTAGTGAGAGGCTTCTTTTTAGTGAAATTGGTATAGTCAAGTGTACTGCTCAAAGTAAAAGAGTTATTACCTAAGTTTTCTTTTTTAATAGGGGGTATAGGAATTCCTTCATCTTGACTGGTTGATTTTTTCAGTAAGATACATCCTCTACGTTGTGTACCTATCCAAAGTGATTCCCCATCAATACTACTAACTCTCATACTATTGATTTTTATCTTGTCATTACTCAGAAGAATAGAATCGTCAGTGATAGAATAGGATACATTAACTTGAGAAAGGTTATTGTTCTCTTGAATCTTTTTTTTCATTGCTCTAAGTTTCTCCAGCTTTGACAGAGGTTGAGTCACTGTATCAGGGGAAACCATAGAGCGCAATAGTAAGGCATGTACATATTTTTTTATACCTACTAGTGCATATTCATCATAGAGTGTAAAAGATAATACTTGGATACTAGCTTGATGAGTAAAACTAGCAAGCTGAATAGCACCTGCTCTTTGATTTTGTAAAACTACAATTTTACCATCTATTCCCCCGGTTAAGATATACCCATTATGAGTAATTATAATAGAACTGATAGCTTCCCCATGGAGAGCAGGAAATTTGGCACATTGCTCAAGCTGTAAAGGGGTACCTTGATCAGCTGCATGATTAATAGATACATCCCATATGACAAGATCACCTTTTCTAGAACCTGTGTAGAGCCTATTGAGTACATGAGATTGATAGCCTGCTAAAGCATGTATAGGACAATCGATATAATTTTTATTACCTTTTTTATTAAAATTAAATAGATAATAAAGTAAGTTGTTTTGATCTTCACTATCATCCTGTTTTTTCTTCTTAGCTTCGTTAATTTTAGGAACTTCTACCATTTCCTTTTCATCATCTTCATGGCCATCAATAACATTTTGGTAAATAGGAAATGACAATTCACTTTTATTTAATGATAGTGATTTTTTGGGCAGTAATCTATCGGGGAAGCAGATCAGCAACTCCCCTCTAAAACTACTAGAAAAAATTACATTCTCGTGATGATACCTATGAACCACAATACTGCTTATCCTGCCTTTACAAGGTTTGCTAAACTTATATTGATTATCAAATTTTTTTCCTTGATTATCTAGTTTTACAACGGAGATATGACTACCATTGGCAATATATAAATAACGCTGATCTTCACTAAGCACCATAGCTCCTACTGTATCAGATAGCTCAAGATTGGCTTGATGATGAGGCATGAATTTATCATTCTCTTGATCAATAGATGAGGTTACAATATGCACTTTCCTAGCTGCTCCTAGATAGAGAACCCCTTGACTATTTTGCTCAATACAAAAGATCGGTTCGGCTATTTTTATGCTTGCTTTAGGAACCCACCTTCCCACTTTTTTGTGGTAGGGAACATGGTATATCTCTAAGGTACCATCATAAAAGAGTGCATAAATTCTCCCATCATGTAGTAGTAGTTTATGCAGTATATGCTGAGGGAATTGATTGGGAGGAAACTTAGTTGGAAAGATAAATGGCTCTTCATTCTCTTCTTCCTCATCATTTTCTTTTAGCTGATTGATTTCACTAACTTTAAATAGTACAATACTTCCATAACAACTTCCTCCAAACAATAAACTGCCCCTTTCTGATAAAGTTATTTTGTTGATCAGCAAAGAAGATAGCCTAACGAAAATATCACCGTTAGGTTGTAGCCCTCTACCAGCAATACTTGTATAGCCGACAAAGCCCCCCTTTTTACTGTAACCACCGAAGTAAAGACGCTTTCTTTTTCTATCTACTGCCAAAGAGGTTAGCCTACGCTTTTGATTGTTATCACCATCAAAAACATGTTGATTGATATTAAGTACAACAGCTTTTTGTGATTGCTCCGCTTGATTGAGGTGTCCTTTGATGATTACCTCTTCATCTTCTTCTATTTGATCAAGCTCTTTTGGCTTGCTTTGCAGAACTACTTTTTGATAAATTTGATTACCTGCAGTACCTACAAAGAGAATTACATCATGAGCACTAGGTTCATAAATCAATAGGCAAGTAGGAGCTTCTTGGCCTAGCGATACAGTAGAGTCTAGCTCGAGGCTCTTACTTTTACTTTTTGTTGATTTTGAAAAAGTCCATACATTGACAACAAAAGCACTACCATGAGTTTGCTGTTGAGAGTCAGTAGTAAAAAGCATATCCCCATTTTGAGTCATGGCCATCAAGCGAATTTTGTTCTTACTAGAACTTCCAGGTGCATTATAAGTAGTCATGTAAACAGGCGACTGCCATGCTGATTGCTGATGATTTGGCTTCATATTTTTCTTTTGATCACTTTGTAAACCATCTACTGCGCTCAAAAGGCCCACTTGATTGTCATACCCAAAAAATATAGTCTTGTCATTCTGACTCATGATCAAAGAACGTACAGTATGCTTGAGGCCTTCTGCAATAGGATATATCTTATATGTCATCGTATCTAGTACGTAAATAGATGGTGAGGGATTGCCAGAACGTGTAAAATAAATTTTGTTACCATCTTGGGTCATACATGCATCATGCACATAACTACCAAATTGAGGATGCTTTATAGATGCTGACTTGAGATAACTCATCTGGCTCCAATAGTGATACTCATCTTGAGGACCTCGATAGGCACTAGCTCCTTGCACAGGACTGCTACATAGTAGCCTAGCAAGAATGAAAAGAAGAGGATATCTCAGGAGTTGGAAAGTCTTTAACTTATATCGCGCAGATAATCTATAGAACATGAGCAAAATGGTTGAGTAAAAAGAAATTAAACTAGCTTATAGAACAAGTATAACAACAAAAGTCGTTATAACAAAATATCATTATTGTTTCCAACAATAGCCATAATTAACCACTATGGTATACCAGATTCTTTACTGATTACCGATAGTAGGGTTTGCGTCTTTGTAAGATTTTTTTCAAATTTGAGTCGATCATTATAATCATGCGACTTAACCAATTTATTGCACATGCAGGTGTTTGTTCTCGAAGAAAAGCAGATATACTTATTGCGCAGGGAAGTATTAGAGTCAACGGGATAATGGCTAAGCATCCAAGTATCCAAGTAAAAGATAGTGATCAAGTGACTTATCAAGGAAGGCTCCTTGAACAAGAAGAAAAAGTCTATTGGATGATGAACAAACCTACCAACTCTATTACTACCCTTGACGATGAACAAAACAGAAAGACAGTGAAGAGTTATTTACCAAAAAATAGTCAATTGCCTAGAGTCTATCCAGTAGGAAGACTAGACCGCAATACAACTGGCTTACTCTTATTAACTAACGATGGATATCTGGCAAAATCTTTAGCGCATCCTTCCCAAGGCATTAACAAAACATATGAGGTATTGCTGAACCGAGCACTAACAAAAAATGATTTAGAAAGTATCAAAAAAGGCTTAAGGCTAGAAGATGGCATAGCATCTGTAGATGCCATTTACCCGAGTAACACAAGCTATAAGCGTTTTTTACTTCAGCTACATAGTGGCAAAAATCGAATAATCCGCAGGATATTCGACAAGCTTAACCATCGTATTCTTGCATTAGATCGTATTGAATATGCTGGACTTCGTTTAGGTAGTTTATCACGTGGGCAAACAAGACGTTTGACAAAAAAAGAGGTAAAGAGTCTTTATCATCAAGTAAAATAACTAAAGTGGAGAAGTCATTTTTTATTTACATTCCTAAGCACGATGGCACATGAACTTACTTACCTATATATCTTTACGATTATTATTTTTCTATTACTTTTGGGGGGTATGACTTTTGTAAGTAAATCATGCTTATTTTATTAGACTAAAATCATTTTTAGGGTTACAATAGTTCAAAGTTATCACATATTATATATTTATCACAGGGGAGTGTATCATCTTTGGGAAAAGGCATTACTGCTGCCTCTCTAGGCTTCCTGTTACAAGAGCATGAATTTTTGATTAAGATAAGAAAAATAGATCCCTATTTCAACATTGATTCTGGTACCTTAAGTCCCCATTGTACTGCATGAAGCAGGGCTAGATAGGCAAGTCTTAAACAAGCTTAAAATAAGTAGTAAAAAAACCAATCTTCGCTCTTGGTATGATGTTGTAGAAAAGATAACAAATAGCAAGCAAGATGTTAGAATAGTACTTATTGGAAAGTATAATGCTTTAGAAGACTCTTATTCACCTTTAAAAGAAGCTCTAAAACATGGTGGAATTGGCAATAGTACACAAGTAAAGACTGTATGGGTAGATGTAGAAAATAGCTCATCTGATTTATTGAATCAACAACTCCAAGATGTTGTAGATGGCATTATTATTCCAGATGGCTTTGGAGCAAGAGGTGTAGAGGGCAAAATTCCAGCTGCTCATTATGCTAGAAAAAAGAAAATTCCTTTTTGGGGGATATGCTACGGCATGCATTTAGCAAGTATTAGTTTAGCACGTTCATTATTGAAAATAGAAAATGCAAATAGTACGGAAGTAACGGAAGATTGTACCAACCTTATCGGCCTATTTACAGAGTGGCAAAAAGATACGATCATAGAAAGACGCAGCGGAAAAATCGAATACCGAGGTACCATGCGCCTCGGTGATTATACCTGTTAGCTCAAGAAAATAAGTCTCATACATAAGATATATAAGAAAGAACAAGTAGAAAAACGCCATCGTCACCGTTATGAATTTAATAGTAACTATAGAGAAGCATTTGAAAAAGCAGGTATATTAATCAGCGGCACATCTATCCATAATCAACTAGTAGAAATCATAGAATTACCTAGTCATCCATGGTTTTAGGTGCTTAGTTTCATCCAGACTTTACTTCTGGTCTTCTCCACCCCCATCCTATTTTTGTTTTTTTTATTGAAGCTGCTCTGAAAAGGAAAAAGGCAATCCGGAAGTAATAATCAAACTAATTGTTATCAGGGTTATCGGCATCATTTTGATAAGCTGCTTGTTCTAGTTCAAAGGCAATATCAGCTTGTTCTCTTTGTTGTCGTTCTTCAGCTCGATTAATCAAAGCATAGCGAAAAATACCCCCAACACAAGCTATAAAAATGGTAAAAAAGGATAAAAGTCTAAATAAAACTTTCAAATTGTTTCTACTAAGAACAACAGCAGTTGAATGGGGCTGAGTAGCCTCAGTAGGGGCAATGGTCAAAGAATGAATGCTAATATTAAAAGGCGCTGTGATATGATTACCATAACTACTATTAAGTAGCAACAACAAAGGGTAAATGCCTAAGTCATCAACATGTGTAGGGGTTCCTTCCCATATCAAACTGGTTACATTATGCTGTAGCCAGTCAGGCAGTGTACTATTAGGTACAGGCAAAATAGTAATTCTCAGGGGAATCCCTTGAGGTGTAAAATAGGTCAATAGTTGAGAGCTGTTTAGTACAAATTTTTGATGTAGAAAGCCAACCTGTTCAGGGAGAGGAGCTACTTGTTGCAGTAAAACGCTGTGAGAGGGGAACGTAGTAGAAACTACAATAAAAGAGGTACTAGAAAAACCCGCCGAACTGGATAAACTTCCCAAGAAGCTTAATAAGTAGAGTAAAATAGTATACATAACATTTTCTTTTAATTTATTCTTTGCGGGCTATTCCATGAATAATTAACTGGTAGCATCTCAAATGACTATCTAATAAAAAGGTTTATTCGAATTAATATTCTTGTACTTAATATTTAATTAATTTAACATCTGTTTTTGTAGATTATCAGTTATACCTAGTATGACTTTACCCTTCGTCTTGCATCAAAAACTTATTGTATAATTTGTTTATTTTAGCCTATATTTACTGATAGGGCAGATAAGCAAATAATCGATAAATAAGCTATTTTCTGATTGATATTCTTTAAAATTGTATAAGCAAAAGAGTCCAAACCATGCTTGGCATGGGTTAATTTAACAAAAATTATGCAAACAAAAGTAATTATCCTTCAAACAGACAAGTAAAAGTCATTATTGATTTTTTGAAAAAAAGAAGCTATACAATTTAATTTTAAATTTGTTTTGTTATATTTTAAATAATGAAGTAAAAATGTGGGTAATTAATTCTCCCAAAGCTTCAACATAAACAATAATTCATTATCCAGTAAAAAGGTCAACATTCTTAATGCGGTGAATCATCGTTGGAGGTTGTTGGCCTATTTGCTGCTTGTTCAGGAAAGCATACTTTACACATAAAAACTACTATGAAAAAGAGCAATCAAGAGTAATCGCTATAAGAGAGAATAACTAACCTATGGTACTCTAGTTAGATCATCAGTAAAAAAATAGTCAGTGCAAATTAAATCCAAATCACAACATCAAAAAACCATAAGAATATTTTGATGCACAAGAAAACAAAAAGGCTAAGCTGCTAGAAGTATAAACTTAAGAGTCTTTAAGGTTTACGTATTTGAGGTATTTGCCCGATTGAATGATGATTACTCAGTTTACCTATCACGTCAATTTTTCTTGTTTTTCCATCATAAAATCAGTAAATTTGCCGTTGTGAAATCAACAACAAAAGTTTTAAAAACTTTTTATTCACGCCACTAATAACTAATGTAAAATAGTTTAAATTTAAAAATAGTATGATAATGACTCAACGTTTCCGATTTTTGATCTTTAGCGCGCTTATGCTACCTTTTTCTTGGGTTGCTAGCGCAAGCTTTTTTTCTCCCTCATTTGGAGATGTGAGCTATAAAGAAAAGGGTGAGCAAGAAAGTAACAACCAATTTGATTTTATCATGCGTGTGCGACTTAGAGATGTAGGCAAGAATATTGAACAAGATCTAAAAGAGTACAGAAGGCAGCCACACAAAAGAAGCTTCTCAGGCAATCCTAATCGCATTAAATGGTTTTTGGGTGGGGATAATCAAGCAGGCAACATCGCCTATGTTTTATTCAAATTTTCTAAGGATGATAATAACCTGGATGTAGGGAAAGTTGCTGATGATTCAGATTTGATAATAGTAGATGAGTATGGCAACAAACTGGCTGATGAAGAGCAGAAAACAATCAAAGATAGGTTGCCTTTTAAGTACGAACATGTTAAAACATTAAGATGCTCAATAGATAGCAAAGAGCTAACAAAAGCGCCTTGGAAGAACAGGAGAATTAATTTCGGTCACGGCCATATAATCATCGGTATAGACAATGAGGATAATATTCAGGAGTATAAAAATAATATGATATTGTACTTTCATCGTCTTATGTATAGTGTAGAAGATGACTTGAATCGTCAAGGTCTTTATTCTAAAGTACTTAGAAATCGTGGTATAAATGAAGAAAGTAAATTGCAAGAAAAGCTAGAAAAGTTAAAGATTAACCCCTACACTTTAAGTCTAGAGAACAGAATGCTGGAAAAAGTAGAGAATGTGCAAAATATACCCTTAGAATTACGATATTCATTTCCAGACTCAGTAGATAAGTTCTTAAAAAATAACGAACCAAGACAGTTTTATCATCTATTTGGTCAAATTTATCACGATTATCAAGGAAACTTTGAAGTGATTGCTGGCAAACTAATCGATAAAACAGGAGATGCCTTAGATGCTTTCAAGAAAAATCAAAACATTAAAGATGTAGTGGCAGAATGGACTAAATTGAGTGTATTATGCTGGATAGGAACCGTAATATTAGCTTTATTTACAAGTACATTAGTTATATATAAAATTCTTGGAAGAACACTAGACAAAATTAATAGCTGGTTATTCCCTAAAGTCAAACTCGCTGGGGTAGGAGCCTATCGTATGGAAACCAATAATTTGATCAATTTCTTTGATTTTATAGGATTAGGCAGAGTAGCACGTGCGCTATTCGGAATGTTAGGACTATGGAAACCAACCCCTTCTGTAAAGATAGGAAGTGTTATCTATCCTACCAAAGCATTTAAAAATCAAGTAGAAGAGTATATATCTGACGTGGAAGAAGCAATCACTTATAATAGAGAAGAGCGAAAAGCAGGTCGTATACCTGACAGTAATATCAAAAGTGTTTGTTTTTTTGGACCTCCAGGAACAGGTAAAACGCTAACTACCAAAATGATTGTAGAAAATTTAGCTTCCAAAGATTTCATCGAATACATGCTGCTCATAGCACCTGATGTATTAAAATACAACGTATCTGAAGCGGCTCATATGATTGAATTGATCAAGAATCGTGCTGCAAAAGCTCGCAAGTCTGGTAAGCCCTTTTGTCTTGTTATCCAAGAAATCGATGCTTTTGGGAATCGTCATTTTGGTTTGCAAGATCAAGTTAAAAAAATATTTTTAGATGGCCTTATCGGTCTCTTTGATGAGGTTGGCTCTCCTTTCTTATTTATTTTAGCTACCATGAATCCTGATATTGCTGACCCTGAACAAACCAAAATTATCGATGCAGCTCTACAGAATAGGCTTGAATTTATATTTGTAGGCTATCCCAGTAAAAATACATTAGTAGATATATTCCTGTACTCTCTTGATAAACATGCTAAAAAGAAAATGAAGATTGGTGATCAAGATGGCATAAGACAATATCTCAAGGATGAGTGTTCCTATATCCAAAAAGGAGATAATCTAACAGGGCGTGATATGGATAAAGTAGCACGTGATGTAGTAATCAGAAAACGAAAATCACTAAGAAAAGAAAATAAAGGCAAACTACGAGGAAAAGGAAGCCTTTTCGTAGGAGATATCAAACCAGTAATGGATGCAGAGTACGAACGTTATACCGATATATATGGTCAAGAAGACGAAAATAAAAAACCTAATGCTAATTAGGCCATAAAAGCGAAACTATATCTATTATCAATATCAGCCAAAAGGAAATAAAAATAACCTATAACTCCTGTCTCAAATAATAGTTCGCACTTATTTTACCATTCACATAGATCCAGTGATTACTCTTTTACAGCATAAGATTACCTGTCCATTACCAGAGATCAATCAAGTAACTAGATGGCTGATACAAGTAACACAGCAGCATGAAAAAGAGATTGAAGAGCTGAATTATATATTTTGTAGTGACGATTACCTTTATCAACTTAATAAACAATATCTCAATCATGATAGTTTGACAGATGTGATTACATTTGACCTCAGTGAACAGTCCCAAGATGTAATCATAGGAGAAGCTTATATTAGTGTAGATAGAGTCAAAGAAAATGCAAAGCAATTTGATGCAATATTCACGTATGAGCTGCTTCGTGTTATGGTTCATGCTCTTTTGCATTTACTAGGTTATAAAGATGAAACCCCTGAAGAAAAGGAGCAAATACATGCTTTAGAAGACTATTGGATAGGAAAACTCAGAAGCAAGGAAAGTGATCTTTTTGAAAATAAGTAGTATATGCTTTTCATCACTTTTGAAGTAACTTTCCTTTGACTTGATTTTTAGTAGTCTATTGAGGAGAAGTCAGTAAAATACGAAACTGTAGAAATTATTAAAAAAAATAGCTGTATAGGCGATTCTATTAACGTTTTACTAGATAAGAATACCTCATAAAAATTGTAAAAATTCCTGAAAATGAAAAAATTACTTTACCTCATTTGAGGCGATTTCGGTAGCTTATGGCACAACTCTTGTAATTTCATGATAGCTTCTATTGGAGTCATGGTTAGTGGGTCTATCTTGCTGAGTGCATCTATGATTTCACTATTCTCTTTTCTTTGTTGTTCAAAAATGGGTAGCTGTATAGAGGGCCTGATAGGCTTACTTGTTGCTTTCGAGGTAGCACTCTTATGTAGAATAGCAGTTGCCCTTTCGATAATCGGCAGTGGAATACCTGCGAGTTGAGCTACGTGTATACCAAAACTGTGATGACAGCTGCCAGGCACTAATTTGTGTAGAAAAATCACTTGTTTACCCTTTTCACTCACAGCTACTTGGAAGTTTTTCACTCTTGGAAGCTGTTCTGTTAAATGACTCAATGTATGGTAGTGGGTAGCAAAGAGTGTTTTAGACTGATAATCTGGATGTTCGTGGAGATATTCGATGATACTTTGCGCCAAAGCAGTGCCATCAGCTGTACTAGTTCCTCTTCCTAGCTCATCGATGATCACTAATGTCCGCCTCCCCAAATTATTGAGAATCCTTGCCATTTCATTCATCTCTACCATGAATGTAGATTCTTGCTGGGTGATATTATCAGAAGCGCCTACCCGCGTAAAGATCCCCTCTGTAATGCCAATAATAGCTTCCTCAGCAGGTACGAAGCTACCCATATGTGCCATAATAGTGATCAAGCCAGATTGACGTAAAAAAGCAGACTTCCCCCCCATATTGGGGCCTGTAATTAGCATAATTTGTTGTTTTTTTGTATCTAACAATAAATCATTGGGTACATAGCTTTTATCTAGCGGGAGTGTATACTCTATGACTGGATGACGTCCTCCCTTGATCTTGATTTTATCCTCTTCTGTGATAGTAGGTTTTGTATAGCCAAACGCAATGGCTACTTGTGACAGCGACTGATAGCAGTCAAGTGTAGCCAATGCTTGTGCATTCCGCTGCAAAGCAGGGACAAAACCGGTGGCAGACTGAATAAGCTTTTGATAGATCTCTTGTTCGAGTGCTATCATACGTTCTTGTGCATGCAGTAGCTTTTCTTCATATTTTTTTAGCTCCTCAGTAATATATCGCTCAACATTGGCCAGTGTTTGCTTGCGAATCCACTCTTGCGGTGTTTTATTTTTATGTGTGTTGGTTACCTCTAAATAGTAACCAAATACTTTGTTGTAGCCAATCTTCAAAGAGCTAATACCCGTTCTTTTTCGTTCTTCTGCTTGCATCTCCTGCAAGTACGTATTCCCTTCAAAAGTAATGGCATATAGCTCATCTAGTAAGGAAGAAAAGCTTCGCTTGATCATACCCCCTTGATTAAGTAACACTGGAGCCTCTTCTTGCAGCGTCTTGCTAATCTGTTCAGTAAGTGTTTTGCAAGGATCTAATAGCGGTAATAGCCTAGCTAGCGAAGGAGTTGCCGCTTGCTTTATAAGCTCTTTGATCGGCTCAATAGCCAGCAATGTATTTTTTAATGCAATACACTCACGTGGGTGTATGCGCTGTGCTGCTAGTTTGGAACTCAGTCTGGCCAAATCACTCATAGTTCGTAAGTGTTGCTGCATTCTACTCCTGATCGCTTCTTGTTCTACTAAACTAGTAACACTTGTAAGCCGTTCGTCAATAAGCTCCTTTTTCTTGAGAGGAAATAAAAGCCATTGTTTCAGGTTGCGCCCTCCCATAGCTGTCAATGTTTTGTCCAAAACTTGTATGAGTGGTTTCCCCCCCTCTTGTTGTGACTTGATCAACTCAAGATGACGAATAGTAAATTGATCAAGCCACATAGTCTTTTCTGCTTGAATAGGAGATATTCTCCTGACGTGTTGAATTTTGTTATGCTCTGTTTTTTTCAAGTAATACAACACAGCCCCTGCAGCCACAATACCTTCAGTAAGTTCATGAATACCAAATCCTTTTAGATTGTGTGTACCAAAGTGATTGGTGAGCTCTTCATAAGCATAATCATACTGATATACCCAATCTTCCAAGGCAAAAATATAATGATTAGGGAAACGGGACGGTAAGGTAGCCCTATGTCGCTTACTATAAATTATTTCAGCAGGTTGAAAACTTTGTATCAACTTATCTATGTATCTTTTGTGTCCTGCTCCTACCCAGTATTCTCCTGTGGATATATCAAGAAAGGCAACCCCTGTATTTTGGGGAGTGATATGTATTGAAGCAAGATACCGATTACTTTTTTGTTCGAGAAGCTGATCATGATAAGTCAGACCGGGAGTTACTAATTCTGTTACCCCTCTTTTGACTACTTTTCTCCCTTGTTGAGGTGTTTCTAACTGATCACATACCGCTACCCGCAGATTGGCTTGTACTAACTTGGGAAGGTATACATCCAGTGCATGGTGGGGAAACCCAGCTAATGGAACAGATGCAGCAGATCCATTGGAGCGCTTTGTAAGCTTGATATCTACTACTTCATGTAATTTTTGTGCATCTTCTCCAAACGTTTCATAGAAATCTCCTACGCGGAACAAGAGTAGTGTATCGGGATACTCTTTTTTGATACGTATGTACTGACGCATCAGAGGGGTATCGGGAAGCGTGTTAGCATCATATTTCTTCATAACTAATCATTTAATAAAGAAAAAAATAGCCAATATTTTTTTCTCTTCCCTGCCAATATCTGAAAAGGTCTTGTGCTACTTTAGCTATGCATTTCTTCTTGAGCTTTCTTTCTACTACTAGGTCTACCTCTTCTAGTTCTTTTCTTTGTCTCTACTACTGCTGGCTTAATCACATACAGTAAAATACGACCACAACTTTCACAACTATATAAATTTTTCTGTAACCTAATTTCTAACTGCCTTTGATAAGGTACAATAATAAAGCAGCCACTACAAGCGTTTTCTACTACATCAACAGCTGCATCTAACTTCGCTTCTCGTACTTGCGTATAGCGTTCATACACTTCTTTGTCTATCATAGGAATGATCCTCTCTCTTTCCTGTGATAGCTGCTTTTCATTTTCGCCAGTCTTTTCCTGAATTGTATGTAAGCTCTCTTTTTTTGCTATGAGTGAATTTTCTCTGATGAACATTGTTTTCTCAATATCTCCAATTTTAGTATTCTCATCTTTGATGGCTTGCATTTTTTCTGGAATCTTTCGTTTGAGCAATTTGATTTCTATTTTTTGTATCTCTAAATCTTCCCTAATAGCATCATACTCTCGGTCGTTTTTTGTAGCCTTTAATTGCTCTTCATATTTCTCTACTTGATTCTCTAGGTATTTGATATTGCCACGGAGGTCTGCAATGTTTTGATGCAACTCATCTATACTCTCTTTCCCTATTGCCTTTTGTTTTGCAAGTTTTGCAATCTCAAACTGTAATGATTCAATACTGCTAGGTAGTGAACCTTTTTCATATATGATAGCATCAAACTGCTTATCAATCCTTTGTAGTGCTGCAAGTTGTTCGATATTGCTTTCCTGGGCTCCACTAAACATAATACTTAATAGGGTTAGAGATTATTGTAGATTCTTTAAGCACAATTTTATTAAATTTTTCTGACAAGTAATGTGCTAAAAGAGTTTTTACGTGTACTTCACTTTCGTAATGCCCTATATCTACCAAAAGCAGCTGATAGTCACTATCTAAAAACTGATGATACTTAATATCAGCTGTCACAAAGGCATCGGCAGAAGCAGCCAACGCGTCAGGTAGTAGACCAATTCCTACCCCTCCTGCGATCGCTACTTGCTGAATACTTTGTTTACGAGTAGAGCTGTAGCGGAATGTCGTGAGCGAGAGTTTTTCTTTTAGATAAGCTAAGAAATCCTCTTCTGAGAGTGGTTGAGGCAATGAGCCGATCATACCTGCTCCCCGATCCAGAGAACTCACTACGCTGGAATCAGATGGAATAGGCAATCTTTTGAGAAAAGAGAGATTAGACAAACCCAACCGCTTACCCAATGCTGTATTGACCCCTCCCATTACATAATCAAGATTGGTATGTAGACTGTATAAAGCCAGCTTATTTTGAATGGCATAGGTAATAGCACGACCTACAGAGCCTTGGTCAACTTTATATAGCGGGCGAAAAATTAGTGGATGATGAGAAATGACCAAGTTACATCCTTGCACAACTGCTTCTTCTAAGACTTGCTCTGTGATATCAAGTGTTGTAAGAATACCTCGTACCTCTGTAGTAGGATATCCTACTACAAGACCAGCATTATCATAAGATTCTTGGTAACTTACTGGCGAAATGGTCTCTAAATAATCGGTGACAGTTCGGATAGTAATCGGTAGCATAAGGTAGTTTGTCAGATTAATTAATCTTAAGTATAGCAATGAAGGAGGCTGTTGTTTTACGAAAATTTTTTTCTTCGACTCTTTACTCCTTACTTTTCATTACATCTTGCCCTTACCAAAAAGTAATTTTTTTTGCTTCATGGAATGGAATAAAATTCTGCTAATCATATTCACAAATATACGCCATTTTTGCCATTTGCGTTCTTAAAAATAGCGACTGTAACAATAAAGCCTAGTCTACTCTTTCCTTACATGTTTCCGTTATTAAGAACTGATATTATGACATTTTAGGCTTTTTTGTTGGGATGATACATTCTTCACAAGTTGGGTTGCCATGTCTTCGTACGTTTCCCTTTAAGGCTTATTTAAAGGGTTTAAGCTTTTTGAGCTAGGTGCTGATGATGCTTTTTAGGCTGAAGGGGTTTTGGTAAGTTTTTGCATTGATATCCAGGATTTTGTTGCTGATGGCATGTTCATTTTTTTCGTAACGTATAATTGATTGTGGAAAATGAAAAAAATTACTATTGTATTTAGCTTTTAAAATACAAGAAATTATGACAAAAAAACAAGTAGAAAAAATGATCTATTCAGGACTAGCCCATCTCTTTGAAAGCCAGGATGATCTTAGCCTAAATAAGTTCTCAATTACTGTAATTGATTCCCTAATGATTTTGGAAAGAGAAGAGTATCTAAAAGGGCAAGAAGGCAGGCAAGAGACTGGTAAGGTAGTTACATGAAAAATTTTAGATCACTCAGGACCAACAGGCTACAAATTAGCATACCAAGATCGCGGAATGGGAAGTTCAAGCCTATATTATTAGAACTAATTCACTACACAGAAAGATCAACTTAATCAACTATGCGTTCTATTGTATCAAAGAGGATTATCTAAACTGAGGTAGCAGGTATCATGGAAAAATTTTTGGGATAATTCATGAGTAAAGATGCCACGAGTAACTTAGTCTCAAGCTTGTATGGCATACGAAAAAGGTGAAAAAAAGACCGTTAGATGCTAATTACAAAGTTATCTGTTCTGATACTCTTGACATTAACTTGAAACGAGCTAATAGTTATAGCAAAGAAGTTGTACATATTATTTATGGTGTTAAAGATGACAATATAAGAGAGCTACTGCTACTAGAGAGCAATCCAACAGATAGCAGTAAGGTATGGAAAGAATACCTCTATTAGCACCGAAAAAGAGGTGTGAGCAAGTAGACCTTATAGTTCCGGAAGTATACCCCATTTTTCTGAAGAAACCAGCAAACGTTATCCAGCGCCAAATATTCAGAAATAAGTAGTTCACTTACCACCTAATTTACTCAAAAAAGTAAGACCTAAGGACAAAAATGCTTTTTCTTCTGGTTTGCAAGAACCATGCAATAAGTTTATTGCCGAAAGTAGCAAAAAAAGCCCGTGCTAAGATAAAAAGCTTTGTAGATGAGTGGAAAGAAGCGTATGGATGTACAATAACCCAATGGCTTGATGAGGACTATGTTAATAATTATTTGAGGCATATAGATTATTCTCTTGAAGTCAGACCTATAATACATACAACCAACTCGATAGATAGACAAATTCGGAAGATCAGCAAAACCAAATTTAGCTTTGAGCAAAAACAAAATTTACTTGATTTGATTTTTATGATTATTAAAGATTTTGAAGCTAACAATTGGCAGCAATATGCAGTAATCAACTTTCAATATCTTATCAACAAATACAATTAATTATATATTCTTAAAAATTTTGTTTTTTGACCTCACTTTATGCGCTAAAAAACATGATTTTCAGTTTTTACAACGAATTTTGTTTTACTGATTTTTTGCAAAAAATGAACTTTTCTAGAAAAATTTTCATGCACAAACCTCATTTAAACGCTGAAAAATGCATTTTTCAGGTGGGAAAGTGAGTTACACAGCTATGCTTTAATGATTTAAACAGTTTTTATTTTCTTTAGTGACCTATTCTAGAGTTAACTATTTTTTCGTAAAGTTTCTTCTGATCACTTTTTAGGATCCTTACTAACCAAGCTAGAATTCATATTAGATCACTGAACGATCAGTAGCAATACTTATTATTTATAAATAAAAAATATACATCAAAGAAAACAATTTTCACAATAGCAGTTATGTCTTAATACAAGACACTAAAAACAATATGGTATACTAAAATGAGTTATCGATCAGCCCCAATAGGCCTCCTGTACTCAATCAAAGTCAGTAGCATGAGACACTTTAGCTTGACTGAAAATTAGTCACAAAAATGTGTGAAAAAATATTGTAAGAAAAGCATAGCTTTATAACAAGTTTGAGACTTGTATCTTCACATACAAGCTCTTTTTTGAGCTCTCTAATCAGCTATCTCACTATTTTCACTAACTGTGCTTCTTTCTAGCTAGCTATAATAAGCAAACATTTGAAAAGGTTTTATGTAGAAAACCGATCTTTATTTTGACAGATTACCATGAATTCTTTATTGGATAGTAACTTTTTAAGTAGCAACTTAGAGCAACTTCCCTATCACGAAATTGCCAACTGGATTACTTTGTGTCGCAAAAAATTAGCTGAAAGGTGTAATCCCAATCTAGCTTTTTTTAGAGCAGCTAAAGCAAAACTGGAAGAAGAGCAAAATAAAAGAATTTCCTTCTCTTTTTTTAGGAAAAAACAGCGTTAACAATTGGGTTCACACTCCTTGACCTTGGCATAAAGCAGGATAGCGACATAGCTGACTATGTGATGGAGAAGATGTAGCCCGAAAAGGAATGTCAGGGTCGAACAGTTCTTGTACAACCTTCCGTAAGCTGGCTAGAAAAGAGCTTTGGTAAGGAGTAAAGTTTTTAATAGGTACTGCTTTCTCTTTTTTGCCTTTCCACCAAAATCTTCCATCAGGTGCAGGGGCGAATAGTGTTCGACTACTCAGTACCATTGGCATAACGTTTTGCTCTAAGGATTTGTACTGGCTTTTGTACAACCAACAATAGGTCATGAGCTGCATTGCAATCTTATTTCTAATAGGACTGGTAGAATCAAAGAGGTCATTCATATGAGAGATGTAAGGCTGCCAACTGCCACTCTTATAGTCGATCAGTCGAATGTGATTGCCTTTCCGATCGATACGATCTATAACGCCTCCTATGGCTACCTCACGATCATCATCTAATGATAAGTAAGCTCTCAGTTCACCTTGTTTGCCCACTTCTGTATCTAGCAGCGTAAAAGGCGTATAGGCTCTATCTAGATCTATAATTTTCTGAACAATTTTTGTTGTGATATGCTCCAAGAAATGATGGATATGTGCGGTATCCTGAGCAAACTGTACGATCACTTGCTGAATAGTAGGACGTATGGCTGCTTGTAACTGCCTTATTGAAGCAGTATGAATGGTACTGTTCACATAGGGCTGGTAAAGCTCTTCCATAATTTGATGCAAAATTTGGCCAAATAGAAGAGGATCTATCGTAGTAAAGTCTGCTTTGATAGGGGCAGGAGGTATCGAAGCTACATATTGAAAGTAAAAGCACAACGGGCAGTCGAGGTAAACATTCAGCGCAGACGGAGTTAAAGGTGCGTGATTTGGATGAGAAGTCAAAAACTTAGCTAATTTTTTTTTAACGAGTTCGTTTTTCGGAATAGTAGGGGATATGTGACGACTAAGCTGAATAGATGATGGTTTACTTTTTTGCTCTTTGACTATGAATGGGCTAGCGTGCATGAGTTGTGATAAGTAGCGACTTTTTTCTTGTACACTCCTATCATTTGCGCTTGTCGCATAAAAAAAATAAAGATGATGACTATTATGGAGCAACCTATAGAAAAGATAAGCATAAGTCGCTTCTTCTGCTTCTACAGCTGGGTAGCCACTTTTTTCGCGCCATGTACGAGGCAGCGATGATGATGAAGGAAGCCGAGGAGGAATGGATCCCTCTTCGACTCCTAGTACAAATACCCAGCGAGCCCTTACGCTGATACTACTGGTAAAACGTGTAATTTTAAGCCCTTTAGTCTGATTGGCAAGGGGCATATGTCGATGCTGGGTTTCTTTTTTAAAAAATTGTAAAGCTTGCTCTTCGCTAAGTAGATTTTGCTCAGGTAATAATGTGCATTGCTGACACCAAGAACGAATATGCTGGGAGGTAACTTGTTCCCACTGACTCAGCTGACCAATAGACTTTGCTCTATCTTCCATCTCACTTAGAAAAGCTCCTAGGAAATGCCAAGGAGTAGTAGTAGGTAATGTATTAACCCAGGTACTCACTTGATCTTCATCCAGAAGCATGTTAGGATACTCAGCTGCCTTGCGACACAGTCTTGCATGGTTAGGACCTTTCTCTCCTTTACTATAGTAGAGCAAGAGTGCTGACTGGCATAAACCATAGAGTGATGTTGATGTGGTGGGGTAGCCTGTCAGAAGTGCAATGGGAGTAAGTGTAGCTGGTAAAGCATGTAGTAAAGGCAGTAATAAGTTATCATCACCGAGTACAATGACTACCTCATGGAGTTGCTGTGTGAGCTCTTTTTTGTCTATTAGTTCCTGTAGTATGGTGTTCAACTTTTCGATTTGCTCCAATGGAGTGGCAGCAGCTATTACCTTTATAGTAGGCGATGATGGAGTCACTAGGCAGGGGTAAGGGGCAGACAGGTGATGTCCCAAGAGGCTGTCTTTTTGATATCTGCGCAGATGATAGCCTGCACTATGTTGCTCATTGGTCATATAATGGGCATCGACATCATAGTAACAATCGACAGTAACTTGCTTGCTAATCAAATGGAGTATTTTTTGGCACACTAAAGGGATGGGATGTAAGTTGATCCCAATAATAGCCCCCCCTGTATAGCTAGCTTGAACGTGCTGCCATTGGTCATAGACTTGCCGAGCCAATAGGCTACTATAGCCCATTTTTTGAGTCGTAAGACGCTTACGGTAGTTTGTGTAGATGGCTGGAAAGAGCTGCCAGTCTTTGTGAAATGATTGAAGCAAGGCAGAAACCTTTGCTTGCTTGCGCTGTTTGTGCCTACTAGGTAATTCATCAAAAAGATTGGTTACATCAACAAGCTCTTCATCCAATTTCTTACAATCATTCAGTAATATAGTCCCCCAAGGCATAAAATCTAGAAAAGATGGAGAGGTATCGAACTCTTTGACAACATGGTATAAGTGACTCAATAGCTGAAGGCGATCAGGAATCAAACAACCACTCAATTTTTGTAGCCAGTCTGGCAAGGTAAGGATAGTGGGCGCCCATGTCACTTGATGCTGACGCTTGGCAATCAGCTGAATAACTTGCTGTCCTACCTGATAATCAGGCACTAAGCAGACGGTATCACTAAGGGATAGTTTTTGTAGATCGATTTGTTGAATGATTTTGGCTAAATAATCCATAAGCAAAGATAAGACGAAGCAGAGTAATGCTCAGTTATCAAGCTAATCTATATACTTCTATCACTGGCTCATGCATGACTTTTTTCATGAGCTACCAACTCAGAAAGATGGTTAAAAAATGACGATATAGGCTGATTATTTGAACATTTCCATTTTTATAAGTAAAATCTGAAAATTATTAACTTGTAATTATAAAAACTAAATTCACTAACTATGCAGATTCCTTATGTTCATTCATCATGCAAGAAAATTCTTTTTTATTGCTTTTCTTCATTGTTCTTCTTTTCCTCTAGTCTAATATTTGGATCCGAAGGTCGAAAACAAAAGCGAACAAGACAAGTGTTGGAAAAAAAATTGGTAAAGATTAAAGAAACGGTCCAAAACAATCATGATAGGATAAAAGATAAAGTGGTAAGCGGTCTTGACAGCTTAGTTCTTGAGTTGCAAAAAGAATTAAGATAGGTACTAAAACTAGGCGTGATAGTAAATGGGTATATGAAAGTAACGAATATTCATTAGGGTTTGATGGTCAGGCATGGTATCAGCATGATAGTAAAGGGAGAGCTATATTTCAAAAACTGAATAGTAGTTATTATGGTGGAAACTATGATCAATATGTAAATCAAGATGGGGGTATTGATCAGTATATTGTAGGACAAGATGTACCAAAAAGACGTCTTAGTTATTTCTTAGGAGCTCTTATAGCAGTTTATACGAATAGCGATGTTGAAGGTTTAAGAGGCTTCCTGGATAAAATTGATAGTAGCTACAAAACAAAGGAATGCAGTTAGTTCATACATTGATTGCTGACGCTTCAAAGATTTAAAAGAAAAGAACTTCAATAATTTTACTACTTTTTTTGATACAAGATATTCTTTAGATGAGCTAGAACAAAAGCCAACACAAAAAAAGATAACCTGCAAGAAAAAATTAATCTACATAAGAAACGTCAAGAATTTTACAACAAACTATTTAGTAGCTGGAATAGTAAGCTAATGGACTTAACAGATAAGGAGAACCAAGGCAAAGAATTAATTTTAGCACTCGTAAAAGATATCACAAACGCTAATTGGGTCAAAATAAAAAAGAAGGAAGAAAACAAGATAGAGCAAGAAGAGTTAGATAAGAAAAACAAAGACAAAAAAACTAAGCTAGCAGCTAAGCAAGAACAAGAACAAATAGAGCGAAAAACAAGATACTCGAAGTAAAAGAAAAAGGAATAAAGAATCAAGAAAGGTTTCTTGATAGACAGACTGAATTAGCTAAGAAACAGCAAAAAAGTTCAAAAAATGAAGAGAAACTAGAAGATCAAATAGCAAGAACTAATAATAAAAAAGCGGACAATCTGAAAAAACAAAAACAGATTTATCAACAAGAACTTAATAACCTTGAAGCTCGTAACAAGATAAAAAACCAGCAGTTAATTGATAATGATCCTGCGTTGCTCAGGCAGCAAGCTGAAAATCTTCTTAAACAAAAGAAAGCTGAAGCAACTCAACTTGAGGCAGCATCTGACAAGAAAAAAGTAGCAAATGAGACTCAACAAGCTACCAATGAAGTGACAAAAGCACAAGCGGAGCAAATGAAAGATCAAGCTAAGGTAGCTATTGAGAAGGCTGAAGGAGAAAAACTAGAAAAGCTTGCAGAGGCTCGAAAAGCTTACTTCACTGGAGCTATTGAATTTTTGTCGGATAGAAAAACATTAACATATGCTGGTCTAATCTTTACTGGGTTAAATCATTTAATTGTGTCAAAGTAAAAAAACAATTTTACACTTTTAAATTTTTTAATCATGAATAAACAACAAAAAGAAATAAATCAAGTAACCTGGGAAGGTATAAAGCAACAAGCTGTAGAACGTCTATTAGA
>JBCCTJ010000010.1:0-33651 GCA_039198585.1 Bacteroidota bacterium
AGGGGAGCAAAAGCTCCATTTTTACCAAATAAGGGTATGCCTTCTCTGAATTGCTTCAAGGCTTTTGCTTTCATTTCTTCTAAGGTGTGTTTGTTCATAATGTCTAAGGTTAAATGTTAAATAATCAAAGTTAAATTTTCTGTAGACAGAGTTTAAATTACACTCCCCATAGAAAAAATGGAGTGCTCTCTCTTGGCACATGGGGGTTTGACAGCACAGCAATTAGCTATTAGCTATTAGATTTGGGCCTAGAATGCCTCCTCATTTAACTTTATATTTTGACACTGTAGACAAGGTTTAGAGAAGCCTTCGACAAAGTGTAAATTATACATGCTGTACACTCTCTTATTCAAGTCAAGAGTAGACTCCATTTAATTAGAATTGATGTCCAATCTTCTTGAACCTTGACTACCTACTTCGAATCAATCATGTATAATGGTGAACTTTCTATTTTCTTTATAGAAAATATTGTATTATTGTTTTCTATTATTTTTTTATGACTATACCCTCCAAAAAATACAATAATCCTTTTACACCAATAGGGTTTCGCGTTTTTTTAAGAAGAGATGTGCCTATTATGGCAATAGTTATGTTATTATGTATCTTTCTTTTTTTTCTTTTCTGTCATCAAACCTGCTTAGTAGCGCCTGCAGCTAAGCAGCTGGCATGGGCTAATAGAGAAGTTGCTATCCTCCATGCTTTTTTCGTTTCTACTATTTCTTTGTTATTAGTTACGGATACCATATCCGCTGTTGCTTGGCAATTGATGCTCAATGTAACACGTGGCTTTTTACTTTCTGATACGGTTCTTATGCTTTTATACCCTACGGTAACTAGCAACATATGGTTAGATGTGACTCATCATGTTATTCTTTTTTGGATTACGCTCTATGCTTACAAAGGACAAAAAAATATGGCTCTAGGATTAATAGCAGAAATTACGCTTGTCCCCCTTTATTTTTCTTGGTATATGCTAAAATGGAGTATGCAGGGAAGCACTCTCTTTATCATAGTAGCTATCATTACTTTGCTTAGCTATTTTTTTCTAAGAATTGGTGTTTTCAGTTATTTGCTTGTGAAACTATGGAAACAATATATCAATCAGGAAAATGGCATAGGTATCCTACAGTTGATCATTTTCTTTCCTATTATTTTAATGAATTATCTATGGTTTTATCGACTCCTTCAGCATGCTTTTCGATTCTTATTATAAAACAAGTAAAGAAAAAAGAGGATAGTAATAAGATATGGTACCTATTAAGAATGAAATAAATTGATCAAGACAGTGTCTTTGATGATAACAAGGTATGTTATCATACTACTCTATAAAAATAGGCTTGCTACGCTCAATTAAGAATAAGTTTTACCAATCAGCTAACGCTAAAGTATTCTTCTGTTTAAAATATTATATTTGCCCTTTTAACTTTTAGCCATATGACTTATTTAAGAAATGAGAAAAATAACCCTTTTACTGCTTCAGGTTTTCATCTTTTTCTTAGAAAAAACGTTCCTATTATTTTATTAGGTATAGTTTTTTATGTGATTGCTTTCTTGTTTTTTAATCGTCAAACAGTTGTAGTAGTACCTCCCTCACGTCAACTTGCTTGGGCTAGCAGGCTTGTATCCTCCCTACACGCTGTTATTGCTTTCACAAGCGCTCTCTTGTTTTTAACCCACACCATAACTTCTAAGGCTTGGGATACCTTAATGAATGCTAGTAGAGCGTATGTGCTTTATGATATAGGGTTGATGCTACTATATCCTGCTACTAGTAGTAGTATCCAGTTGGATGTAAGTCATCACATGATTTTGTTTTTTATCATGCTATTTACTTTTCGTCATGCTCGCTACATTGCTATGGGACTCCTTTGTGAGATTACTCAGATTCCTTTTTATATATCTTGGTATCTTTTGAAGTGGGATATGGATTCGACCATGCTTTTCAAGATATTTGCTTTTTTAACTCTCTTGATCTGCTTTATTTTTAGGGTGTGCTTATTTAGCTATATTATTTACAGGCTGATCAGGGACTATGTTTATGATAAAGAGCTAATTACTATCCCTGAAATACTGACATTTGTCCCTATTGCCTGTATGAATTATTATTGGTTTTATCTATTGGTGCAAAAAGCTATTGATTCGTTTTAGTATGCTAGGGGGTTCTACTTTCTCCTGAGCTATGGTTTAGACATAGCGAACCTAAAAGATCTTCCGCAGTAATCAATAACTCTTAGTAAGGAGCTCTACTATAGCGCTAATCAATAAAATTGAAGTTCAAGAACATGAATAAAATGATACATAGCCAATTCCTTTAGGGAATAATAAGTTGTTTCCTTAGAAAGTACTTTTGACAAATCAGTTGACTCTTTATATTTGTGCTTTATGAATTATCGCAGCTTACTAAATCAATATCCTTTGTTTAGTCTAATAGGGAAAGTAGCAGATCGCTATGGACTAGAAGTCTATGTGGTAGGTGGATTTGTCCGTGATCTTTTTCTACAGCGTCCCTGTAAGGATGTGGATATTGTCTGTGTCGGAGATGGTGTTGTATTAGCTAATCACTTTGCGCGTGAGATAGGAGTTTCAAAAGTGGCTATTTTTAAAAAATTTGGAACTGCTATGCTACGCTGGGAAGAATGGCAGATAGAATTTGTAGGAGCTCGCAAAGAATCCTATTTGCCAAATTCTCGCAATCCTATCGTCCAACCAGGATCTCTTAAAGATGATATTTTTCGTCGTGATTTTACTATCAATACGCTATCACTGAACCTCAACCAGCCAACTTTTGGAGACTTAGTAGACATGTGTAAAGGAATTTTAGACTTAGATAAAGGAATTATCCAGACCCCTTTAGATCCTGCACAGACTTTTACTGATGATCCATTGCGTATGTTGCGTGCTATACGCTTTGCTAATCAACTCCAGTTTACCATCTTACCTGTTACATGGTCAGCTATTCAGCAAGAGGCTTATCGTATGCTTATCCTTCCTCAAGAAAGAATTACGGATGAGTTCAATAAAATACTCTTATCCTCCACACCTGATAAGGGAATTGATATGCTCGATCAAGCTGGGCTACTTAGGTACATTCTTCCTGAAATGGAAGCCTTAAAAAAAGTTGATAAAATAGGGCAAAATAGTCACAAAGACAATTTTAAACATACCTTACAAGTAGTTAGAAATGTCGCTAATGTTTCTGACAACTTATGGCTTCGCTGGGCTGCTCTTCTGCATGATATTGCAAAACCTGCGACAAAAGGATTTGATGCAAAAGTAGGCTTTACTTTCCATGGGCATGAGAAATTAGGTGCCAAAATGGTTGCCCCAATTTTTAGGCGCCTTAAACTTCCCTTGAAGCAGGAAATGCGTTATGTTAAAAAGTTAGTACGCCTACACTTGCGCCACATTCCCCTTATAGAAAATGATGTGACGTATTCCGCTATTAGGCGCTTTATCCATGATACTGGTGATGAGCTCGAAGATCTTATTACCCTTTGCAGGGCAGATATTACTTCTCACAACCCCTATAAGGTAAAACGCTACTTATCTAATTTTGAGAAGCTAGAAGCTAGTATTAAAGCAGTGGAAGATAGTGATCGTATTAGACACTTAGAACCTGTTATTGATGGTCATCAAATCATGGATATATTTCAAATCGATCCTTGTAGTAAAATCGGCATGATTAAATCAGCACTTAAGGAGGCTATTTTAGAAGGCCAGGTAAGCAATCAGAGAGATGAACTTTATCCCTATGTGCTCAAAAAAGGCAAAGAGCTTGGATTAACCCCTAAAAGTGGGTAAATCCAAAAGGTCAATATAAAATACTATATTACGGCGTAAGCTTGATTCATTCAAACATTGAGTACTCGCTCAAGTATTTAGTAACCTTTGATCATGTTATCAATAATAAGTGCATACTACAAAGAGGACGCTATTCACTTTGCCTAATGAGTTTACATGGCGTTTTATATGCTATTGTCTATACACTAGTCATATCTCATAAAGCTGTTTTCAATGCTTTACAATATCTCCAAATCACGGATAAGGCGATGAGATTTTTACATGTTATCCCGATTGTCATAATTACTTTACTCTATTTAATTGGATACATTACAAAAACGCTTTTTGTAATTTGCTTGTCTTTATCACAAGGCATTTAATGTATGATATTTTCCTGATGCTCTTCTTTGAGCTAAAAAAATTAGCAAAAAATAGGCATACAATCAGTAGTCTCATTTACGCATCATTACCCTTGACCCTATATAAGCATAATAGTCAGGATCTATCATTCAGAGCTCTCCATATTATTTATTCCGTTATTTATTGAGATGGGTTGCTATCTATTTTTTAACTTTGCTGGTAGTAATTTCTGTTTTAGCGTAACTTCTTATGACCAAACAATATCATATCCCTGTTATGTTACATGACGCCTTAGATGGGTTACTCCTTAAGCCAGGAGGTATCTATGTTGATCTTACATTTGGAGGTGGAGGCCATTCTATTAGCTTATTGAAGCGGCTAAAAGAGGGTGCATTATGGGCATTTGATCAAGATCCGGATGCTTTGCTAGAAGCCAAAAAAATAGAAGACCCAAGGTTCCATTTTATTCGAGCCAACTTTCGTTTCTTTGCTCCTATTCTGCGTAGCTTAGGGGTTGATCGTGTTGATGGTATTCTTGTAGACTTAGGAACCTCTTCGCATCAGCTCAATCAAGCTAATCGAGGCTTTGCAGCTCGCTTGGATGGCACATTAGATATGCGTATGCATGCTACTGGTGAGCTGACAGCTTCAAAAGTGGTTAATTCTTTCTCTCAACAGCAATTAGTGAAAATATTCCAAGACTATAGCGATATTACCAATAGCAAAAGGCTTGCTCGAGAGATTGTACAAGCACGTCAAATACAACCCATTCATACGACTGCACAACTTAGAGAAGCTATCCATTCCTGTCTTCCACCTTATCGTGACTATCAATACCTGGCAAAAGTATTTCAGGCACTCCGTATTGCTGTTAATGACGAAATACAAGCCTTAGAAGCAATGATGGCAGATGTTCCTAACATGCTTAACCCGAGAGGAAGGTGGGTTGTCATCAGTTATCACTCTGGAGAAGACAGAGTAGTCAAACGCTTTATTCAGTATGGCAATAAAACAGGAAAGCCAAAAAAAGACTTTTATGGTAATCTTATACGCCCTTTAGAGCCTGTCTATAGAAAAGTATTAAAGCCTACGCAAGAAGAAATTAAGCTCAATAATTCTGCGCGCAGTGCACGTATGCGAATAGCTACTCCTACTATTTTCTGAAAAAAGGCTGCTGTTTCATAGATCAGTTATGAATGAATAGTAAAACGTAGAGACGATGCTACTCTTGTTAGTGACATGATGCTTCATGGTATTGAAGCATCTTCTTCTCTTTTAAACTTTTTATCACCATACTTGCAAGAAAAAGGCCTCTCATCCAAGTGAACCTCTTTGATATGATTTTTACAGTTTTTTTGTCTATTAAATGACTGATTACAAATAGAACTTGTTGTATTCGTGTGAATATTTTCATGTTTTTTTCAGTTACTCTCAAATCTAAAACATTTATTGCAAAATGAACAGCCAAAAGGATTTTCACTTGTATGGATTCTTTAATGCTTATTTAGTGAAATCAGTTTTGTAAAGCCTCGATTACAGAAATCGCACTTGAAAAGATCGCCTGTATGCAGTCTCATATGATCTTTTCAATATCTTTTTCTACTTAGTTCTTTTCTACATTCTTGGTACGAAAAAGGTTTTGGGTTCTTATGTTTAGCTTCGTTGTTTTTCCTACTGTTGAGCGTAAATTTTTGGTTACACACTTGGCAGAAGCATTTCTTTTCTTAGCAGTCTTAGCTCCATTTTTTTGGTTCATTTTTTGGCTGTTTGCTTTCTTTTTTTTGACTGCTGATTTTGAAGATTGACTATGAGAATGTGTACCATTTGCTGGCTGTATCGACGGTTAAACTACGGGTGGGCTTTGCTGAGTACTTTGTTCCCCTTTTTCTACTTTGTTTGGTGAATTACTACCAGTCTCGGGTTGTTTTGATAACAATATAAATAAAGGAGGAAGTGGTACACTACCATTGTCATAGAAGTCATATCTTCGTTGGAAAGAATAGGGAGTATTCCAGCTGGGAGCGAAGTGAGAATCATTATGTGATAGTGAAAAATAGTTATTGCATAGCTGTGTACTGTTCAAACTTGCTTGCATAGGAAAATGTATAATTTTTATTTTGATAGCTACTGACAGAGTGTCTTCTTTCTGATGGCATGATCCTGATGCTCAGATTAAGGGAAAAATCTGACGACAAATTAGCATCATGGTTGTTAGAAACTTTTTCTTCTAATATGATTGGTTATAAAGAGAAACTACGATTATAATTTTCATGCATTGGTTGTATCGAATAGTAGGATGGCTCATAGCTATGAGCCATCCTACTACTTACAAAGCAAGTGAGTGCTATCTTGAGCCACTTGCAACTCTTAAAAAGATAGGAGTATGAATAAAAAACTAAGTTGACTAGTTGTTATTCTTATAAAATACATAATAAGTTGCTGCCAGTTCTAAGACGCGCTAACATACATAACTAGTCGACTAATGCGCTTATTTTGCCAATGGTAGGGAGTAAATTGTATGATGGTTTACTTGATTGATGTTGACTGCTTAAATTTGCTCATTAACTTTCTTACTATCTAAAATCTAAAAATGATTAAACGACGATTAAAGACCTTCTTACTTTTTGCTTTTTTAAGTTTAAGTTTTTCGCACCATTATCTACAAGCTTCTTGGTATGATTACTTTCGGAGTAAAATAACTGGTAAAATGTCGCAAGAGGAAAAATATCGCAGGAACAAAAAGCGAGTTGCTATCCTATCTACTGTTGTAGTGATTATAGGGGGTGTTACCTATTTAGTCAAACGTTATGCACTTTTTCAAGTTTGGTTTGGTGCAAGCCGCATGAAAGAGCAGGCTCAACAAGAGCAACTGATCAAAGATTTTGAGGCTGCTATTCAGACAAAGAATACAATCGATGATCTTATAAAAATGTTCCCTAAAGAACAAAAATTACTAACTAGCATCATCCAAAAAGATACGAATGTTTTTCTATCAATGCTGGAAGCTGATTATGAATTTGATGATATGAAAAAACTAATTCAAACAACTAACTTGTCATCCTCTGAGCAAAATGCATTATTCAAAGAGACTAAGTCCCGTGTAGAAATACAAACTAAGCAGTATATCAAAGGGTTGCAAGAAGCTATCAACAGTAGGAATGATGAACAGGAAAAACATTACAAAAATCTTGTTAAGAGGTTCTTACAAAAGATTTGGGCTATTGGTGAAGATACTAATAAATATTGGCTACAGGGTATCATCAAAGAGTACCCCTTTTTGTTATCACTCGAAATTTTACCAAAACAATATACGGAAGAGGAGCTACAAAAAACTGTTCAAGCAGTTTTTGAAGAACTAGTTAAAGAGGCAATAGATCAAGGAAACTATCCGGAACAAAAGGCTAAGATAAATGAGCTTTTTAAGTCGAAATTTTCTAGTTATTATATTTTGCATTCTTTTATTACTAATATTACTAAACAAGAAAATATATATAGTGATAATAAAGGAACATTAGATTTTATTGGTTGGCTTAAAGCTAAAACATATTTCAATGTTGTTTGATTCTTATGCTGACTATTCTAGTTATTTTCATCATATTTCCTCCAAATAGCATTATTATTGTGCCAATACGAAAACAAAAAATTTGCCTGTCAGAGATTATACCATTCAAGTAAGCTAATATGCCTAATCAAGGAAAAATCGTACAAATTATAGGCCCTGTAGTAGATGTTCATTTTGATACTGCAGCAGGTGCCCAACTTCCTCAGCTTTTTCATGCTCTTACAGTTGTCAAAAAAAATGGGAAAAAAGTTTTATTAGAATGTGCTAAACATTTGGGAGAAGATAAGGTAAGAGCCATTGCCATGCATAGTACAGAGGGGCTTGTTCGCGGTATGCAAGTGCTTGATCAAGGAACAACAATCAGTGTGCCAGTAGGTCCAGAAGTGCTGGGACGAGTTTTCAATGTAGCGGGAGATCCTATTGATGGGTTACCGGTACCGAAAACAAAAAAAAGAAGAGCTATCCATCAGTCTCCTCCTGCTTTCAAGGAATTGGCTACTACCCAAGAGCCTCTCTACACGGGTATTAAGGTAATCGACCTACTGTGTCCTTATCCCAAAGGAGGAAAAATAGGCTTGTTTGGTGGAGCTGGTGTAGGAAAGACCATTTTGATTATGGAGCTCATTAATAATGTTGCCAAAGCTTACAATGGGTACTCTATTTTTGCAGGTGTAGGCGAAAGAACACGGGAAGGGAATGACTTGATTCGTGAAATGATTAGCTCCAACGTTATTCAATATGGGCAAGAATTTAAGAAAAGCATGGAAGAAGGCAGCTGGGATATTAACAAAATAGATGAGCAAGCATTGCGTCAATCCAAAGCAGCTATGGTGTTTGGGCAGATGAATGAACCTCCCGGTGCGCGAGCACGTGTAGCCCTGACAGGACTTGCCCTTGCAGAATATTTTCGTGATGAAGGAGATAGTGGTAAGGGACGTGATATCTTGTTTTTTATTGACAATATTTTTCGCTTTACCCAAGCAGGGTCTGAGATATCTGCTTTGCTAGGGCGTATGCCATCAGCAGTAGGCTACCAGCCTACGCTAGCTACAGAAATGGGAGAAATGCAGGAAAGGATTACTTCTCTCAAAAGTGGTTCTATTACTTCTGTACAAGCTGTCTATGTACCAGCTGATGACTTGACAGATCCTGCTCCAGCGACTACTTTTACTCATTTAGATGCTACTACCGTACTCTCCCGTAAATTGTCTTCTCGAGGTATATACCCTGCTGTAGATCCTCTTGAATCTTCTTCGCGTATTCTTACTCCTGAAATCATCGGAGAAAGACATTATAATACAGCACAGCAAGTCAAGGCGATTTTACAGCGCTATAAAGAGCTACAAGATATTATTGCTATTTTAGGAATCGATGAGCTATCAGAGGAAGATAAGCAAATTGTACATCGTGCTCGTAAAGTACAGCGCTTTTTATCACAGCCTTTTCATGTAACAGAGCAGTTTACATCACTCCCAGGAGTTTACGTTTCTATAGAAGAAACTATAAAAGGGTTTGAGGAAATTATGAATGGCACACTCGACTACTTACCAGAGTTTGCTTTCAATCTTGTGGGTACGATTGATGATGCAATCAAACAGGGCGAAGCCATGCTCAAAAAAAAGTAAACTAATTCTCTAGTAAATTTTATCAAAAATGTGCTATATACAAGTAGGGGGTGTCATAAGTCAAGCAAATTTTCCTGGTTTGAAGAAATAAAATGTCTACTTTCTGAAATTTTGCGCAAAAACTCTATGGCTTCTAAAGAAAAAAATATCTCACTGATCAAGATCAAAGAAAGTCGATTTTTTAATGGAGAGTAGCTATAGTACCTTCCATCAAGGAACTTATTCCACTAAATACGCTTGACCTCTAAGCCGCTTTTCTAAGAAGCAGTGTGGCACTCATCCGATGATTTATTTTCACGGCATTAGCTGTATATATTTCAAAAAACATTCAACCTCTTTGTATTTTTTCTGTAGGAGTATTGATTCTTTTAAGCTAATCTTGTTCTTTTTTATTTCCATAATGAATTATACGTTCCCAATTAATTTTGTGATTCTTTAGTTGCTCTTCTGTTGAAATCCGAATTCCACAAAAGAACTGATAGTTATTAGATATTGTCATTGATTTGCTTAGTAAGCCTCTTGTAAGAAGCTTGACTATAAGATTTAAGTAATATGAAAGCTACCCCCTTTCCTTGAGGTGGAAAATAAATGTAGGCCTTTTTTATTACCTCTAAGACTCATAGTCTTTCCGATTTTCTTCAAAGGTATGGCTTTATACATCTTTCTTATATCGCTCTCCAGAAACAATGGATCTTGTCTTTCTAAGTTTTGAGGAAGAAAAAAATGAGAAAAATAATTGAAAACTCTAAGTTCGCTCTATATTATACATTTAATTAAAGGCTCTTTTTTAGCTATTTGTTTGAATTTTGGGGTATTTCTACCTATAAAAATGTCTCTTATTTACTAGATTAGATAGAAATTAGGTGTTTTTTTAGATTATTTTTTTATTGCTGACACTCTCTAAGTAATTATGATTTATCCTTTTCAGGATTCTCTTTTCATGAATGCACTATTTCTCTAGCTTATAGTTTATCTCACCTGTGATTGTGTAGCTTGAGTAAAGGCTACTTTATTTGTTCTTATCCATCTTCTTGTTTTCTCTTTTTTCATCATAGTATTCATTGTGACCAGTATGATAGAACAGACTAGGATAGTCCCACATATAGAATAGTTACAAGAATCTCCTGTAGCGTAGAGCTGCATAAAATAAGCAATAATAGGAGTAAAAGGCATTAATGTAGAGACTACTAAGGGGCCCAATTTTTGGATGGAACTTTGAAAAAAAAAGACCATCAGCACAGATAGTAAAAAGCCAGACAGAATCATATTTCGATAGTCTACAAGTTGCAATCCTTGCCAGCTCTTGTGTGCAAGCACTGCTGCTGCTGCTACCAGCATAGGTAGAACAAAACGAACAGAAATCACTTCAGCAACAGAAAATTTTTTTTTGAACAGTCTTCTAGAAAAAATAGCTAAACAGCTATTCCCAAGGCCTGCCAGTATACCAAATACTGCTCCTATGTAAATATTTTCCTGACTATTTACTTTACTTTGGTAGTAGTGTGCAATAATGGTCATACAAATAATCACACAAAAAATCGCTACAATAGTGGGTATGTTGCGTTGGTAATCCTTAAAAGGTGTAAGAAAAAAGAAGGTAAAAACTGAAGCGGCTGCTAAGTCAATGCAGAGAACTAGCGGAGCTTCGATATATTGAAGTGCCAACACATAAGAAAAACCCCAATAGGCTGTTGTGGATAGATTAATAGCAATCACACTGTTGATATTCTTGTAGATTTTTTTTCTGAGTAGGACAATCTTTCGCAAAGCAATACTACCATACATCAATAAACTCAACCCAAAAGAGAAAAATAGGATAAGACTTTTATCATAATGCATGTTTCCTATTAGTACTTTAGATGCAGCTAAAGCAAAGCAAAACAAGGTGATATATAGATAGCCTATCATGGATTTAAGTTGGTTATAGTGAGTTGTGGCTTGTCATGGAGTCAAACCCCAATTTGTTATATAATATAAAGAGTCATCTGAAAAAAAGAAATAAACCACATGATACTCTATAAAAAGACTGGTTGTTACTAGCAGCTACTTTGTTTAGATAATTATCACTGTATTACAAAAATCAAATATATATTTTTATTGTTCACAGAAACTTACCTAGGCGATCTATTGATTGGATTTCTCTTTAGTTGTCTTGGGAAGCGTTATTGGCTCTTTTTCTGACTAGAAAAATCATCAATGAAATGGTAACTATGCCGATACTTAATGCAAAAATATGCGCTAAAAAGGTGCCTATTTTCTTGATTCCCTTCATGGTTCGTATGTATTGATGTAGGAAAATAAGCATAGCTGTTTGTGACTCCAGTAACATTGCTCTTGTTTGTCGCATCGTAATTAATACCTCACTTCTTTCATGTGCAAACCATCCTTTGGCATAAGGCTGTTTTTCTTGAGCAAAAGCAGCTTTGATATTTTCTAGCTTTCTCATGTCTTCTTTAATAATGGTCTCGTCAGAAGGTAGGTTATGGATATCTTGAAAAGGAATTGTATTTTGGTAAAGTTTAACCAAGGCTTTTTTCTCCAATAAGAAGGCACTTTTATCACGGTGTGAGGATATGTGTAAACCTATGCTAATGCCTACTCCTGCACCTAATAATAAAGAAAATAGAACCGAGCAGATAGTGAAAACAATATTTTTAAAATAATTCATAATAGCCTATTGGTTTTTTAATTGCATGCTATTTCTTGCTTTTAGGCATTTTTTTGCGGTTACTCATCTTAAAGAGTAGCTGTACTGCTTTAGTGACAGCTAGGCAGGTAATTGCCATGATAGCTATTCGAATTGTATTAGCAGTATCTATGAGTATGCTTTCAACCGTTTTGCTTCTTTTGTCAAGATTCTTGATCAGTATATTGAGCTCATTACCTGTTTTTACGGCGACATGGCTCATATTCTCTACTGCTGCTTCGCTACTTTTGAGTAATTTATTAGCTGATTGTAGGGTAGTAGTCTCTCCTTCGCTATTACTTGCTCCCATTTTTTTTAGTATGTTATTTATTTTTTTTGTTATATCATTTAGGTTTTCGGTAGTTTCTGTCAGCCTTTTGACTAGTAGGTTATTCCCATCATTATCTTGTGTAGCTAAAGCACTGCTTATAGTATATGCGTTTTTTAAGATGCTTTCGCATGACTTAGTTTTTTTCTCAATCTGATTTAATATATTATCCGTTTTATAAACTAGATTATGCATATTGGTCACTATAGGTAGGTTCCCTTCTTGATCTACATAGTTGCTGAGTCCTGTGGTAAGCACAGCAATATTATGCATGATTGCCTTGCTATTTTCTATAAGTGGTGCAACGCTCGCAGTATCTACTATCTCAGCGATGCCTTGCGTGATTTTTTTGAAGTCTTGTATGATAGTGATACCTTCCTCTCCCTTTTCAATTAGCTCTTGCTCCAAAGCAGAGGAAAGGTTTTTTGCGCTTTGTGTGATCTGCTGAAAGTTCTCAATTAGCTTAATTTGTCCCTCTTTATCGACTTGCGCTATGCTATTTGATACTAGTTTTAGGTTATTGATCGCTTGTTCTACATCGTTTAGTAAACCCTTGACCATAGTTCCTTTGTCTTCAATTTCACTTACCAACATTGAGCTAATTACTTTGAATTGGTTGAGGATGACTTGAGTTTCTTGATCGACTTTTTGAGATATACTATTGATCTGATGGAGTATCCCCTTTGTGTCTTCCATAAGGCTGATTCTGCCATTGGGGTCTATCTCTTGACTGAAAAGATTCAAGAGATTATTGATTTTACATACCATCTCCTTAATCACTGGACTATTATTGTCCACCATCTTGTTCAAGGTGGCTGTGATCTGATTAAGATGGCTAGTAGTTTCTTGTATATCTTTCATTACCTGGATGCTTTTACTCCCTTTGATCTCTTTTCCCAAAGCAGTTACTAGATTAGCTACAGTACTTGTGATTATTTCGCAGTCTTTTACAATTGTCCACTTTCCATCTTTACTTTGAGGTTGCTTTTTAATTTCTTCTAACATATTACCTATATTTTTTATAAGATATTTACAATTTTTGACTATGGTAATCTGCCCTTTTTCGTCTATTTCTTCTACTAAACTTGCTGTAATAATAGAAAGGTCCTTAGCTGTTTTTTTGATATTGTTTATTAATTCAATTTCTTCTTCCGGGCTTATATTCTTTTTTACTTCTCCTGCGATATATTTCACGTGCTCTGTGATCGTTACTATATTATTGCTTAGCTGACTTTTGCCATTTTTATTTGTCTCGTTTGTTAGCTCTTCTAAAAAAATACTTAGTTGATTAGTCAATTTCCCCATCTTAGTCATGGTACTTTTGGCTTGATCTTTTATACTAAGATTTTTTTTCTTGTTTTTTTTATTAAATGAAGGAAAAAAACCTCCACTTTTATCTTTTTTTTTATTGTTTGTTGCTTGTGTAAAAGAACCCCAAAAAACTACTATTGGAAGTAGGTAGAAGAATATTTTCATGTATAAATTTTTATTTTTGAACATATTTTTTTGAAAAAAATGAAGGTCAAAATTATAGAAAAAAAATGGTTTTTAAAACTTTGAACATATTATCATTGTTTTTGTCTATAGATGACCGCTTGGTTATTGATCTACCCACTCTTATTACCCCTTTGTGCTTTTTTTGCGAGTCTCCCAAGCACCTGTTATGTAACTAAACAAATTAAATAGAGAAAAGAAAATCAACCATACTAATCCTACGATCATGCAAAAGTCACTCACCTCTCTAACCTGTAGTTTTTTTACTTTTTCTAAGATACTAGGATCTAGTTTCAGAAGCATAATTAAACACTCTACTTGATTCTCTTTGTAAAAATAGAAGCATAATGCTTGAGAAAAGGTAATAAGGGAACTACCTGAGTTGATTAAAGAAGCCACCGTTCCAAAAAAGAAAACCCAGCTTATGAGGTAATAATATTCGCGTGGTCTCATTGTGAATTGAAAAAATTGAGAGCACCCTAGTAAAAAAAGAGGGAAATAAAAGGAGGAGATAATAATACCTGTTACTGTACGTCGCATTGTTATATCTTCTCCCTGCCCTAATACTATGAGAACAAGTGAAAAAAAAAGAGCAATGAGTATATTCCCATCCAGTTCAACGTCTTGACCTGTTACCCAAAAACCGACTAGGTAGACAAAAAGTCCTCCTACGAAAGAAAAAGATTTAATATTTTTAGCTCTATATCTCATTAAAGTATAAGTTAGAAACAACTATTTATTTTTTATGTCTAATAGATGACGATGTAATCAAAATATCTTTTTGTCAAACGTTTTATGCATCCCCAATATAGCATTTAAACAGTATTACTCCTCTTTGTCGAATTGGTTTATGCAACTTATGTCAGTTAGTTACTACTCTTCGTTACCTTCTTGATAACATTTATAGCTTTTTTTATAAGTGTCGGGATGGCAGGATTTGAACCTGCGACCTCTCGCCCCCCAGACGAGTGCGCTAACCGGACTGCGCCACATCCCGTGGGACAAACATAGTCATTTTTCTGATAGCATAGCATATGTTGCTGGGTACGCTGCTATCTATATAAGTAGTAGTTATGATAGATAAAAGTGGCCACTACTATTTTTGATTGGTTAGAATTTTTTTGTACCTTGAATACTGTCTTAAAGTATTAATGCAATCTAATGATCAGTACACAATTTAGCTTCAAGCGATATAGTATCGGAATACTGCTCTACCTAGCTAACGTTATCTCAACTTGCTATGCAGCAGAAAAACAACAATCTACAATCCAGGAATTCTTACAGAACAACAAATTAGGTGCTTATTTCCAAGCCATTAGAGAAGAAGGTTATGAAGAACTGTATGATTTTCTGGAAGCGAATCAAGACGAACTACAAGAACTGGCTGTTAGTCCCTCTCTAGCAATGAAAAAACCACACCAAAGAAAATTCCTGGAATTGATCAATCAACTTCAAAAAAAGCAAATAGTTGAGCAACTTCAGCAAGCTGAACGAATCCAAGAAAAACAGCTACTGAATAGGCATCAACAAGTAAAATATCAAAAAGAGTTGAAAAAATTATCTCCTATGGGTGGTTATCAATTATTAGTGCAATATGATATGCGTAAAGTTGAGAAAATAAAAGTTATTCAGGAAGCTAGCAGTGGTAATCAGAAAGAAGTTCAAGAAGTTGAAGTTAACGTATGGAACCACTATGAAAAGAACTGTCCTACTTTAATCACAACAATTGCTTGCTTTGCTTGTACATCTATGGAACAAATCATTGAATTAGGTAATATAATGGGTAGTATCGACTATGCTAATCAAATAGCACAAGAAATGGCAGCAAAGAATCGCCCAATCTACATCAGGAGTAGTCAAGCGTGGGAAAAACAGTGCCAAAAGTACAAAGATCAACTTGCTGAAAAATATCAGCAATTCTACGGGCATACTTTATATCCTATTAAAGGTGAGATATACAATGTGATGCTTTTCCATCATTTTTCTGATATAGATATTTTTGTACTGGTAAGGTGTTTGAGTTATTTATTGTATTTGGCAAATGATCAAAAGCAAGGTGCCCTTGCTCAAGGAGAGAGTAGTTCAACGAAAAGGATGAGTATCAAGAGTAGAGTAAATAGTGTAGTGTGCAATTGTCAGCTACAAAATATGCTAACTTTAAGGAAGTTAGATCCGAAAAACCTTGATGGGTTTATTCAGACAATTAGCGAACCTCTACAAAACATTAATATATCAGCTGCTCAGGAATACCAGCAGGCTATTTATAGGGAATTAGTTAAAAAGCAGCAAACTCAGCTTTTAAAAAAGTAAGCTTAAGATTGCTAAAGCCTTTGTCTAGACAACTTTATATCTAATCTAGAAGCTTGATATGATCCATTGCGAAAAGGATATTGATCTCCTATCCATGAGATAGTGTTGACTATTATTGCAGTCATCTTTGGACAAATTGAGAGAGCTGGCTTTACCAGTTGGCTGTGGTCTACTAGTTGGTATTCCCAATATTTTTTAAAATATCGATGTATATTGCATGCCAGCTTAGTTTTGAATGCAAACAGTAGCTAGCTTATCCATGCAGTATATAGAAATAGGCAAAAAAATGATCAATTTCAACTAATTTTTATCTATTCATTTTTAATATTAACTTAGGTATTATGGAACGTATAATCACAATGATGAAAAGAGTACTAGCAAGTAGTTATGCAGTATATCTTAAAACACAGAACTATCACTGGAATATTAGGAGTCGCCATGCATTTCGTTCTCTTCATAAGCTGTTTGAAGAGCAATACGAGGAGCTTGCAGAGGCGGTTGATACCATTGCTGAGCACATTCGTCAGTTAGGAAGCTTGGTACCTGCTTCTTTTACTGACTTTCAAGTTCTTTCTAAGATAAAGGATGGCGATGAATGTCTCTATGCTGATCAGATGATAGAAGATTTAGCGGAAGATCAGGAGAAACTCATAGCAATCATCAATGAGGGGATTACGCTCACAAATGGTACGCAAGATAAAGCGACAGAAGATCTTTTGATAGATAGACTTCGAGTCCATAAAAAGAATAAATGGATGCTGGAATCTAGCTTACAAGAACGAGTACAACATATTGATCACTATGAAAGAGGAAAACAGGAAGACCTATCTATCAGTACTATGCAAGAAAATTGAGTTTTCTGAAAAAAAGATTAAACAATGTTTGATCGTTTATCTTTTTCTCGGGTGAATCAGGAGAATACAAAACTGTAAAAATCATTTAAAAAATAGTTGTTAGGCGACTCTATTAACATTTCTTAGCTAAAAATAGCTGATAAAAATTGTAAAAATATCCGAAAATGAAAAAAAGTACCCAAAAGGGGTGAATTTTTACTTATGGATATAAAGGGCAAACTTTCTCTACAACTAACATGGAATGTTTTTAAACAGAAATGCCTTTGTTGCTGATTACCCCTTTCTCTCAGTCAATCATGTGCCTCAGTCTAGCAATATCTGAGATGGACAAATATCCTTTTCTACCCAACTACGTATCCTACTGATGGCTCTTTATTATTGTTGATCAACTGATTCTTGGATTATACGGAGATGATTAACTTTTTTGATGCATTCTTTTTTTCTGAGAATGGGTTGTTTCGATATAGTTAAGTACATCTTCTACTGTTATTTGGTTAGTACCACTTACAAAAATAGCATGATTGCGTAAGGAAGACCACATCCCTTGAATATAGCGTCCTGTTTTTCCCTCTATTCTATCAGCAATATCCTCTATATTGTTAATGACATCGGAGTGTACCCGAATACCTTCTTTTTCTACTTCTTCTTTGAGATAACCTCGTAGAAGTTTAATACGTTTGTCTTTAGTGGGAGCAGCTATTTCTACTTTTCTCATACGACTATAAATAGCTGAATCAATCAAGTCAGGGAGATTAGTTACTGCAATAATCTTTATTTTAGGGTCATTCATTTTTTCTACATAGCCTAGTACTGTATTAATAATCTTTCTATCTTTTCTGTCAGTAGTGAGTTCTCTTTTTGTAAAGATTGCATCAAACTCATCGAAGATGATGACTACTTGGGTATTAAATTGCTCTGCATACTTGAATAACTTTTGCACTTGTTCTATTGCTTCTTCTTGGCTGCGTATTGTAAGTATTGGCGTATTGGCAAATACATAATCCATACCGCATTTTCTTCCCAGTTCTTTCGCTAGCATAGTTTTGCCCGTTCCTGGGGGGCCAAAAAAGAGAAGATGGTCATGTCCAAAGGGCCTTTTCCCCTTCTTAAGGTATTTATTCTTCTTTTGGATTCCTTTGGTTTTGCTAATCTCACTATCCACAAAGCGCTGTGTTACTTCATTGTAAGTCATCATATGATAACGTGATGCATATTTCTTCTTGCCCATAAAGAATCGGACTATTGACTCCCACCAGTTCTGAGGTAATGATGTATCTTTGATAATCTCAGGCTTACTAACAAACAGGAAAGAAAGCAAATAGGGAATACCCAATTTAGCCAAGAAATAGACTGTAATTGTCGATCCTATCAGGATAAGAGCTACCCTTACTGTTTTTGGTTTGGTTAGGTCTTTGATTTTTTCATTAAAAAGTTTTCGCTTCTCCTTGTATTCTTCTTTCATCTTTTCAACCTCTATATCCCCATTCTGCGCTTGCGTTTTACGCTTTTCTTGCTCTATGCTTAAATTATTACGATACTTTTGGGCTTCTAATTCTTCTGCGTTCCTCTTCTTCAATTCTTCTAGCGTTTGCTTACCTTGGATGCGCAATTGTTCGGTTTCTCTTTCACGACTTGCGTCTTTGTCTGCTTGCTGATTTTTTTGATCTAACGCAAGCTGATTTCTTGTTAGTTCTCTCCTTTCTTTTTCATCTTCTTTATTCTGCTTCTCTTTCTCTTTCTTAGTTGCTATTTGCTCTTTTCTTCTGGCTATAAGTTTTTTTAAGTAAGGAAGCCCAATCCCTGCGAGTTCTATTGCGTTCACGATGGTATCAACACGAACCTCTGCATCTAAACTTGCAAAATTTATAGCCACTGTTTGATTGCCAAAATTGACTTGTGTAGTGGGATTAATAGCTTTTTGCACTGCAGTTTTTAACTCTTCTATTTCTGTTAATTGATCTGTCTTGGTAAGCTGATTAACAAGGACATATTCCTTGTAAGGTAAACCTAATAAATCGAGCATTTCCTTCTTATCTTTTTTTTCTTGATTATTCATCAACCCTCCATTGGGAAAAATGGTATTGATAAACCCCAAATCTTCATATTCAGCGGCAGCAGTGAAACTACTAGCCAACCAATAAAAAAGAAAATAGCAGAAAAAAAATGAATTGGTATAGTTTTTCATAATTTACAAATAGATTTTTGTTTAGAGCAAATATGTTACAAAGATAACTATTTTTTAATAAAACATAAAATGATATTTTCACTTTAGCGCACTCTTTTAGTCAAAAGAAGTGCTTTCACTCTTTTGGGTGATCTACTAGCCCACGCAATATCAGGCAAAAGATAGCATAATTGACAATATCTTGATAGTTGGCTTTTACTCCCTCAGATACGCATGTTTGACCATGATTATCTTCTATGTGCTTGATACGAAGTAGCTTCATTAAGATAATATCTACCATTGAATTGACACGCATATCCCGCCATACTTCTTCATAGTCATAATTTTTCTGCATCATCAAGTCAGCTACTTCTTTAGCGACCAGATCATATAGCTTAGCAAGCTCACCATAAGGGATACTTACTTGGGGATTCCCTTCTAATTGCAATTGTATGAGTGCCATCAAGCTATAGTTGATAATACCTGTTAGCTCACTGTTAATATCGTCACCTATTCTTTGGTTTCCTTTTTCTGTAATGTTACGGATTCGTCTCGCTTTAATTAAGATCTGATCTGTGAAGGAAGAGACACGCAAGACACGCCAAGAAGTATCATAGTCTTTGTTTTTTTTCTCAAAGATACTTTTACAAAAAGCGATTACTTGTTGATGTTGTTGTGCAGTATTTGACTTGATCATGGGACAATGGTAAGCATATTTTATGAAGTGATTATTCTATTGTGGTATTACTCTGTGATGATAACCGCGTCATGATCGATCAAGGGAAGCTGAGCTATCTTTCTGTAGACTTGTACGGTGACAATCACATCTTGTATGCAATACTTGGTGATACTAGCGAGATCCTGTTTTGTGTAGTAGTAATGGGTTACTTCACTGCCATCCATGCTCTCTTTACTAGAGGGAATACCCAAGAGATGGGCTAGTAAATTCAACGATGTATATGCTTTTCTGTCACCAAATTTCCACATTTCTAGTGTATCTATATGATTCACTTCCCAAGGTTTTTTGCCCGCAATATCTAAGGAGGAAGGTAAGGCAATATCATGGACAATCATCCTTCTGCATAAGTAGGGTATATCAAACTCTTTGATGTTATGTCCACAAAAATTGAGTGAACGAGGAAAGCACTTGATCATCGATACAAAGTTGCTTAGTAATATATACTCATCATGCTCAGCGATAGACTTGATCAAAAGCTGATTTTTCCCTGTATCTATAGGCGTAATATAGCCCACTACAATGGCCACTATTTTACCAAATTCAGCAAATATACCAGCTTTTTCAAAGTAGGCTGTTACTTGCTCTTCTTCTGTTTGATAACCTAGAATAGCTGCTTTTTTTTTCCATAATGCTTGCATACTTGCCGAAAGTTGATCAAAGTGACCTACCGCAGGTACTGTTTCTATATCTATAAATAAGGGATTCTGAAAGCTTTTTTGTTGCATAGGAATGACTATTTCAAGTAATTGGGCTAATATATGAAATAGCTTAGAAAGATTGCTTGAATGAAGCTCGATGCTTTTTTGCTAAAGATGACTTGGATAGTAAAAAGTATCCAAAACTTGCGATGATTATGATCCAACAACTTACAAATAATGCACTACGAGCCAAAGAAAAAGGCCATCTATTACTGCCTGTATTACTCTCTATTTGATTGTCTGCTATGTTTTGATCGTCATGTTGTTGCTTGTTATGCTCTTCCACCTGTGGATTAGTAGGACCTGCATTCTCATTGAGTTTTACGCTTTTTAGGTAATTGGACATCTCTGTATGACCTTCTTCGTCTGCTATTGCAATAGCTAAGTTTAGATCATCCTGCTCGATCTGATTTTGATCTTTGTATTTTATAAACTGTTTCATCACACCCACAAATCCTTGATGTGCTGCTATTGTGAATGGGTCATGATCTTCATCTTGATTATCAATTATAGCTCCCTTGTTTAACAAGTATTCTACTAGCCTATTTTTATTACTTCGAGTAGCTATTAGAAGAGGGGAGCCTTCTAGCCTTTTGATAGCTAATCTATATAGTAGGGCTATTGATAGTGAGCTAATGGCCAAGACCTCGTTAATATTTCCTCCTTTTTCTTCTATGATATGTTTAACTATATGAGTACTCCCTTGTTGTATAGCATAGTTCAATATGATTTGTTTATACACTGGATGGAGTTGATCTGTCGTAGTTAATTCAAGTATAAGGTTTAAACTACTGGGGTTATTTTTTTTGATAGCTTGATAGACGATACTATGTGTATTTAGTTCAGTTAGATTCTGTATTGGCACATCTTTCTCTCGCAAGTAGTATACTATGTCACGGTGATTGGCTATTATGGCATGATCCATCGCAGAATTCTTATATTTTCGGCTTTTTCCTGGAAGATTTGCTATCATTTCTTGACCTATTTCAAGGGAGGATGTAGGGTCAATGCGCTTTTTTTCTATGATATGTTTGACTATAGCTAACTTTCCATCAGCAGCAGCAAGACGCAACATGAGCTTCCAGTCTTCTTCGTAAATCTGATTCTGGTAGTGATCATTTTTCAAGATCTCGTTAATCACTGACCATTGACGGTAGGCTATGAGAAGCTTACAAGCACTTATCCCGTATTTGTTTATAGTATTCAGATTAGCTCCATGTCCCAAAAGGTATTTAAATATTTTTACTTTTGCTCTATCCTTCGGTTCAATGAAGAGAGATTCTTTCATCTTTACGCTAAACTCAGCTGCACTAATAATAGCAAGGTTATAATACTTGCTTGATAGATCGATGCCTGTGTGATCATCTTGATTGATTCCAACGTTTTTCTCTTCTATTAGATATTTTATGATATCCAATTTTTGATCATTTATAGCACTATATAATAGGATTGGCTTATGCGAACCTTCTAGCGTAGCATTTCTTTGTCGTAGTATATAGGAGATCGATTCCCATTTGTCAGTAGTAAGCCTAGGTTGTAATGCTAAGTACATGATAACATCTTTGTCTCTCTTATTAGTCAAGCTAAGGTTAGCTCCTTGAGTGGCAAGGTATTTAACTACCTTGTTATACCTGCTCATCGCTGCAAGTAAAATTCCTGTTGCTCCAGCCCATTCTGGCTTCTTACTAGTACATCGGTGGTTAATATCAACATTCTTCTCTTCACATAAGTAACGTACGATATCGAGGTGACCCCAAAAACAAGCCAAGGTCAAAGCATTATCACCTCCAGGAGTTACGCTATCAATATCGGCACCTTGAGCAATCAAATTTTTGCATTCTTCTAAGTTACCATTTTGTACAGCAAGCCACAGATTTTTATTAATATCAGCATGGGCTAGCTGCGCGATCCATACTAAAGTAATCATTAATTTGGTTAGTTGGCTTTTCATATCTGTTGTAATCTGATTATAGAGAAATATTCGCCTTCAATATACTAATATTTAGTCAAACAATACAGCTAGGCAGATTATTTATTACTGTATTTTTATTTAAGTTTGTGCAATATTCATGTCAAATTCTTTACTAAATGTCTATGCTACTTTTATTATTGATCAAACGATTGCTGGTATTCAAGCTAAAATTGCATTACTTATCAGGCTGGATCTTGCGCATGATCTTCTTCTTCTCTAGCCTATCTTTCCATGCCGCTACTTGGCAAGCAGCCCCCTCTGCAAGGGACATTGAGAAGTCATTGGAAGGCAGTAATCCTGCTAATAGCAAAAGTAAAATCAAAAAAATCACTTTTTCTTTACTCACAGGCACTTGTATATTAGCTTGCGCTTGGTTTGTCCAATCGAGATGGCAAGGCAGCTTAGCAAGTGATGAGGACACTGTGCCAGCTGATGACTCTGTCACTGACTCCAACAAACTAGCCGATCAGACAGATCAAAGTAAAAAGGTCCCTACTAAAAAGGCTAGTAAACCGATCAGGCAATTTTCACGTGAAGAACTATTGGGAAAGAGAACGGGTTATCTGCCCAATTTAGCTATTGGTAATGAACCAACTGCGTCATGGCTACCTAAGCTGATTATCAAGAAAGAAGAGGGTTTAGTAGAAAAAATAGAAGAAGAACTAACGGCATTTTTTGGAAAGCCTGATTCTTACGGTGTTCTTCAGTCCGGTACAAAAAGAAAAATACTGCAAAAATTGAAGAGCAATAAGTTTATCAAAGAAGTTGTCCATGAATTTCAAGACCTTATAATGAAGAGAATCAGCATCCCACAAGCGGATTTGGACAAGTGGTATTACCAAAAAAAGTTTACCAAAAAGCAGTTCTCAGCTATATTAGAAAAGGATATCATAGCAATCATTGAAGAAGAGGGGTTTGAATATCCAAACTCTGTTACACAAGATGGTAAAACCGTCCAATATTCAACTAACTTTGCCAATAAATATATAGGAGGAGATTTGCATGATACCTTTGCACAAGAAGAGGCCTTGATGTTACTATCGCTTTTTGTGCTTATGAAAAAGAGTTTGTCGACGCATGAACAGCATTTAGCGATGAATGAAATAGCTATTCTAGAAAACTTACCCCTTTTTGGCGAATTTGATGCAGGGAAAGTTTATCAGCAAAGAAGCGGTAGAATTCAGAAAATGCTGGAGTTTGTCAAACCGGTTGACATTACAAGGCATATTCACCTCTTGTGTATTGACGGGCCTGATTCTCGCCGACTTCAACATCAGCCCTATAGTGTCCAAGAAATGACACACTTGATGAATAAGTTACTGATTAGTGGTTTTGCTGTTGTGGAAAGTAATAAAAATGAAGATAAAGTATCTCATGTTATGATAGAACGAGGTAACTGGACTGGAGGTGCTTTTAAGGGTAACTTAATTGTGGTCTATCTACTCACTTTCATGATCACTACAACCCTTAATATCCATTATCAGGGGAGTGGGGCACCTCTATTAAAAATGAGGCTACATCCTATGGATCTAGGTTTAGATAAAGCTAAAAAAGCACTTGATTTACTTGTTGAAGGCCTTTCCCAAGTAGGAGAAGAAGAATTTACTATGGCTGATTTTTGGAATTTAATCAAAGATATTGCGGATAAAAAGCAGGAAGAGGTGCTAGCAAGCTCAGTCTATCAGCAAGCGCGAAAAGAAAAAAAGGATTTCAAAAAAATGGAATATAGCTTGCTAACAGCAGAGCAGTGTTCCCATGGAGTTTAGTAGTAGTATAGTTGGGAGAGGGATTCAAACAAGAATTAGTATATTATTATAGTTTATTTTCTGCTTAAAGTACTTTTATGTACAACTTATTTTTTTCATTCTTGACTTCTACTTTTTCTAGCTGCTTGTTATTGTTTTTAGTGCCACTCATGGTTGAGGGGTTGACCCACTCAGCTTTCTATACAGCACTGGCGTATGCTGTTAGCATGGTGCCCTACATTTTTATTATGCCTGTAGGGGGCGTAATAGGCGATTATTACAGCAAAAAACGTTTATTACAAAGCATAGAATTGCTCAATACATTGCTAGTCATCCTATTTGCTTTTATTCCCTTTCATCAAAGGTATGTCGGACTTGTTCTTCTCTTGCATTTCTTGTTGAGCTCTCTGCATACCATACATCATACATTGTTTCAAGCTTTTGCTCCTACTGTAATCCAACAGCATGCCATTAGGCGGCTGACTGCTTCTACCAACTTGGTTAGTAATCTAAGTATCCTATTTGCTCCTATCATAGGGACTTTTTGCTACAGGGTGAGTCATCATCCATCGATCTTGTATTGGGTTGCAGGGGGATATGGTTTATCCTTTTTATTGATTACATGGGTTACTCCTCATACCCAAGCATTACAGCCCAATGACCAACCTATTGCGATTGCCCCTGCTTTACGTGAAGGATGGGCTTATGTACGTGCTCATCCCTTCTTTCGATATACAGTTTACATCTTTTTCTTTGTCAACTTTGGAGAGACCTGTATCAATGCCAACCTTTTCTACTACCTAAAAACACATGCTATTACTAGCCATACTCAAATAGGATACTATTACATTCCTATGGGCGTTGGGGTTTTGCTAGGAGCTATCGTAGCCCCCTATATTATAGGAAAGCTCAGGTCAGGAAAGATTGTTGTCATAGGCACCTTTTTGACAGCTCTTTGTCCTCTCGCTATGCTGCTATCTGATGATCCCTGGCTCGTTACTATCTTATGGGGTATCAATAAAATGGGGGCGACTATTATTAATATCACTTTTGAATCGCTGCGACAAATGTTAGTACCTAGGAAATTACTAACAAGGGTTATTGCTATTACGCGCATGATAGCCTACTTGTCGATTCCTATAGCTTCTTTGGTGAGTGGTTGGCTATTTGAACAAACGGGCTCTTTTACTGATTTACTGATTATCAGCTTTTTAAGTATTACTTTAGGTATTGCTGGGTGGGGAAAACGCCTTTATTTTGGTCATCAATAAGTGTTTAGTTAACTTGAATGTCTAATATATAAAAAATAATTTTGTATTTTCTTGTCTTCCTATGAATTGATGGACTAAATGAAGTGATTATTGCTAATAGTTTTTTATCTATATTAGTTGTGCACGTTTTGTTCACATTCTTTATTTTCAGCAAGCTTTAATAACTTGTTTACAGTTTTCCAATTTCTTGTTGTAGCCTTAACTTTTAGTTTTTTTTCAAAAAAGCTATTTGATAGTTTTGTTCTACCATACCCGTTTGGGCAAAAAAGATAAATCTCTTTTTGGACCATTGCTATCTCTTCCTTTTTCCCTTTTGCTTTGTCGATTTCGTTTACTGCTGATGCTGCTGATTTTTTTGATAAAAAAGTGATGTGAAGGTTACTCGTATCTTTTTTGGCAAAAGGATTATTTTTGATTATCAAAAAAAGCTCTCTTAGAGTTCTTATTTGTACTGTGATCCCAAAGCTGAACGTGTTCTTTATTTTCTCTTCTATTCTGTTTATTAATTCTTCTTTTTTGCTTTGGGATTCGAAGAAGACATTACCACTTTGGATGTAGGTTTTTACGTTTATACATCCAAGTGATTGATAGATTTTTTTTAGTTCTCCCATTTTTATCTTGTTTTTTCCAGCTACGTTTATTCCTCGAAGCAGTGAAATGTATGCTGCCATATTTATTTTGTATTACTGTTTACTATAAATTTTTTCTAGGGTATTTGTATGATGTGCATTATAGGAAGTTTTTTCCCAAGAATCACGGGAATTGATCTTTTTACAGATTGAATGTATTTTTTTGATGACTGTTTTTTTATAATAATATTTTGGTGCACTACCCCATAGAGGGTCTCTTTTAAGATAAGTATGCCCAAGTACCGTCTGGTTCAATGAATTGGGTAGTTTGGAGAGTTAAATTTCTATTTTTATTGCGATCAATCAGGAAGAGCTATTAGTAGCGTTTTGATTTTCTTTTTTTTCAGCTCACATTCTTGATTTTTCCTTATCATTGTGCATCTTGAGAGTCACAAATTATCTACATTAATGCTCAAAAAAATTGTCATTATTAATTCAGAAATCTACGCCAAGGCAGATATTCAGTTAGACCAAGCTGAAAGCATTCAGCTTATAGCAGAAAATAACGTAGGTAAAAGCTCACTGATCAATACGTTGAACTTTCTTTATATCATTGATCAGCGTCATATGCAATTTGAAGGAGATAGACGCCTACAAGACTCGTTGCAGCACTATTTTCCGAGTGTGCAGCGTAGCTTCATTATTTTTGAACTCAGCGGAGCAAGTGATTTCTGCATTTTAGTGCGTCGTACTCCCGATAACCAGCTCGAGTATTACCATATCCCTGAACCTTATCAAGCTTCTTGGTTTTTTACCGTTAAGAGAAAAGGGGAAGAAGTAATTAGTTTTACCCAACTACTCCACAACATGGAGCAAGCAGGTATAGCCATGAAGAAACTCGATCATGCTCAGCTCTACCACAAAGTCTATAGTCAAGAAGCAAGTGAAAATCCTATTGTTTTGCTCAGCAGTCATGCTACGCGTCGTGGACGTAGCTATCATAATCACTTTACACAAATTTATAAGCATCTCATCCGTTCTAGTCGTATTTCTGCTACTGACCTGACAGAGGCGCTATTGGTTTCTTTTAATAAGGCGGAAACAGAGCTGACTATTTTTTCTGATCGCAACCACGATAGCTTGCAGAAGCTTTTCAATTTGCATAAGAAAATAGATCGGCTTAAAAAAGTAGCATCTCCTTTTTTGGCCCTTAAAGAGGTGCATGCTAAGTTTGAAACTATCCAAAATATACTAGGGAAGCTCTACTTTAGTTTTAAGCAGCATTATCCAGCTGCTATTAAACGGATCAGTGATTTGCAGGAAGAAGTAACAAGTAAAATAGAGCAGGCACAAAAAAAACACTTGACTATTACGCAAGCTATACGTTTGACCAACCAAGCTATAGGAGCTACTCAGCGTGAAAAAACTATGCTGCAAGAAGAGCAGCAAAAAAAACTAGCAACTCTACAGCAGCTAGCCAGCTATGATACCCCTTTAGGTAAAACTGATATCAAGGAAAAGATGCAGCAGAAACTCAAGGAAAAGCAAGCGTTAGAACAAATCATCAATCGCATAGCGAGTAGTGCACATGCAAGTAGTGACTTAGATATACTCATCAAGCGTTTGGAAAGAAAACAAGAAGCCAAAAAAGCACAAATCAAGAGTTGTGGTAATCCTTTGATTCATCACATCGCTCAAGATCCAGCTATACGAAGTCGTCTAAATGCTATTCTTTCACCCGATCTGCTATATGCTCCGAAGAGTCTTGTCAAGAAGCCCATTAGCAAGATCGAACAGGAAATGACTCTCTTTGATGGGATTATCGATATCAAGGATATACAGCCCAAACAGGATTTTACAACAGTAGAAGAGATGAAGGCAGAGCTTGCACAAGTAGAAGATGATCTAGCTGCTGCTAAAAAAATTAAAGAGGACAAAAAAGCACTCGAAAAGCTTGAACAAGAGTATGCCAAACAACAACAACTTTGGATGCTCCTCCAGCAAAAACCTCAGCTGATGCAAGAAGAAGAGGCGCTGCAGGCTGCTATTCAGAAGACTAGCCAAGCTATTGCTGTGTCACAAAAAAAAGCACAAGAACAAGAGGCGTTACAGCAGCTCCACTTGCAAGCTATCACGCAGTATAAGAGTAAACAGCTTCAATATAAGGGTGACTTAGAGCGCTACCAATCGTGGCGAAGGGAGCTGGATCGCATGGAGCTTCCTCTTGTAGAAGAACAGGTATCTCTATCCAGTCTAGAAGAAATATATACAGAGGTGACTACTTACTATTCACAAAGAGAGGAGAGTGCCAAAAAGCAACAAACTCTTTTTGAAGAAGTAAGCCGACAACTAGAAAAATATGATGATAATATTAGCAGCTTCGTGAAGGATACAGAGAAAGAGTTGGCCTCTCTTGATAAGCTCGAAGATTCTAAAACGGAGTTAGTCAAAGGAGTACTTAATAATTTCGTCTATCCTACGCAAACTTTTTTAGCTGATTACTATGAGTTCAAGAAGCATATAGATCGGTTCAGTAGCGATCTTTCTGAACATCAAATATCGGGTATTCACAAAATAGAGCTCCATCTTAATGAGTTAAAGACAACGATCGAAGAGCTAGAAGATATTGGCAAAATTACTACAGAGGGTACATTTGATTTCAATCAACGAGAAGATGCTGGCATTGTTACACTACAACGATATATTGCCCAGAAAGCTAGCTTCCACTTGAAAGACCTTTTCCGATTGCAACTCCGTATGACTTTGCAAGAAAATGGGCGATCTATCTATATTGATACGAACAAGCAAATACAGTCGTATGGTACGGACAAGGTATTACGCCTGATTATCTTTTTGCAGATTTTACAAATTTTGATTGTTCCTGAAGATGCTAGACGCATTGTCATTTATGTTGATGAAGTAGGCACGCTAGGCAGTGATAATATTCAGAAGCTACTATCCTTCTGCCGTACAGCTCATGTTCTCCCCATTTTTGCCTCTACCAAGTTCATAGATGGATTCCACAAGTACTATACTTTAATCCCGACCCATGCTAACGAAGGTAAGGTATGGGTAGATGAACGACATGCTATTTCGGCTATTGCTCAGTGAACTTATTGATAGCAAAGGATCTGCTACTCTAACAGTGTCTCAGTTATTGATCAATCGATTTGCCTTGATCATTTTTTTGTGTAGAGAATAAAAACTTAGCTACTACAATACCTCCCATGATGATAATTGCCCCAACGATTATCCACTTGGGTAGAGATGAGCCTACATCCGGTTTTTTAGTTACTCTCCACTCAAGGGCGCTATCCTTCTTGATTTGATATTCATAAAGCGCTTTATTAGGCTCTTTGAGCTCTTCTGCGTTAAAGAATAAGCTCCCCGTAAAACTTTTTCCTGTTTCGTGAGCAAGTTTTTGTTGGATCTTGCTAATCGAATCTAGTACTGAGATCTGCTTGATTAGGATCTTTCGCCCAGTATTATTATCCATGGTCTTTTCGGATACATAGATGTCCCAAGTTGAAGGAACTACATGGATAGTAGCTAGGTTATGAATATCTAACTGATACAGTAAAGATGAAGCAGTTTTTTCTATTTTTTTATTTTGATAGTACAATACTAAGTCATCTTTTTCTATGCCTGTCTTTTGTTTGATTTGATCTAATAAATCGTGAAGGCTAGCCCAGTCTGTTAAGTCAACAGATATATCGAGCCCCAAACTGCTTTTTACCTCTATTTTTATGGGTTTGGTAAGAGTGATGGTTTGCTCTTTTTTATACCAATCTCGGATAGGCTTTTGATTATCTTCCAAAAACTCATCGCCTACTCTCAGGTTAAATGATTGATCTTCAGATAGCTCCAATTGATCTATAATTAGCTCTTTCAAAAAGGGCATGGTCGCGTCTTTTCCTATAAGGATCTTAGTACTCTCTTCTTGATCTATTTTGATGTATTTGATAGTTAGCGTGACTAGCTCGCTTTCTACTTGGAAAGTAAAAAAATCTTGCTTAGTGAAGTTTTGCAGTGTTTGATCATCTTTTTCGATTGTCACAAAGCCGCCATCTTTTTTTTGATAAGCTATAATTTGCTCTTCTACAGGGATATTTCCTAGGCTACTGTTCTCGGCTATTATTTGCTTTAGGCCTGCTATAGTTTTGGTGGGGTCTATTCCCATGCGTATAACAGCCTTCTTATTAGTGCCTGATTTTGTCCATTCTATTTGAATATTTTTCTCATAATCTTTCCAAGTTAGTACTACTTCTTCAGCTTGATTAGGAAAAGTCAGTACTGTATTCTGGTAAAAATTTTTTTCATGATCTAACTCGCTATCACCTAAAAATAATGAGCCTGTGAAAAGAGCATTTTGTTGTACTAGCTTTTTAGTAATATCTTTTACCTTTGTAAAGCCAGATAGATCATTGAGAGTATAAGAGGCTTCCTTCTTTCCTGCTCTACTTATTTTCCTAACGATCAATTTTTTAGGTCTATTTTCGATAATCCCTAGTGTGACTTTCCCATCCTGCTGGAGACCTTTCCATGTTTTCCATCTTATCATATTCTCCTCTCCTTTTTTCCATATTTTACTCTCTTGAATTGTATTATTTGCAGCTACTGGTATAGCAACATGTTCTTTAATGGACTCAATACCCACTTTAGGATATAAAAAAGTTGTTAGCCCACCTACTGAGTAATTACTTTCCTGAATAATGGTAAAGTCAAGTGCGGTGCTGGTTACTTTTTTGCCTAGGTCGCTTTCCTGAATAGGAATGAAATAGACTGGAATAGTCTCTGCTGTTGTGAGTAAGATCGTGCTCCCATTTTGTAATTGATAATCAGCTACAGTTGGATTCTTCTTAGCTCCTAGATCTGATACTAACTCTTCCTTACTTTCTTCCGACTCTAATTTGATCGTTCTTACACTTTGATTCTTTAGACTCAATTGCTCAATCACCACTGCTTTTAGTTCATCTGCTGTTGCACCTGCTTTTACTGTAATCTTTCCGTCGCTATTATTCTCGCTAGTGATATTTTTAATCTTCAACTCTACTAATTTGTTCTTCCATTTTGGATTGTATGCGACTACAAATTTGGTAATATTTTTATTCAAATAGAACTGTAGAGTTTTTTCATCTACCTTTTCGTCTAAGAATTGGTTCTTCCCTTCTTCATCTTTATACAATAGTCTTTGTTCCAATACACTTGTATTAGTTTTTTTGCTAATTTTTTGTTTTAACTGACCGATTGTCGTTTTTTTATCCAAGTTTAACTTAAAGTTCCCATATGGGAGGCTCTCTATACTAATCTCTTGCTGATTGTTGTTGGATGGCGCATCATCTTGCCCAACCAGTATAGGCAAGCAGATTAATGATAGGATGAATAGTAAATTACTTTTTTGCATAACTGTAAATTAATTGTTAAGATTAATACGCCAATTTATGCATTTTTTTATTACAAAAATTTTTCTGTTATTATTAATCCCAGGCTGGTCCCTAGTGAGTCAGTAAAATCAATTATATTGGGGTTCTGTTTTGTAAGTATTTTTTCATCACATGAAATACAGCCCTACTCAGATACTTCGTTTTTTAGCCACCAATTACCCAGCTGTAGAAGCGCTTGTCCAGTTGGGAAAGTCACACAACTACCTGATTAGTGAGTCACAGCTTACAAAAATCAAGCAAAAGTATGCTATTAAAGATCAGTTGATAGCGTATAAGATCGTCAAGCCCCTCCCCCAAGGTAGTTATCAACTGGAGGAGCGCTACACTGCCTTTTTTAATTTTCTCGTGGGAGATTTTTCTTTGAATCTTCCTGAACAGCTAGCCAAATATGATCAAGCTATTAAAGAACTGATGAGACGCTTGCAGCGTGCAGAAGAGCAATCAGCCATTGAATTAATTGCTAAAAAGCTTATTGAAGAAATGACCCAATTCCTCAATCACTTGGACGAGAGTACCGCTGCTTTAGAAAAAGAGGTAGATGAGCTGCGTACGCAGCAGAAAGAGAAGCATGACCCACAGGAAAGAATATATCGGGCTAGCTATTTGATCGATACTTTCCTGCAGCCGCTCAATACCATTTTAGAGGATCATCCAGATGCGATCAGCCGTACTTTCAGTCAGCTTCGCGTGTATGCTCATGAGAAGGTTTTACTCTATCCCGATACTTACCGCCATGCCCCTTATCATGCATTGCATCAGCACTTGCTGCTTGCCCATCATAAGATCGAAGGTCATCTTCGCAATCTCATCCGCTCACTATTACCTCTGCTAGAGCAGATTAAAATGAGCAATCGGGTATTGGCTGGTCTCAAAAATCTGCGAGATTTTTATAGCCAACGCCAGCATGAGCGCTATCTTGATCACTTGCCTCATATGATCAAGGCGCATCGTAACCAAACTTATTCTTACTACCGAGAAGCAGATGCGCAGGCTTTGCTAGATGAAATAAGTAATAACTTACCCATTACGCTACACCCCCTCAAGAAGCTACCTCCCTTGTGGCGATTTGAGTCAAAGCGTTATAAAAAGGCTTTGTTGGCTAATCTTCCCATTGATAATTTTTATGATTGGTGTTATCAAGCCCTCAAGCAAGAAACTAGGCAGGGAGCAGTTCAGTCTTACCAGTTTTTTCAGGTAGCTAATCTCATGCTAGACCTAAATTTATCATTAACATTTACCCAAAATCGTACGATGCTCAATCTAGAAGATCGTGTGTTCAGCATACCTCAAATTCAAGTAGCCCATGCAATATCCTAAGCAACATCATGATATTATAACCACCTTGCTTGGTGGTCGATTTATCATAGATCATTCTCCTCTTTTTGCTATTATTAGTAAAGAACAAGAGTTTTATCGTTCCTTTTTCTATGAGACTTATCGCTATGAACTCCAGTGGGAGGGGACTTATTGCTACCTATCTTCCAAAGAGACTAAGGAAACTGCATCGCGTGATCTACTATTATTGCTATCTGTTCTGGCTTATGAATACCAAAATGATCAAAAAGATTTTGTGCATATATTGCTTCATGAAGAAATACGGGTAGCTGATATAGAGCGTTGTATCAAAGAATCATCCAAGTATGATGATATAATAAGAAGTACACAAGCAGAAGATGTCAAAAAGTTTTTAGATTTCTGGAAAAATCGCAATCTGATCACCTACACAAAAAGAGATGAGTCCATGTTACGATTCAATACCCCTATCAAAAGCTTCCTTGATATCTCTGCCAACCTGTCTCAACTTCACCTTCTAGAAGCCTAAAATATGTTTGAATCATTAACCAAAAGAATTGGTCAAGCCATCCAGAAAATCAAAGGGTATGATAAAATAACAGCTAGCAATATAGGGCCTACACTCAAAGAAATTAGGCGTGCTTTGGTGGAGGCAGATGTCCCCTACAAAGTAGCCAAAGAGTTTATCCAAGAAGTTAAAGAAGAAGCGCTAGGCACTGAAGTACAAGTCACCATATCTCCAGGGCAGCTATTCACG
>JBCCTJ010000011.1:0-31894 GCA_039198585.1 Bacteroidota bacterium
CTTTTTTCAAAGATTTGATTTCCCTTTTTTTCTGTAGTTAAGAAAGGTAGCAGCAGGCAATTTTCTAATAGAAAATAAGAAAAAATCAAAATTTTAACTTGCATGCTACTAAATTTATAACAAATATATTTTATAGTATTTATATTCTTATCTTAATACTTTATAGTTTATGCTTAAAACCACTTTGTCAGGTAAATATAGAACTTTTGAGGTTAACAATTACTTTCAGTGTTGGTAAGCTATTCTTTTAATTACTCAATAAAACTCACGCTTTTCTGGCTATCTTCACTTTCTTTCACTTCTTTTTGATTTTCATTTTTATTAACTCTCTCTTTCATGATTATTTTTTGAGGCTTGGGCTCTCTAACATAGAGGGTATCTTGGTCCTGAATTTTCAAAGTATCTAAACGATCTAAGTGATTCAACGGAGTATATGGGCTATTCTTTCTTGGAATCGTGCCATCTATTTTCCAATTAGTTAATATTTTAATCGTGTCAATCACTTGACTAATATGATTAATGTTTGTAAGCTTGATTTTTTTTATATGTTGAGAATCAATGTGATGGATAGATAGCACGATAGAAGTAATAGCATTTTTTTTTCTCCATAAATAGACAAGGTCCCCATTTTTTAGATCTCCTACCCCTTTAGAAGAGAGTATATCATAGTGAATATAGTTATAGTTTTTGTTAGATTTTTCTTGGAATTTTTTTATAATGAGTTCTTTCAATGCTAGGTATGCATAATTATTAACAAACTGGTAGTCTTTTCTTGAAAAAGTGACCATATGTATTGCATTACTTTCCTGAAATTTAGCAAATATAGTAGTCGTTTGATCACTGTTATCTAGTAGAATAATTGCATAGAGGATATCATGATTATTCAAACCTAAACTAGACAAAGTAGGGTTCCCTTTTAATTGGTTGTTGGGCCCAGGAGGGCTTTTGAAAATCAGCACCTCTCTCTTCTTTTTTGTATCAAATAGTCTGACTTTCTTTTTGTTATTTGTCTTGGAAAATTCTTGTTGTAGAATAGCTTGCTGCAAGTTAGCAAGCGTATCTGTTGGGTTTACTTTAATAGGTATTTTAGAAACAGGCTTACACCCTTCTTTGATCTGAATAAATAAGTAAATAACGTTAATCTGCTTTTGTTTTAATTTTTTTTGCGTGGCAATAGCCTCTGCACCATGCGTGCAAGGGAGTAAAGAAGCTCCTAAGATTAGTAGAATAGATAGTATTGTTTTTTGTTTGTCCATTTTCTTTGTTACTTTTAGGTAAAAATTTGACTTTATTTATAATAAAAATAGAAAGTCAATCGTTAAGTACCAAAATAGTGTCAATTTTTTCTCTTTTTGCTATCCTTCTTCTACATTTGGTATTTGTGTCTTGCTACGTTAAAATAATAACTAGACAATGGTTCTGATAGTATGTAGACTAGGTAATGTACATGATAACAAGTTAAGAGCACATTTTTATTGACTTATATGACGACTATGTTCACAGCTAGAAAGACTAACTACATTCATGTAAAAGGAGCCCAAACGCACAATCTCAAGCATATAGATGTAGATATTCCGCATCATCAACTGATTGTTATCACAGGTCGCTCTGGTTCGGGCAAGTCTTCACTAGCCTTTGACACTATTTTTGCTAGAGGTCAGCGAATTTATATGGAAAGCCTCAACGCTTATGCTCGTCAATTCTTAGGTAAGGTAGGCAATCCACCTGTCCAATCCATCCAGGGGCTTTTACCAAGTATAGGTATGCAACAAAAAACTAAGAATACCAACCCTCGTGCTCGTGTAGCTACGAGTGCTGACCTTTATGCCTACCTAAAACTCCTGTATGCTAGAATTGGGAAAACTTATTCTCCTATTACTGGTATGCAGGTTAAAAAGCATACTGTTGATGATGTATTAAAGTATATAGAAAAGCTGCCGAATGAATCTAAGGTATTGATATTAGTACCAATGATCTCCACTAAGCCAGAAGAATGGAAAAATATTTTAACTATCGAAATCGGCAAAGGATTTACTCGTATGATTCAAAACGGAACAGTAAAACTCTTAGAAGATGCCATGCAAGATGCTCCTCCCCAGCTCAATGATAAGCTCTATCTTGTCATTGACAGGATAGTTATTAATAAAGAGAATCTCAGTTTACGTAAGCGGCTAGCTGAATCTGTACAAACAGCTTTTTTTGAAGGCAAGGGACAATGTTTCATTCAAACAATGGGAGAGAAATCCCCAGTGCTTTTTTCAGATATATTTGAACTGGATGGTATTGTTTTTGAAGAGCCTACTCTACAGCTTTTTAACTTTAATAACTCCTATGGAGCATGTCAGATATGTCGAGGTTGGGGACAGTGTGTAGAAATAGATCCACAGAAAGTGATTCCTTATCCAACACTTTCTATTGTACAAGGAGCTGTATTACCTTGGGAAGGTATGATGATGAAAGAGTGGAAAATTAATTTTTTAGACTATGCAAAACAGTCTAAGTTTCCCATTTATAAGCCTTACAAGGATTTAAGTGAAAAGCAAAAAAAAATAATATGGGAAGGAGATGGAAAAAAAGTGAAGGGTATTAATGATTTTTTTGACCTCGTGGAGACTAGGTTGCACAAAATATCATATCGTATTTTACAGGCTCGCTATCGTGGATTTGTAACATGCAGTAAGTGTCAAGGAGTTGGATTACGAGGAGATGCTGACTATGTTAAGATTGAGGGGAAAAGCATTCTGGATCTTATGAATATGTCTGTTGATGAGACACTTGACTTCTTTAAGAACTTAAGTTTAAGTGCATATCAAAAGCAAGCTGGTAAAATTCTCATAGAGAATATACGTAAAAAACTCCAGTATTTAGTGAAAGTAGGGCTTGGTTATCTTTCTTTAAACCGTAGAACTAAAACATTATCAGGTGGAGAATACCAGCGCCTAAGATTGGCCAAATCTTTAGGAAGTCCCTTGGTAGATGTTCTATATATTTTAGATGAGCCTACTATAGGACTTCATCCGCGTGATACTGATTTACTAGTAGAAGTTTTGGAGGATTTACAAAAGCTTGGTAATACAGTGATTGTGGTAGAGCATGAGGAATCACTGATGAAAGCTGCCCACCATATCATAGATATAGGCCCCGGTGCAGGTAATTATGGAGGAGAAATTGTCTTTCAGGGTGCTTGGTCAGATTTATTACAGGCAGATAAAAGCCAGACTGCAGCTTATCTGACAGGAAAAACATACATCCCTATTCCTGCTGCTAGAAAAGTGGCAAAATACACTATTACTTTAGAGGGAGTTGGCGTACACAATCTACGAGATATGACAGTTTCTTTTCCCTTAGAAGTACTGACCGTAATAACAGGAGTAAGTGGAAGTGGTAAGTCAAGCCTTATAGAAAAAGTTCTTTATCCTGCTATGTGTAATTACTTGGGCATAGCCAATCCAGAGAAAAGTTATTATACACGGCTAAAAGGTCATGTAGATAGAATTCAAGCATTGGAATATGTAGGTCAAACACCACTTAATAAGTCTTCCCGTTCCAATGTAGTTACCTATTTGAAAGCTTATGATATGATCCGTAAGATATTTTCGGAAACAGCTCTTTCTGTAGCAAGAGGTTACACTCCTCAACTATTTTCGTTTAATACAGCAGGTGGGCGCTGTGAAACTTGTATGGGGGATGGTGAAGTGAAAATAGAGATGCAGTTTATGGCTGATGTGCACATTACTTGCGAGGATTGTCAAGGAAAGCGTTTCAAAGAGGCTATTCTTGCAGTGAAGTTTCAGGATAAAAATATAGCTGATGTACTAGCTATGACTGTAGATGAGAGCATTCTCTTTTTTGATGACTACGCTGCCATTACCACGAAAATGAAAGCACTTAAGCAGGTAGGATTAGGCTATTTGCGATTGGGGCAATCTTCAAGTACTTTTAGTGGAGGTGAAGCACAACGTGTTAAGCTGAGCTCCTACTTGCTTAAAAAACATGTGACAACACCTACACTCTTTATTTTTGATGAACCTACTACTGGATTGCATTTTCATGATATTGCTCAACTAATCAAAGCTTTTCAAGCACTTCTTGCAGAGGGACATACTGTCATTGTAATAGAACATAATACAGAAGTTATGAAATGTGCAGATTGGATTATTGATCTAGGCCCAGAAGCTGGTAGTCGGGGTGGTACAATAGTATTTGAAGGTATTCCTGAAAAACTGGTAAAAAATAAGAAAAGTCAAACAGCTCGTTATTTAAATGAAAAATTGATCAAAGATCACAAATTATCCTCATAAAGCTTGTAATTATTTTATCTTTACGAATATTGCTCTTTCTAGTAAATTGAGTAGCATTCTTTTTTGTATGAAAAAAAATCTAATAAAAATAAAATATACAATATTAATGTCTTTTTTATTAGGCTTAGTTAGAGCATCCGTTTATCAAAGTGTTATTAGGCTTTATAAAGCTATTGTTGCAGAAAACTCCTGTAATAATTTACAATTAGATGGCTTTCAATGAACAATTTTCAAAGATGGTAATGTAGATGGTATATTTTATATGTCTAATCTTAGCAGCCAATATGCTAATGAGTTTTATTGGACTTCCAAATTTTACACCAATAATAATTTATTTGATCAGGTAAATATTAAGAATTTTCACATATTTAACTAAGCATCAGATATATTTGATTTTAGTTTTAAGATTAACGACAAAGGAGTTGAAAGCCTTAAGAGCTTTGAAGTTAAAATAGAGGGAAGAGAGTTTTTTATGGTAAATTGTTGTAGCATTTCTGTACTAATAAAAAATTAATTAGTATTTTCTTCTTATAGTATAGTAACTGTATTAGTAGTTGTTTTTATCTTTTTCACTCACATTTCTTAGAAAAGAAAGAGAAAGATTTCTTTTGTCCCGAATTTTACTCTTATTTGAAAGAGGTTAATTTCTTTTGATACTAACTATTTCTCTATTTCTAAACCATAGTAGTCCATAGAATTTCCCTTTAGAGTATTCCTAACGGAGGAATATTCTGTATAGTTTATAGATAAATCATTTATTCTGGGGCAGTCAGAAGTAGGGACGTTTTTGTTGAAAACATTCGTGAGTGCTCGAGAAGTTTTTCCGTTCATGTCTATAAGACAAAAAAAGAGGTAAAATTCACCGATTTTGGGTCCCTTTTTGATTTTCGGTAATTTTTACAAATTTTATTAGCTATTCTTATCTAAAAAAATGTTAATAGAGTTGCCACAGCTATTTTTTAATGATTTATACAGTTTTGTATTTTGCTGAGTGCACCTATTCTAAAGTATCTTATAGAGTACGTTTCAAAAGTGGTCTTAAATTAATGATGAGTTCTTGCTCTAAGTCGGGGCTTTACTTTTTAATACTTGCATGTTGCGTAATAGGAAAAATATCCACATAGCTGTTGATGTTTATGTCATTTTTTAGCTATTCCAAAACAGATATGAAAATTTAGCTGACATGCTTGGTTGTTTGCTCTTTCTTTTTTGCTAGTAGTTTTTTTTTCTTGTTGACTATAGTGATTAACATTCTGTCTATTATAATGCCTAGTACAATTCCAATGATATAAGCATGTATGCCTATTGTCTTGCTTTCCGTGTTATGATCTAATTGTATGATTTTCTTTTCTATAGGCTGGGCTAGATATTGCTCACTTTCATTCAATAGTGACAGACTAGCTAATGATGCATCATCTCTGAATAAATTTTTACTGTCTCCCAATATATTCAATTCTAAATCAGGCGGTAATGTTATATTCGTGTTATCAAGATCTTCATGATCTTGCGTATCACTCTTTGGTTGTTGTGTATCAGTTGTTATGCTGACTGTAGCATGATTTCCTGTCTCACTGATTTTTATTGGCGTTGTGGCATATTTGCTAGATGTTGCATCCACATCATCAAAATACTCATTTTCTTCCACTGCTACATCTTGCGCAGTCAATCTTGCATGCGACTGATTTTCTTTTTGTGTTGCTTGATTGCTGTCTATCATATCTTGATCTGCTTGTATGGATTCCACTCTACTACCCATCGTAGTATCGCCTGTTGCAGTGTTTAGCTCCAAGATGGTAGTAGGGCTATCCTGCTCTTCTAGATCGCTTGTTTCTTTTGTTGTATTATTACCTTCTTTTTCTAGTACTGTACCTGTGGTTTGTATGTTGATACAACTGCTCTCTGCTGATTTATGTGATGTTGCCTTTTCTTCTATTGGATCTGGATTGTTTCCCTGCATTGGCAGTTCGATTCGGTCACTGCTAGTATGATCAGTAGAAAAGGTATGAAGTCTAGGTAAAAGCCTAGTGCTGGCAAAACTGATATTGATCATGCGAGATAGCGCCAGCTCGGTACTAGGCTGATTTTTATTACCTACTTCTGTTGCCGTTAAGCTACTAGGAGGAGATAACGCTTTTTCAGATGTAGGTGTGGCTATTGATATGCCTGTTAAAATCATAAAGGCTTCTTTAGTTTGTAATAGCCTTATTAGCGTTAGGTACTTTTCCTGCAAAGAAGATAGTGGGCCACTTACATCATGATTATGAATTTTTGTATCCTTTTTTACACTTTTTCTACCGCTCTTTATTATAGATGCTATAACAGCATGTGTTTTTGAAAGACTACTTTGATAACCTGCTTTTTTATCTTTCTTTCTTAGTCCATGTATCCAAATTTCACGCTCGGCAGCAAAAATTTTTTTCTTCAACTGTAATATAGAACTTGCTTGGATAGGTGTGAAAATCACAGTGAAGTAGAGAAGCATTTCTCTTTTTTTTATTAGGTTGATTAATGTTTTCATTTTGTTGTGTTTAAATACATATAAGATTTGTTTTGGACAACAAATCTGTACTCAACACAATAATAATGTATATTAGTATAATAATCAGCTATTTAACTATAATTATTTATTTTATCTGTATAAATTAATTCAAAATAAAACATTTTTGTTTAAAAACATTTTATATGAGTTCTAGAGAGAAGATTTTTGATTCAAGTACATAAGTAAAAAAGAGGTAAAATTCATCTCTTTTGGGTACTTTTTTGCATTTTCGTTTTTTTTACAATTTTTATCAGCTATGCTTATCTAGAAAGATGTTAGTAGCGTCGCGTATACAGCTACTTTTTAATGATTTCTATAGTTTCGTATTCTCTTGACTACCCCTAGGAAAACAGAGATTTTTTCAAAAAAATGTTTTTAGAAGAATTCACTCATCTAATAATGTCTCAGTGAAGAGTTAGCTATAGTGTGCTACTTGTTCTTTTTAGCCTTGGAGTCTGATTTTTTAGGAGCAGATGCCTTTTTAGGTGTAGGCTTCTTTTTTTTAGAACTGCTTGCTTTAGATGTTGATTGTGATTGCTCTTTTTTAGGTAAAATATTGACTTCTTTGAATATAGCATCAACTAACTCACTAGTAATGATAGCATTAAATTTCTTGGTTTTACTAGCTTCTTTTTGTTTGTACCAGTCAATAAATCGCTTTTTAGCTACAGCTATACTAATTGCTCCTTTGCGTATGCCTGCTGCCAAGTGACGTACAAGTGTCATACCTGTAGAAGAGCATATGGCTCGCATTGTTTCAGTCGGTTCTGCTCCTTGCGAAAGCCACTTATAAAGTAGTTCAAATTGTATGTTAACTTGAGAAGGAGAGTGGTTAGGATTATAGGTGCCTAACTTTTGTATGAATCTTCCATCACGTGGGGCTCGTGCATCTGCTACTATAATGCTGTATACAGGATAGTCTTTTTTCCCTCTTCGTGCTAATCTGATTTTAACTGCCATAATGCGATTTTGTAAAATATGTATGGTAAAAAACTTCCTCAAAAGTAGTGTTTTTTTTCATAAAAGCGCAATTTTATATCCACTCACTGTAATTTTACGCTTTAAATGAGACTCTTTATTTCTTTTTTTATCGTTTATACTATGGTAGGAATCACTATTCGGCAGTTTTGGAATCATTATAAAAGAGGTTGGTTAGCTACTTTCCTGATGACCAATCTCACCCTTTCTTTTTGTATGAGCTGTTGTTATTTGGTAATAGGTGGGTTGCCACTACTGCCAGCTGGCATGTTCTTTTTTGCTCTTTATTATACAACTCTTTGTCATATAGCTGCTACCAATCCAGATGATGCCCGTCAGCTAGCCTGTATCAGTGGAGGTGCAGGATTGCTCCTATTTGCTATCACAAAGGGGATACTGTATATACCAACGGCATCCTCTTCTCTTGCTACTCGCCTGCTCTGGGAATCTCTTCCTAGGCCTTGGATATTGATCTATCAATTTTTTTTATGGATACGAACATTATCTCTTTTGCGTATGAGTAAGGTGACTTTATGGAGGAAAAAAATCATGAAATTTTTTTTTCCTGCTGCCATTCAAAAAAAGAAGAGTTTATTTAATTGGCTTGATTGGGATTGGAGTCGCTTATTTTATGTATTACTTCTTATTCTTTTTAAGATAGGTAACTGGGTTCCACAAAAAGAGTGGCTCTTGGTGGCAGGTAGTATGTTCTCTTTTGAGTCAGTTGTACTAATCAGTAATCTTTTGATACCCTTCTTTTCAACCCAAGAAAAGCGTCAATTATCTACTTCTATGTCGTGGTTGGATAGGTCTAGCTACCACTTTTTTTTATTTTTTTTTGTTGGTGTGTGTCTAACCACCAATTTATTGGTGGTTAGACATATTACACTAGGTTCTTATACTTGTACAGCTGGTGTATTGACTTATCCTCTTACTTTTTTGCTGATTGATATTATCACAGAACTTTATGGTCGTCATCAAGCCAAAGAGGCTATATGGGCTGGTCTTTTAAGTAATATTCTTTTTTTGATTGCTGTTTTGATGATCGCGTTGCTGCCTATGACTGTCGAATCTAAGCTCTTTTGGAATACTTTTGGCTTTGTTTCAGCTTCTTTGGTAGCCTCTCTAATTGCCTATATGATTGCTCAGTTTATGAGTATTCACCTCTTTTGTACGTTGCGAAATGCCACGCAAGGGAATTACCTCTGGCTCCGAAATAATCTGACTACAATCATTAGCCAAGGGGCTGATACACTTGTTTTTAGCTTGGTGGCGTGGGGGATATGGTATTATCTACAAAATAGTGAAGCTCTCTTTTTTTCTTTGCAACAGTGGATGCAAATTTCTTTTAATGAATATATAATCAAGGTTGTTTTTGCTCTACTAGATACACCTATTTTATACATAATACTTGGCCTATTACGGTGGATGGGGGTTGGCACATCATCCTACAAAAAGCTGATCAATGAGTGAAAAAAATTATGACCTCTTTCAAGGAAGTGGTAGACTAGGTGGGGAGTAAGATTGGATAGTACTTCTTTCTTGAGTGACTACTATATCTTTTTCTCTTGCATTGGTTGTAACAATATAAGGATGTTTGATTGACTATATTGTCGTAGTCGCCCCTTCCACTTTTTTCTCGTAATAGTAGATGTTTTTTATTGGGGGATATTTTAACATAGTATTTAGGCTTAGATCTACCTATATAAATACCTTTTTGTTGAGAGGTATCATAAAGGTAATAATTATATTTTCTCTTTTCTAACTTTTTTTTGAATAGAACTTTTCTTCCATTCTACAAAATGTGCCAAAGAGAGATATCGTTGGGTACAGACTTGCTGATATCAGGAGGCCAATCTTCTTGATTAATATGGCGTTGTCGCTGAGTACTATAGTAGGTAAATAATAGCACTATGATAACTGGAATGCCTGTTACCTAAGCAACCGTCATTTTTCTTTTTTTACTTTTTTCTACTTTGGTAGTATGATGATCTTTATTAGTGTAGGGATTAATTGACAGCCTGTGCAATCCAAAGAGTAAAAGGATGAGTGGTAGTAGCCATTGATTGTGCATGGTATGGGCATGAAATATTTAGCTCAAACATACAACGAAAATAGTTTGTCTGCTCAAAAAATATTACTTGCTGCTCTCTTGATCTGCCATTTTTTTATTCACTTTGAGCTCTTTGATAAGCTTAACAGCAGCTGCAATTAAAGTGACTACTCCTGTAATAAGAGCTATGCGTAAACTGTAATACCTAATTCTATATTTTCTTTTGAATTTCTTATAGTACTCGTTGATTTGATTTTCACTGATTGCATTAGGGTTGCTATCGATTATACCTTTGATTTCATTATAAAGATTTGTACCATTTTGATCTCTCGTGAGTTGCTCATAGTTTCTCTTATTTTCCTCCAATGTGTTGCGTAACTTAATTTCTTTCTCCACGTTAGCTGCTATTTGCTCTACTTCTTCTTCAGTAATAGATGATTTGCTAATTGCTTGTCGATGTTGCTGGTAGGAAGCCTCTCCTATCAAATTTTGATTAAGTTTGAGCTGTTCAAATAGATGGAGTCGTCTAGTGATCATAGTCTTTATTCTTGCTTTGCTTGTCTGATCAATCACTTCTCTAATAGGCTGTTCAAAGATAGAGAGATTTTCTTGTAGCATGACGCTACTGGCACTCAGTTCATCCCAAAGTTCTTTTTTAGCTTTGATTTCTTCTTCTATTTTTGCCTGTTCTTCTGTACTGCTAACCACCATGATTTTAGATTCAATATTATTTTGTAAGTTTTGCGGCAGTGGGGCTAATTGTTGTAATAAGACTAGCTGCAGATCTATTTGGTTTTTTGTATCAAGGTATTGCTGATTATTATTGGTAGTGGTTATTTTTTGTTCATAAAACCCTTTCATGCTGCTACTTAGGGTGATACTATATTCATGAACTTTTGAAGCTAGATAAAAGGCTAAGTCGATTTCTCTTTGTACCTGCTTAGGGGTAGCGGTAGGTGCATTACTTCGCCTGTAGATATGCTGATACTGACGCGCTAGCTGTTGCTTTTGCTCAGGGGCTATTTGATGGGCGTAATCTTCTACACATTTTTCATAGAACTTTTCGGTATCTCGTTGTTCTAGGTATTTTGTTTGTAATAGGGGCATATTTGCCTGAATAGACTGGATACTGTCTTCGCTGTTTTTCATCTGTTTGATAAGCTTTACAGTATAGTAGCTAGTAAGATGGTCATATTGCTGCTTGAGAGTTTTGACTGTTGCAATAGACCACTTCAAAAAATCTTCGATTTCCTTGAACTGACTAGATTCTCTTACTTTCTCTATGCGTTGATACCAAAAAGCCTCCAATGTATTATCGGTATCGGCTGCAGCAGTAGAGAATAACTCATTCGCTAGTTCGGGATTATTGACTAGTATAAGATTCCACTCATGTTGTATCTCTTTGATTGCTTCTTGGATCATTTTTTTTTGCTTGACTTCCCAATCTATAATCTCTATGTATTGCTTATAATTTTCCTCACTGTGAATGACTTTAATAGGAATGAGATTCCTTAATCGAATACCTGTCTCTTTCTCCTTATTTTTTACGTATCGCATCCCTTCCAAGGTCCATTTCATCTTAGTTTCGATCTTTATTTTCATATTTTTATAGTCCTCTGCATCTGTTATAGGCTCAAAAAAATTATCAAACTCATGGGAGTTCACTATAATTTTAGCTTCCTCTGGATACAGTGCTAGTAGGTTGACTATTTGACCAACAATCTTTAGATTAGTATCTATTATATCTTTTTCTTTTATCGCTATGTCTTCTGTGCTGTAGGTTAGGGGCTTAATAATCTCTTCTATTAAGTATTCCTGCATATTTTTCGCATCAGTAAAAAGAAAATGGTAATTAGGTTGTACCAGATTATAAATAGTAAGATGAGCCCTCTTTATTTCTTTCTGTTTCTTTTTTACTCTCTTTCCTTGTTCTATTTGCCATTGTAAAATAGTTATCCATCTTTTATATCGTCTCTTATCATTTGTATGAGTCGCCGAATTGAATAATTTGGTACTGCAATACTCTTTTAAGTCGCTTTCTTGAATAGCTTTTAACTCCTTTTTCTGCTCATCAGAGATTGTTTCTTTCAACATCTCTTTGACTTCTTCGTTGATTTTATCAAACTTTTCTTCGATACTAACTTGAATCTTCTCAGTGATCTCTTGATTATAATTTTCAATGACTATTTTGTTTTCATCAGTCATGTTGTCCTGAATAACAATACTCTTGATAGAGTCAGCAGGCACGTTGATCAGTTTGTTCATTGTATGAGCTACTTGTACTTGTAGTGTATCAGTAGGATTTTCATGTTTTTGAATAGTCTGTGCTGCTCTTTTTAAGTAGGAGACTAAGCGACTTTGTACAAAATTAGCTATTTCACTGTTAACCTCTTGATCATGAACTCTATCCTTTCTTTTAATATCTTCAATTGTATATATTATATAGGGAAATTCAATGTCTATAAGCTGATTTTGCTCAATAGTTTTTAGTAGGTAAGCAATGTATTTGCTTAGTTCTTCGTATGCCTTTTTCCCTTTTCCTTCTTGTAGTTTTTGGATGGCATCACTTATTTTCTTGATATGGGCTACTTTTCTTTGACGTAAATCCTGATTTTTTTCTCCCATCAAGCGCGGGTTGAGTAGACTCTTCTGTAGAGTGTTCATAAGTTGTTCATTTGTGTAAAGTTGATCTGGAATCTTCTTTAGATCTTTTTCAACAAAACCGCCTATGTTTTGCTGTACATACTCAATATCCTGAAACTTCCAATTTTCTGGAAGTTTGTCTGCCAATATATCTTCACAAAATTTTTTTAATTGAGGATATTTATTTAAGCGATATTGATCAACTTTTAGTTGTTCTCTAACTTTTTGAGCCCTTTGGATTAAATCATCAATCTCTATATTCTTATCTATTATATCTTTTGCTGTGCTATCTTCTTGTGCTAGTAGCAAACCAATATCAGGGTTTTCTACTTTTATATAATCTCTCATTAATACTTGCTTCCCATCCTTAATAAGTATAAGTAATCGGTTGATCCAATTTTTGTAATTATATGAAATAGGTAACTTTGACCTTGAGTAGTTTACTATCTTAAAAAAATTTTCTAAAACTTCTTCTTTTTGGTTATTATCAAGCGCTCTCAAATCACTATCTTTAGTGACTAATAAGTGATATAAACTATCTAAAATATGTTCATCAACTTGACTTAAGGTTGAATTAGTATTTAATGATTGCTGTATCTTACTCTTGGTAAAGATAATATCTTCCCATAAAGTATTGTTAGACACCAAGATCTCTTTTTTTTTGGCTAATTGATTGAGTTTTTCTTGGTTTGATAAAACAGCATCAGCACATTCAAGTGAAGGAGCGCTAAGTAGTATAAGCAATGGTAACAATAAGTGTAAGGGATGTTTTTTTAGAAAGTACTTGGAAAATAGCATGGTGTAATTGTTATACTGGATTATATATAATTCACCCCAATTTACTACATAATTCCTTAATTGGCTCAAATCTTGTTTAAACTGCGCATACTACAACTGCTTATTACTATGCTATCCTATCTCCTATCAGCTGATTGTCTCACACTCAATTTTTTTTAATTCTCTAGATCATAGGTAGTGCAGATGTTTTGACCTTTTCTACATACTTTTTTACTCTCCTTTTGATTTGTGCTATTCGCTCAGGGTGCTGATTGGTCCAATAAGTGATATAGCCTATTATCATCAATATCGTGCATAGTGTGATCAGCAGACGTCTCTTTTTTTTCTTACTATTGTGGTCTAAGAAGATCTTTTGGTAGGAATTTTCGATCATAGTTGCTGTTACTGACTGTGGGGTTTCTGCAATTTGACGTAAGGTTGCTTCATAGATTTCTTGACTGCCAGGCAGCTTTTGATGACGCTCTTGCATCAGTACTAATTTTTTGTATAGACTTAAATAGTCACTGATTACTTGTTTTGCCTCAATGGCTTCTTGGGCATTTTTCACTTTTTTAATCACTTGCTCCAAGGTAGCAAGAAGTCTGTCTGGTAGTTCTCCATAATTATTCATGGCTAATTGATCATGATAGAAAAAGGTAATTCTAATTTGAGTGGCTAACTCTTCTACTTGATCACTGTCTTGTATGGTTTGCATAGCTTTTTCAAATTTTTTCTTGAGCTCGCTTTTTTGATCTAGAGGTATGTTGCTGGAGCTTTCCATCGCTTGGGTAAGTATTGACGAAAGTATGGTTTTGTTGAGTAACTGATTGTATTGGCTGGGATTATTTTGCTTGTGTAATGCTTGAATAAGCATCCCCATTGCTTTTTGACTAAGCTGTCTATCGGGACTGGATGATTCTTGCTCCAATCGATCAATGGCTGCTATTTTCCATGCCATCACTCTTTCTGCTTCTCGCCATGATTCATCACTGGTCGCTTTTTCTAGCTGACTGCTGATGGCTGGAATAACTCCTGATTTTTCGAGCTGACTGTAAAGTAGTTGGTTTTTTTGGCTAATATCCTTGCGTTTTTTATTCAAAACATGTTGCGCTTGTTTTTTCTTTTGAGTAGAAATTGTGTTAGTCTCTTTTTCGTTATTCATATCTATAGTGTTCTTGTTGGCTCCTTTTAATGCTTCCCTGAGCTTTTCTTGCATAGTACTTGCCAGTTGTGTTGTATCTTTTGGCGTTATTAAACTATCCTTTTGATCTTCTTGGTTTTTTGGAATCTGGGTAGATGGGGATAGTAAATCATCGATTGCTTGTTTGATCTGTTGCACTTTTTTTGTATAGTCTTTATTTTCACTTGTTCCAATTCCGAAAGATATGATGCTGTATATTTTCTTGGCAGCACTCTTCCATACTTCAGCGTCTTTTTTCTGGTTGCTTTTCATCTTATTGACTAAGTATCCCATGAGCTCTATGACTGAGTCAATGATTATATTTTGCTCTTCTTTTGTTGTGGGGAAGGCTAGTAACGGATTGGTAGTTGTTTCTATCAGAGAATTAGGGGCAATAAGGGTGAGTAGCATGGGGAAAGTAGGCCCTAACCTGTTTTTTCCATTGAGCTGATTGTATACGTCTTCACTTTTTTCTCTAATTTGGTTCATGAGTGAAGCGCTTTTTTTAATCTGCTTAATTTTTGTTTTTGCCTCTTCTGCGGACATATTGTCGTCTAATATGATATGCTGTAAAGACTGTTTAGCTTCTCTGCTGAAAATATCTGTATAGGGTTGGTTATTTTTCACTACTTGTTCTGCTTCTACTAATTCATTTATCTTGTTGAGCGTATTCTTTATTTTTTTCATTTCTTTTTGCTTAATTCCGTTTTTTGTGATTTGTTGTAAGTAATCAACGATTGCACTATATGAATAATATTTATTGTTGATGATGCTGTATTTTTGATTGACCTCTTCAATCAAGCTGAACTGATTATTGAGCTCTTTTTTTAACTTGATGAGCTTTTCCGGTTGATTATTTTCTGCTGTTATTTGTTGGATTAGCGTTTGATCAATCATCTGTTTCGCTGACTCTGATATACTTTCTAGCTGATTTTGTCTATAGTCTTTATAGTAGACAAATAGACTATCCTCTACTGTTTGCTGTAGGCTATTATCTGGGTTTTCGATAGTAGTCTTAATATCATTAAGTATTTGCTGAAATGCTTGTTGGTCTTTTTCAATTGCTAAGTAAATGTTATTGGTGGCTACTGCTACTTGTTTGACTAAATAGTCAATGGCTTCCAACTGACTCTCAAAAAGCTCCACTAAGTTTTCTTGATTAATATTGTTCAGGAGTTTATTCTTGATATTGTTAATGATGCTTTTTAGCTGTTGCTTAAGGTGGCTATGTGGTATATTGTTCTCAGCCCTGTTAAATATGATCTCTATGTAGTTAATCTTTTGATTGATCTTTTCTTCACTATATACTAAGCCTTGCCGTACGGTAATTCCTTGTAGGATTTGTGCTGTGTAGTCTCCTGATTTCGTTAATAGCTGTAATGAATAGTTAAGAAATTTTTTTTCTTTTGCTAAATCTATTGTCTGTAGTGAACTTTCTATCTTCTTTAATCTTAGTTTTTGCTCGCTAATTTTTTCTTTCCTATCCTGAGTTTCTTGCTCTATACTATCACTTGTAACTGTTTTGGGGCGGATATAGGATAGCCATATTTTGAATAGTACTTGTTGTATTTCTTGTAGCAAATTAGGATTTTGTAGTTCTTTTTCTATGATGCTGATTTGGTGATAAGTATAGTTTACTAGGTTGAGCCATTTTTCTATACTATTTTTAGTTTGTTTATATTCTTCACTATTTTCCTTAGCTACTTTTAGCTTGCTGGCTAAAGACCCTGGTATACACTCTTCTACCTTTTTGTTGACTTTAGGAATGGCAGAAGAGAGATAAGAAGATGCAGCTTGGCTGATAGCATTGTTTTTACTTGCCTTTAAAGAATGGGCTAATAAAAAGCAAGGGAAAGATATTAATATCCTTAGATAGCAGAGGTGGCTGATGTGATTAGGTGTGTACTTCCGACAAAAATCATGTGAGAACATGTTTTTAATATATCACATTTGTGATATTGTGGAATTAGCTTTACTATGCTTTGTGAAAAATGCAACTAATAGTAGAGAAGTCTTATGCTATCTTCTTTTTCTGTCTTGCAATTTACTTATTAGGTCTAATACCCGCAGGTAAATCCATACAAGTGTTACCATCAGACCAAAAGCACTATACCACTCCATATAACGTGGTGATCCTTCTTTTACTCTTTTTTCGATAAAGTGAAAGTCCATGACTAAGGATAGTGCACCAATAATAACTAGCAATAGGCTAAAGCCAATGCTCCAAATAGTGCTACCATGCAAAATCCCTAGGTGAAAATTAGAAAACATCGATAGTCCCCAATCTATCAATACAGTCATTGTAAAAGCGCCTAAAGATATCGCTATGATAGTTTGTAGTCTTCTGCTAGCTTTTATAAGACCTATGGTGTATAAGAATAGCATACAGAATAGGAGGCTAAATGTGAGAGGTAGTGCTTGAAGAACAATTCCTGGATAGCGTAGCTCAAAATAGAATGATATGCTTCCTAAAAATGCACCTTCAAAAAGGGCATAGAGTGGTGCTAATAGAGCTGACCAGGTGCGTAACAAAACAGTCAAAAAGCCTATAATGATACCACCGATGAGGCCAAGGAATAAGTAGGTAAACATTACTTTGGCATTTGTATATTTTAATATATTATACCATACCCATGAAGCGCTTGTTGCTGCTAGTAGTAGTAAAGCAAATGTTTTCACAACTGTTCCTTGTAAAGTCATGCTCTGTGTTTTGGTTGCTGATTGTATGAAAAGATGATCTTTAAGTACTGGATTAGACATAATCGATTGGTTAAATATTTATCAATTGATAATAGTTTATTGACGCTATGGATGATTGGTGCGCATGGAGGGAGTTGAACCCCCACGCCCAAAAAAAGGCACTACCCCCTCAAGGTAGCGTGTCTACCGTTTCACCACATGCGCTTATTTGCAAATATTTTTTTTGGCAATAAATAGAGAGCAAATGTAATGATTTCTACTTGGAATGCAAAAAAAGTAGCAATAGCATAACCCAGTGAAGTAGTAGGCCAATACTGACTTTGTCATACGACTATGGCAGGCAGGTGAATCTAGTGACTATTTTTCTTTGTAGTCTACTAAATATTTCTATAATTGACTCTATTAAATGGCTAATACTCAGAACTAGTAAATTCTCTGCTTATCCATATTTTTAACTCGATTTTGAATCTAGGAGCAGTTGCGAGTTTATGCCAGAGTAGGATACTTCCCGAACTGGCTCCTAGCAATATCATAAAAGTAATGAGATCGATATGCATACTTTTTACATAAAAAAACTTAATGTTATTTTCACTGCTGTTAGGTAAGAATTGTTTGCTCAAATAATAAGACCCTATAATCTTCAACAAGCCTATCATGAATGCAAAAGCTGGAGGTAAATAATCTACAATTTCCATGATACCGATCAGGTGTATCTAATTAGTTATTATACTAATAACTAAGCCAAAACACAATAAATGGTGAATCCAATACTTAAGTATTAAATTTTGGTTTATATGCTTTAGCAGATGCTAGATGACTAAGATCGCTACTGGCACTCAAATTGACCTTTTGAGAGGTGACAAGTAACTGGCTGATAGATAATATTATCGAAGCTACTCTTTGCTGGGCATGTAACGGTTTTTTGTACTAAAACTCATGATCGCTGCTATGATCTGACAGCTACTGGTGAGGAAAATAGACAGTAATCGTGGTGTCTGCTTAATCATGCAATTTGCATGATAGATGTGCAGAACAAATATAGCTCTTTATAGAATGATAAGGAAAGTATCTGTTTTTTTACTAGGCTGCAAGATACAACCATCCATGAGTAAAGTTTCTTTTCTTATATCTTTGTGGTATGCAAAACTCTCTTTTTGAACGCTATCGGATTGTAGTAGATGCTGGCCAAGTATCAGTCAGGTTGGATAAATTTTTAGGCTCTCGCTTGCCATGTGTAAGTAGAAATAGGATCCAAGCAGGTATTAGAGAATCTTCTGTTCTAGTTAATGAAAAACCTGTTAAGCCTAGTTATCGTATTCAACCGCATGATACGATTCAAGTCTTTTTACCCACACCTCCTCGTACAGATCATGTAGCTGGTGAAGCGATTCCTATTGCTATTATTTATGAAGATGATGACTTACTTGTGGTCAATAAAGAGGCCCCTATGGTAGTCCATCCTGCTCATGAAAACTGGACGGGTACATTGGTCAATGCGCTTGTCTATCATTGTGATGGGCTACCATCAACGGCAAGCAATCAAACTAGGCCGGGGCTGGTACATCGTTTAGATAAGGGTACCTCTGGATTACTAGTAGTTGCTAAGCATGAAGATAGTTTAGCTAATCTCGCTTACCAGTTTATGCAACATACTGTATCACGTGAATATCAAGCATTGGTATGGGGTGATGTACGCCAAAACCAAGGAACTATCGATATACCTATTGGGCGTAGTGCCCAAGATAGGAGAGTCATGGTACCTTATTCCCCTGAGGCGGGTATAGGTAAGCAAGCTGTTACGCACTATGAAGTAGTAGAGAGATTGGGCTATGTAACACTAGTACGCTGTAAGTTAGAAACTGGTAGAACGCACCAAATTCGTGCTCATATGAAGCACTTAGGGCACCCTCTTTTTGGTGATCCTCGCTATGGTGGTGATCGCGTGGTAGTCGGGCAACGTACTAGTAAATATGTTTCTTTTGTGCGTAATAGCCTCTCTACTTTGCCATACCAAGCTTTGCACGCGAAAACATTAGGCTTTATACATCCTAAGACAAAAATGCTGTTATCTTTTCAAGCTCCATTGCCTCAAGGTTTTCAAGATGTACTGAACCGCTGGCGGGTTTATACTACTGCACAAAGTAGGGATGCCAACAAAAACAACACGCAATGAAAAAATGAGGCTCGCAGTTGAATAGGTTATTTGAACTAATTTAGCCAAGACGTATCATAAGTAAAGCGATTTTTCTTCGTTTGCATCAATAAAATGTCTACTTTTTGAAATTTTTCGTAAACATTCTATAGCTTATGAAGAAAAAAATATCTCAACCGATCAAGATCAAAGACAAATCGACTTTTTGGTAACGTATAATTGATTGTAGAAAATGAAAAAAATACTATTGCATCTAACTTTTAAACTACAAGAAATTATAAAAAAACAAGTAGAAAAAATGATCTATGCAGGACTAGCCAATCTCTTTCAAAGCCAAGATAATCTTAGTATAGATAAGTTCTTAATTACAGTAATTGAGTCCCTAATGCTTTTGGAAAGAGAAGAGTATCTAAAAGAGCAAGAAGGCAGGCAAGAGACTGATAATGGTAGTTACATGAGAGATTTTAGATCACTCAGTACCAACAGGCTAGAAATTAGAAGTTCAATCCTATGTTATTAGAACTAATCAATACACAGAAAGATCAGCTTAATCAACTATGCGTTTTTTTTGTATCAAAGAAGATTATCTACATGTGACGTAGCAGGTATCATGGAAATTTTTTTTGGAGAATCCATGAGTAAAAATATACTATTAGCAACTTAGCCTCAAGCTTCCATGACATACGAAAAAAGTGGAAAAAAAGACCGTTAGATGCTAATTATAAGGCTATCTATTGTGATGCTCTTTACACTAACTTGCAACTAGCTAATAGTTATAGCAAAGAAGCTGTACATATTACTTATGGTGTTAAAGATGACAATACAAGAGAGCTATTCCTACTAGAGGTCGTCAACCCAACAGAGAACAGTAAGGTATGGCGAGAATCCCTTGATAAGCTTTGAAAAAGAGGTGTGGAGCAAGTAAATTTTATAGGTTCCGATAGTACACCCCATTTTTCTGAACAAACCAGCAAACGTTATCCATCGGCAAATATTCAGAAAAATGCGGTATACTTTGAATAGGCAGTCAGAAGTAGATATTTTTTTATTTACAATCATGCTATGTGAGTGCTAAAGAAGGTTTTCTGTTCATGTCTATAAGCAAAAAAAGAGGTAAAATTCACCGCTTTTGGGTACTTTTTTTCATTTTCGGGGATTTTTACAATTTTTATTAGCTGTTCTTATCTAGAACAATGTCAATAGAGTTGCTTATACAGCGATTTTTTAATGCATTATACATTTTTGTATTATTCCCATTGACTCTAATGAAAATTGATATTTTTCTTTATGTTACTTAACCAACGCTGCCTTCCAGTGTTACACTGAGCAATTTTTGTGCTTCTACAGCAAATTCCATAGGTAATCTGCTAAGTACTTCTTTACAAAAACCAGTAGCAATCAAAGCATGAGCTTGCTCTTCATTTAATCCTCTTTGACAGCAATAAAAGAGTTGCTCTTCATTGACTTTGGAAGTAGTAGCTTCATGATGAATGGTGGTAGTGTTATTGTGGCTTTCAATGATGGGAAAAGTATAGGCGCTACATTGATCACCTATGAGCAGCGAATCACACTGTGAGAAATTATAACTATTGGTAGCCTGCTTATTTACCTTAACTAATCCACGGTAAGTATTCCTGCTATGACCAGCAGATATACCTTTGGCTATGACTCTACTTCTGCTATTTTTACCTATATGAAACATTTTCGTACCTGTATCGGCCTGTTGTTTATTCTTAGTAATAGCTACAGAGTAGAATTCTCCTATAGACTCATCTCCTTTGAGCACACAGCTCGGATATTTCCAGGTAATAGCGGAGCCTGTTTCAAGCTGTACCCACGAAATTTTTGATTTATTACCTGCACAAAGCCCTCTTTTAACCACGAAATTATAAACCCCCCCTTTCCCATTACTATCTCCTGGATACCAATTTTGAATAGTAGAGTAATAGACTTCCGCATGAGAAGCTGCATAAATTTCTACTACTGCAGCATGCAGCTGGTGCTCTTCTCGCATGGGAGCAGTACAGCCTTCTAGGTAACGAACATATCCGCGATCCTCTACGACAATCAGTGTTCTTTCAAATTGTCCAGTCTGAGCTGCATTAATTCTGAAGTAAGTAGAGAGATCCATAGGACAGCGAATTCCTTTGGGAATATAGCAAAAAGAGCCATCACTAAATACTGCACTATTGAGTGCTGAAAAGTAATTATCTCGCATAGGCACCACACTTCCCATATAGCGCTTGATTAGCTCGGGGTAGCGCTGGATAGCTTCGCTAAAGGAGCAAAAAATAATCCCATGTTTTTGTAACTCTTCTTGGAAGGTAGTGCCTATTGAAACACTATCTAGGACAGCATCTACGGCTACACCTGCTAGTCTTTTTTGCTCTGCAAGGGGAATTCCTAGCTTCTCAAAAGTAGCTAAAATAGCAGGATCTATATCATCTAAGCTCTTAATCTGTTTTTTCTTTTTAGGAGCTGCATAATAGCTAATAGCTTGATAGTCAATAGGAGGGTAGACTACATTGCCCCACGTGGGTTCTTGCAGAGTAGTCCAGTAATGAAAAGCTTCTAAGCGCTTTTGTAGCATCCAGCTAGGTTCATTTTTTTGGTTTGATATAAAGCGGACTGTTTGCTCTGTCAATCCTTTGGGAGCTATCTCTTGCTCAATAGGAGAAGTAAATCCTTCAGGATAGTTATCTTGACTGATATAATTTTTTATAGGATCTTGCGTGGGCATACAAACTCATTAGTTGTTAATCATAGTAACAATAGGCAATAGTAATAGCATCATGATGTTAATAACATTTTTAGTACCCCAAAGATAATTCACCAGTATATAGAGTTGCTAGATCATCATGCTGCCTATTTTCCTTTTATCTTTTTATGTTTGGGGATATTTTCAAGAGAGATGCTGTAATTTTTTGCTAAAACTTTGCATACAATTAGATAATTATTATAAATTGTAGATGAGTATTCAAATTAACTTGCTCAATAACTAAACAACAATCATTATGATCCTACTAGTTAGTATACTTCTATCTTGGCTACCTACTACATATTCTCTGCTGCCGTTATATCCACCATTTTCATTTTCTATGCTTAGCAAGCAAGTTATTACTTGTGAAAAGTTTCCCTCTATTGCACAAAGTATTACCGATTACAGGAAAGAGAAAGTAACTCTATCTGACTTATCTGCGTGTTGTAAAGAATTAGTTAATAAGCAACACTGTATAGAAGTTTATTTTAATCATATTCAGAGGATAAAAAAAATAGAGTTCATTACCCAGTTTACACTTGATTTAGCTGATCAGAAAAGTAATACAGCCTATTTTAAGAGAGTGCTAGAAAACGTAGTTGTCAATACAGTATATCCATTTCCCAGTAAGATAAAAATAATAACTAAGACTATTATTCAGAGTAGGAGTCATCAAAGTCGAAAACTAGGATTCAAAGCTTTGATTCGTATTGATCCTGAAAAAGCTTGTCAGATGAGTAGTTTTCTTTTAAAGCATAACATAGAAAAACATCTACTAATCGTCAAGCAGGTCATAGAATTTTTAGCCTTTCACTGTAACAGGGAACAGACCATTCTAGCACTAGTAGAGCATTATTTAAAACAACCTGATGATGATGGAATACAGCTTATCAAGTCATTGCTATTAAAAATGAAAAGTAATACCAGTAGTCAACTAGAATGGGCTGCTTTAGCAGCAAAAAAATCAAACATTAAAATTGCCACACTAGTAAAAAATAATACTCTACTACCAAAAGTAGTATCTTCCACCTCTTTATGTACCAAGTCGACTTTGGTTAAGTTACTGATGCAATATAGAAAAGAAAAGCCAACTTTTATGCACCTAGATGGGATATGCTGTAAAAAAAACAATGACTATACATGCCTTAACCAGTACACTCAGTGGATGCAGCATAACCAAGAATTACACACTAATCTCACTAACTTTGCCACTAATGATTCATTTTTTAATGCTACTACTTTAGTGAATCGTCTCAGACTATTTAGCTCTCACTATGATAAACTTAAATATGAACTGATTGTTCAAACCTTACTTAAAGATCCTAATCCGATAAATAGAAAAGTGATGTTGGAGTATGTTATGGAAGCCTTGCCCAGCCAAGTGGCTGGCTTAGTGATTGATATACTACGACAAGACTTTGAGAAAAATCCCTCGATTCGTATGGAAATGATCAGGCTATTATCAAAATTTAGTCAAACAAATATTATCCCAACTTTATTAGAGTTAGCTGTTGTAGACATCAGCTCAGAGGTAAGACAACTAGCTCTTAACACATTGCTGCACGATAAGTATAAATACTCTATTACAATGTAAAGAGTTTCAAAATCTTTTAATTTTTCTATTAGTTTATGGGCTTTATAGGATGTTTATAATGATGGTTTATACCTAGTTCAAAAATCGGGCTTTCTTAGGGAGTGTCAGTAATAAAAAAATAGTCTAAAAAACCACCTAATTTTGCTCTAATTCTAGTAAATAAGAGGTATCTTTACATGTAGAATTAACCCGATACTCAAACAAATAGCTAAAAAAGGGAATATTTAATTAAATATCATGTACAAGATAGAGCGAACTTCGATTTTTCAATTATTTTTCTGATTTTTTCTTCCTCAAGACTTAGAGAGGCAATATCCATTGTTTCTGGAGAAGCAATATAGAAAAGATGTATAAAGCCATAACTTTTAAGAAAATTGCAAAGGCTATGTATCTTAAAGACAATAAAAAAGGGTCTACACCTATTTTCCCACTTCAAGGAAATCTAGATTTCATGCTTCTTAAATCCTATACTCAAGCCTCTAACAAGAGGCTGATTGACCAAATCAATAGCAGTATCTACACTATCAGTTTTTTTAGGTAATTCGGATTTCAGCAGGAGAGAAACTAAAGAATCACAACATTGTGAGTCAAACTAGATGTCAGCTTGCCGAAAGAATCAATTATGCTCGAGGTTTGTCAGGACTTGCAATCAATAGTTCTCACCTTCACTTTCGTTAACATGAAGGCTAAGAATTTCTTTTTTTCCCCTCTTTGTTAATTGGCATTACGCTATAGAGAGCCTTGCTTTTTACACAACCATGATCCTCTATTTTGTGATGCATAGCATCTAAGAATACAATAGGGTAAACATTTCCCAGTGTTCTACTCTGCTAATCCTTAATTGTAGGGATGATTCGATCTGTAATTTGAGTCAGTACCCTAATAGAAACGTCTGTGTCATACATTTCTTTGATATGCTTAGCGCTATCTTGATAGCTTATTCCTATTCCATAAAGTCTTATTATCTTCTTTTCAAGTGTGTCTGCTAGTATACTTTCTCGCTTACATACTATTGTAGGACCTAATGTGCTTTTCCTGTTTTGTGAACTCTGTATTCTAAAAGTGCCTAGCCCGCTTTTTATGGTTTTTGCTCCTTTAGGGTTTCGATTATTCCCAGCAACTCTTTGAGTCTCCTTAAGGTGTTCTTCCATTTCAGCTTCTAGTGCTTGTTCAAGGAAGCTTTTTAGTAGCGGAGCAAAAGCTCCGTTTTTAACCAATAAGGGTATGACTTGCTTCAAGGCTTTTTCTTCTATAAAAGTTGCCACTAATATAAAACTTTATTGTAAGGGCAACAGGTTACCTTGTAATAACTACCCAGTGCTTATCGGAGTAGTAAAAATCAGGGCTGATCTGGAGTCGAAAAAATACTCCATTTTTGTCCTGCTAAAAAACACCATTGTCATGTGACTTGCATGGAGCCATCTCTTATAGATTTTTTATCCGCTTGTTTAGCAAGCGGATTCGTTCATTTCTCACTTCTTATTTCCATTCTTTAAGAAGCTACAGCAGCATATCTACTCAAGCAAAAGCTTCCAATCTTGGTACGTACATCGATGCGACAGACCTATAGGTAAAAAGATGAACCACATTCATATCAATGTCCTCATTTCTTGCTAGGGAGAATCCCATGATATTGATTCCTGGCAGCGTTCTACAGAATGCCGTTGTGTGGACTACTTCAATGCTATTTTAGAGGAAAGTAGTAGAAAAAAAGATAAGCACGCGCAACAGCTGTTTCTAATAGGCTCTCACTTTTGAAGAAGTAAGATTTTCAATTAGTTATCGTCCCCTCTGTTGCATAAAAGCGTGTGAAAGACGGTTTATCAATCTTTTATTCGAGGAAATTATGTACTTTTGAGACTGAAATTAGAAATCCAATACAATCCTATGCCTGAACCTATGAAAGGAAAAATCATTCCCATTGCTATTGAAGATGAAATGAAAAAAGCTTATATTGACTATGCCCTTTCTGTGATTACATCGCGTGCTCTTCCTGATGCCTATGACGGACTCAAGCCAGTACAGCGTCGTATTCTTTATGTGTTTTACGAAATGGGATTACATTACAACAGTCCCTATAAAAAAACTGCACGTCCTGTAGGAGAAGTATTAGGTAAGTATCACCCCCATGGTGATGGAGCCATCTATGATGCAATGGTTAGACTTGCGCAAGACTTTTCGTTACGCTATCCTCTGATTAATCCACAAGGTAACTTTGGTTCTATAGATGGGGATCCTCCAGCAGCGATGCGTTACACAGAAGCACGTATGGAACGCATTACAGAGGATGGTCTTTTGGCGGATTTAGATAAAAAAACAGTAGATTTCCGTCCTAATTTTGACAATTCTTTGCAAGAACCCACAGTCCTTCCTGGCCCATTGCCTAATCTGCTAGTCAATGGTACCTCAGGCATTGCTGTAGGGATGGCTACTAATATGGCCCCTCATAACTTGAATGAGATAAGCAACGCTATTAAAGCTTGTATAGATCATCCTGCTATTACAATCGAAGAGCTTATGCAGCATGTACAAGCGCCAGATTTTCCCACTGGTGGTATTATCTATGGAGTACAAGGAGTACGTGATGCTTTCCATACAGGCAAAGGACGTGTAGTAGTACGTGCCAAAGCTACCATAACAGAGAATAATAATAAACAGCAAATTGTAGTCACCGAATTACCCTATATGGTCAATAAAGCTGTTATGATTGAAAAAACCATTCATCTCATCAACAATAAGAATCTAGAAGGTATTGCTGACATTCGTGACGAATCTGATAAAGAAGGTCTTCGTGTTGTTTATGACTTGAAGAGAGATGCTGTAGCCAATGTTGTACTTAATAACTTGTTTAAAAAAACCAATCTTCAAGTATCCTTCAGTGTCAATAATGTAACCCTTGTCAGGGGTAAACCACAGTTACTCAATTTGAAAGGACTCATAGAGTGCTATATAGAACATCGTCACCATGTAGTCATACGCCGAACAGAAGAAGAAAAACGGCAAGCAGAAGCCCTCTTACACCTACTAGAGGGGTATGTAGTAGCACTGGATCATATTGACCCTATCATTCGTCTCATCAAAGCTGCTAAAGATGCTTCAGTAGCAAGAGCTGCTTTAATGCAAAACTATCAGTTGAGTGAAATACAAGCCAAAGGGATTTTAGAAATGAGACTACAAAAACTGACTGGCTTAGAAAGATCCAAGATCATAGAAAATCATAATCATACCAAGAAAAAACTCGAAAGGTTGAATGCTATTTTGGCCGATCGGGGTCTTCGTATGACAATTATCAAAGATGAGCTATCTGCCATACAGGAGCGGTATGGAGATGAGAGAAGAACCTATATTGAACATGATGCAACAGAATTTTCGATAGAAGATACCATCCCTAATGACCCTATGGTCATTACTCTTTCTGAAGAGGGATACATCAAACGCACATTACTCAGTACCTATAAACAACAAAGTAGAGGAGGAGTAGGTTCTAAGGGAGTAACAACCAAGCAAGAAGACTTTCCACATACGGTTATTGTTGCCAATGCCCATGATTATTTACTACTCTTTACTGAGTCTGGTCAGATGTACTGGTCTAAAGTCTACGCATTGCCAGAAGGTAGTAAAACATCACAGGGACGTGCTATCCAAAATGTATTGGCAATCAAAGTAGGAGATCGGGTGCGAAGTATTATCAAAGTAAAAAATCTACAAGATGAATCTTATGTAAATAATCGCTATGTGATGCTTGCTACACAAAAAGGGATTATTAAAAAGGTAGCACTTACAGCCTTTACACGTCCTAGTACTAGAGGTATTCGTGCGATTGCTTTCAAAGAAGAAGACCAATTGCTAGAGGCACGTCTAGTAGAAAAGGGGGATTATATCATCTTAGCAGTTCGTTCAGGCAAGGCAGTATGCTTCTCAGAACAAGAAGTACGCGCTATGGGGAGAACAGCAGCAGGAGTGAGAGGTATTACTTTAGGCTACAGCCAAGACCGCGTGATTGGTATGATCAATACCCCCTACAATTCTCAAGTAAGTCTACTAGTAGTATCAGCAAAAGGATATGGAAAGCGTTCTTCTATAGAGGATTATCGTATCACAAGGCGAGGTGCTAAAGGAGTAAAAACAATTAACATTACTCCTAAAACGGGTTACTTAGTAGCTATCAAAGTAGTAGAAAATGACCATGATCTGATGATTATGAACGCTTCAGGACTTACCATTCGCATGAGTGTACAAGAACTCCGGAGAATGGGAAGAGCTACACAAGGAGTACGTCTTGTCAAGCTTAAAAAAGAGGATAATATTGCAGCAGTAGTTGCGATTAAAGATATGCTTAGTGCACAAGAAAAAGAACAACGATAAAACATGCAACCCATTATTATCATTGGTACGGGAAGAAAAGGTAGAATAGCACTAGAAATACTACAGGCTAACCAAATAACGGTGTATGGGTTTTTGGATGATGATAATAGCCGAGAAGGAGACATTATAGGCAATGTGCCCATTCTAGGAAGCCAGAAAGATCCCATATTTTTAGGTATGCTAGGAGAAAAATGTGCCGCTTTTGTTGCTTTAGAAGATTCTACCGAACAGAAAAACTATATCCAAAAATGGCAAAAAGAAAATCCAATACCTACTTTAAATGCTATTCATCCTCATGCTTATCTAGCATCGCAAGTTTCTTTGGGAGAAGGTAACCTCATCAATCTATTGAGTAGTATAGGGACAGAGGTGAAGATAGGATCTTATAATACAGTAGAGGAACAGGTAGTCATAGGTCAAGCTGTCCAAATAGATAATCACGTACACATCTGTCCAGGTACTATCATTGGTGGTGGAGCTATCATTCATTCTGGAGCACAAATAGGAGCTGGTGCTATTGTTATGAATGATATCACCATAGGCGAGAACGTATCTATCCCCACAGGAAAAGTCATACAAGAGTCTATAGGGATATAGAAAAATAAAATAAAATATTGACAGAATATTGTTTTAATTATATGTATCGCAAGTCTACTGATCGATGCTACTTGTTATGAGAGCAGTCTACGATTCCCACAAACCAGAAGCTTCTCTGGGAAATCGTTGAATTTCTCTACAGAATCATCAATCACATGTGCAAAAAAAGCAGGATTGAAGATTATAAGAACTAAGTAGAATAACTGGGCAGCCAGCTGCCCAGTTTATAGTCGAAAAATGAAAAAAACCAAAAAAGAAAAAAGCCTTAACAAGAGCATTTATTGGGTTAAATAGATTACTTAAAAAATTAGATAAAGTTTTAGATCAACTACAAGATCAGTACGAATTTCAAGACAAGCCAACTTACCAAAAACAGCGTATAGTCATTAAAAAAAGAGCTCGAACAGCAAGAGCAAATTTTACTACAGGAATACCACCAAGGCATAGCATTGTTTGTCTTTTTAAGCCTTATTTGCAACCTATCGTGAGAGGGAAAGAAGTCAAAAAAGTAGAGTTCGGTGCAAAAGTCAACAAAATGCAAGCGGATGGAATCAACTTTATTCAGCACCTCATCTTTGGACTTTTCAATGAAAAAAGATAGTTTAAGGATACTATATACCAATCACAGTAGCTTACTGAAATAAAGGTCAGAAAGGTTGGGGTAGATGCTATTGATGCTACAAATGCAAATAGGAAATTGGCAACTGCCGAAGAGATCAAGGCTGACTTTGTACCTAAAAGGAGAGCAGGAAAAAATGAGAAAGAACGAAAACAAATAGCAAGTCTTTTAATCAAAGAAAGAGCTAGATTCTTGGAAGGGAGCTTTGTAAATGAAAAAAACTATTGCCTTAAAAGAATCAATGCTCGTACAGCAAAAACAGAAAGGCTTTGGATATTTTTTGGAATACATACAACTAATGCCGTAATAGGTGATCGGATGACTACCAGACTGCTTCTTAGAAAAGTGACTTAGAGCTCAACTGTATAACTGGAATAGCTCTTCCTTCATGGTAGTACTATAGTTGCTATTCACTAAAAACGTAATTTTTTCTTGATCCCGATAGACGAGAAATTTTTTTATTCAGAAGAGGCATAATTTTACCCAGAACTTGGGAAAGTGAACATTTTATCTTTTCGAATAAGTAAAAATCGCCCTACTTACGACACTCTCTATATAGAGGCATTCAGGAGAATAGAAAGCTGTAAAAATCATTAAAAAATAGCTTTATAGGCGATTTTATTAGCATTTTTCGGTAAAAAAATGAATGTCTAGTAACCTATAATTGATTGTGTAAAATAAAAAGTACATGAAATATAGTGATGATTATGCATAATAAAAATTGAAAAAAATTGACTGTATAAAAAACGATAAAACCTATTCATATTTTTACATCTTAATAGGAATATGTTAAGCATAGTTTAATTTATTTTTATTTTACTAATAATAAATAACTTTCTATCATGAAGTATCTATGCCTACTATGTATTATTATAAGTTTAACTTTTACACGGGCCGGTATTGCTAGTCAAAAATTTGATCAACAGTCTATTCCACCCATTAAAATACCTGGAAAATATAGTCCAAATACACAAGTTAACGATCAGCTAACTAGCCAGTTGACAGCCTCTTTTGAAGACCCAAATAGTGATTATAATACTTTGACTGAATATGACGAAGGAAGTGGATCCTCTGAAAAAGGATTGTACCCTTTTAATTTTAGTCTAATAAGTGATCAAAATACCAATAGCATGATAAATATTAAAAGTGGTTCTCAAAGTGGCTACAATAAACATGATAGAAGTGTAAAAAGCTCGCTCAACTTACTTAACAAAGATACATTTCGTGCTTACGAAGATAGAGAACAGCTGACAACTTTTCCAGCACTTCGTTATTTACAACAGCGAGAAAAAAATATGCACTTAGCTGCCTCTACAGAAGATGGTTCATGCAGTGATAGCTCACCTAGTAGTCAGAAGGGACTACTAAATGTAGCTGTAAAAGAAAAGTCAGAATTTTCTAACAAAAGCGAATTTATTGAACAAACAGCGATTAATCAAACTAAAAATTCGGAAAAAAATTCATTACATCCAAATCTCCAAGAAAAAATACCAGACACTTTTTATCAAAAAGAAGTAGTCCAAGATAAAGAGATGGCTAAAAGCGAAAAAGGTAATTGGCCCTATGCTGTTTTCTCTTTTCTAGGTGGTACCCTATTTGGATTTTATATGAAAAATCAAAAAAAAGGTAGCCTAAAAAAGAAAGTTATTGATAAGTAACAAATGAAAATACAGTCAATGAAAAAATAGATTTACTATTAGCTATTGAACCTTAGTAATGGCGTTCTACACTAACAAGCAAAATAAAACAAACTACTCATTCTATACCCTACATACTTTATATTAATATGGATACATTAGACAATTCAGCTGAATATAATAACATCATTAATGTAAAAGATGATAATATTGATTCATTGATTCAATCTATTAATCAACCTATTGTAATACATTTTTGGGCTCCATGGTGCGGGCCTTGTAGACAGATGAATCCTATTATTGATGACATTGCAGAAGAATTAGACAGCAAGGTAAAGATTGTCAAAGTTAATATTGACGAAAATAGTAAAACAGCTAAAAGCTATAGAATACTTAGTATTCCGACACTACTTATTCTTGACCAAAATAATAAGGAAATATCTCGTCAGGTAGGGATATCGAATAGCTTACATGGAACTATACTAGAAATATTAGATCCCTATATAACCTAAAAGGGAGTGTAATCTAAGCTCTGTGTAAGATTAATCAAAAAACATTCTACACCCAAGTTTAATGGTTAATTACTGTACTGTCAAACCCCAATGTGACAAGGGAGTACCCCATTTTTTTTGTATGTTTTTCTATAGCTAGCAACACAACTTTTAAGAAAGTCACCGGTGGGTTAAATCATTTAATTGTGTCAAAGTAAAAAAACAATTTTACACTTTTAAATTTTTTAATCATGAATAAACAACAAAAAGAAATAAATCAAGTAACATGGGAATGTATAAAGCAACAAGCTGTAGAACGTCTATTAGAGACAAAAGAATTATCAGGAAAAAATGGTGCTATAACGCCCATCATCAAAATGGTATTAGAAGCTGCTTTAGAGGCTGAGTTGACGCATCATCTTGCACAAAGTGAAACAGGTAATCGCAAAAATGGGAAGGCCAAAAAGAAATTAAAAACAGCTTATGGTCAAATTGAAATCGAGCCTAGCA
>JBCCTJ010000012.1:0-26133 GCA_039198585.1 Bacteroidota bacterium
ACTGTCTGAGCTACTTTTTGCTTGACTTGCTTATACCCATAGACGCAGACCATAATCATGCCTACTGAGATGATACTCAAAACCCATACCCATCTTTTGGTGCTTGCTAGGGAAGATTGAGTAGCTGTTAAATTAACTTTCTCATCTGTTATGGTTTGGTTGGCTTCGTTCAGTTTTTGCTCAAGTGCTGCTTTTTCTTCTTGCCATTCTGTTGTCATCTGATCGAGGTTGCCTCCTTTTTGAAAGGATTGCAGTGTTTGTTCTAAAGCCTCTTTCTCTTTTTTTAGCTGGGCAGGATCTCCTAGCCTCAACTTGGCGTTAAGGGTATTGATTTGCTCATGCAATTCCTGATTCATCTCTTGGAAGGCTCCCTTTGGATTTTCTTCTTTGGATGTTTTGATATATTGCTGAAGCTCGTTGATTTGTTTATTTAATGATTCGGGATCTCCTAGATCCCGTTTAGTATTAGCTTCTTTCAATTTACTTCTTAAGCTATCAACGGTTTGTTTGTTCCTGTTATTTTCGCTAGTGAGGTCATTAACAGTATTATTCAGGCTTTTAATTTGATCTTGTAATGCTTTTTTTTCTTTTTCAAAATTGTCACTCCCCTCTTTCATCAGCTTAAGCGCTTTATCTTCACTTTCTATCTTTTTTTGAAGCTCGTTGATTTCAGACTGTAATGTTTGATTGTTCTTTGTTAAAGTTTCTACTTCGTCTTTCTTTTTCTTAGTATCCTGAAGTTGCTTGTTAAGATTTTTTATAGTTTTTTCTCTTTCTAGTAATGTACTAGCCAATTTTTCTTTTTTTTCTGCTAAGTTATTTTTTTCTTTCAAAAAATCCGTAACTGTTGTTATTAAATTCTTTTTATTTTGTTTTCCTTCTAATAAGGCTAATATTAATTCGTATACAGCAAATTTCTTGTCATTAAAGTAATACCTGGCAAGCGAAATATCATTAGGCTGTATGTCTATTTTTTCAAAGGATAGCAGCTTGATGATAAGTTGTAATTTTGTTTCTTTGGGATTAGGGCTGTACTGATATAAAGATAATGCCCTATCTAGAGCACTTTGACGATTAACACTACCCTCATGCTCAAAGTAAACAGGGTTATAGTTGATATTCATATATTCAATAACTTCTTCTTTTTTACTTTCGTAGAGAATCTGCAGTTCATCGAGCAGAAGTAGTGCATTCTGCTCTGGTGCGTCATAATCGCATGCGGCTATCAAGGCAGTTCCTCTTTCAGTGCTGCTATAACTTTTTTCAAGGAGATTAATACCTTTCTTAGGATCTTTATTAACCTTTTTCAAGACTTCTTTGAGAATCTCAGTAGGTCTTTTATCGTAAAAGAGAGCGTGTAGAAAAGTAACTTTCCCAAGTCCACCAATATCAATATGACTACCATTGAGCCAATAGGTTTTTTCCTTAGCATGCTGCTTATCTCCTTTTTCCAAAAAGTACTTAAATAGTTTTAAATTGCCTTTGTCGTTTGCTGTTTTCAAGAGTACTTCTGGATTAATCGTAATCACTATGTTTTCTTTGCTTATTATATTGAAGAGCTTGTCACATCGCGTGAGGAATTCATCGACCTTCATTTCATTAGCATCCTGCCAACTATACTTGCTCAAGTAGTCATAGATTAGAGTAGACCAAAACTTAGGATATATACCCCCTAATATTGAGTTATCTTTTTCATCTTTTGCTTTTTTGTTGATTTCTATTAAATTTCTGACAAGGTCCATTTTGTTTAGTTGAAAAGCAAGAATGATTAGTTTTTTCCACTTACGTTCTTCTTCTCTTATTTGATCAGCTGTTAAGTTTTGCTCCTTAATTTTTTGAATAATATCTTCATTCTTAGAACTTTTTTCTAATTTAATATCCTTAATAGAGGCCTGCAAAGAGGTGGAAAAAAAGACCAAAAAAGAGATCACCAATAGGGTAATTCCATAGCCTTTGATGCATGCTGAGTTGGGGTGTGCTTTTTTAGATAGAATCATGATTGGGGGTTATCGTTTTCGCAAATAGAATCATGATTGGGGGTTATCGTTTTCGCAAAAAGTGAATAACAACGCAAACTTAATAAAAAAAGTTAATTCGCATGGTTTTGTATTAAGCAACATCTACCATTTTCCACTTGCGCACTGACTAGGCCGCTTTTCATGATTAGTTTTGTAAATTGGCCATCCAATGACCCAACTGCTGTATAACCATGATCTCTCACTCGACTATTAAAGAACTACTGGAGCGACCTGCTGGTGAGTCAAGCGTAACCTTGCAGGGATGGATTAGAAATAAGCGTATGAGTAAACGTGTTATTTTTATTACCATGCAGGATGGCTCTACGCAGAATACGCTTCAGGTAGTCGCTGATCCGCAGCAACTCGCAGAAGACCTCATCAAAAGTTTACAAGTAGGTGCGAGTTTATCCATTACTGGCAAGATAGTTCACTCTCAAGGGAGTGCCCAAAGTAAAGAGATGCAGGCTGAGTCTATCACCTTGTTAGGTCATTCCTCTTCCTCTTACCCCTTGCAGCCGAAACATCACTCTTTAGCATTCTTGCGCAGCATCCAGCACCTGCGATTTAGAACCCATACATTTGGTGCTATTTTTCGCATTCGCCATGCGGCATCCTATGCGATTCATCATTTTCTCAGCCAACGTGGTTTTTTTTGGTTACATACGCCTATTTTGACTAATATTGATACTGAAGGAGCTGGCGAGACTTTTGAGGTGGTAGCGCCAGCCAGCTCTAGCCATCCTGGCGGTTTCTTTGGTAGTACTACTCATCTTACTGTATCGGGGCAACTGGCTGCTGAGTCGGCTGTTTTGGGGCTAGGAAAAGTCTACACGTTTGGCCCTACTTTTCGTGCAGAGAACTCTAATACAACGCGTCACTTGGCAGAATTTTGGATGGTAGAACCTGAGATGGCGTTCTACGATTTGCAAGATAATATCGCATTGGCTGAGGAACTCCTGAGGTATACTATTCAGTATGTTTTGTCCGACTGCTCGGAGGAACTTGCTTTTTTAAATAGGAGAGCAACTGATGAGGCGACTCTTTGTAGGCATTTGGATGAGTATTTGCATGACATCATTGCACATCCTTTCGAGCAGATTACCTACACAGAGGCGCTTGCTATTCTGATGGAGGCTGCTGCCCATGATGGTACCATGTTCCACTATCCTGTCACTCCCTGGGGCGTGACATTGCAAACAGAACATGAGCGTTATTTGACTGCTTACTTTAAGCGTCCTGTTGTAGTGACTGACTATCCTAAGGAGGGTAAACCTTTTTATATGCGACAAAATGATGACGGGAAGACGGTAGCTGCTATGGATATTCTTTTTCCTGTAATCGGTGAGGTTGTAGGAGGCTCTCAACGAGAAGAACGTTATGATCATCTTTTGGCAGCTGTTCAGGCACATCAGCTGGACCTAAAGAGGGTAGATTGGTATCTTGATACACGCCGCTTTGGTACTGTTATACACAGTGGTTTTGGAATAGGATTTGAAAGATTGCTGCTCGTCTTAACGGGTATGGACAATATCCGCGATGTCATCCCATATCCTCGTACACCTGGTCATATTGCCTACTGATACATGTCTCTTGACTGAATATTTTATTTGTATCAATCAGAAAAAAAAGTATATTTGCTCCTACACTATTCATTTTTTAAGCAAATGTCTTTCCTCAGCAAAGAATTGAAAAGAGAAATCCGCGATATCGTCCTGATTATTTTGTGCTGGAGTGCTTTCAATACTTTTTTTTTTCAAGTTTCCTTTGTTCCTTCTGGTTCTATGCGTTCGCAATTATTGGTTAGTGACATTGTTGTCGTGAGTAAGTTGCGTTATGGGGCGCGTATTCCTAGAACGCTGGCGCTGCCTTTCCTGGAGAAAACCCTTCCCTGGACAAAAATTCCTTCCTATATTCCCCTGCCTATTCCTTACTGGCGGTTGCCAGGCCTTGGCAAGATGAAACGTGGAGACGTAGTTGTCTTCAATACTCCTACTGAGCCAGAATACCCAATTGATCATCGGCAGCCTTTTGTGAAGCGTATTGTCGGCTTATGGGGAGATAGAGTTGCTATTGAAAAAGGGAAAGTATGGGTTAATGGTAAAAGAGAGGAAAAATTCAATCATGCTGGTAGAAAAATGCGCTATTTTGTGGAAACTAGCCAAAAAGTCTATAGTAGTTTTTTTAAACGTTATGATGTTGTACAACAAGATGTAAGTGTTGCACCTGGTGGTTATTTACTGAGTATAACGGCTGACATAGCAGAAAAACTACAACAGTCTTCGGTAGTGGTGCGTATCAAGGAGCTGTGTGATGATCAACGATGTTGTGCTATGCAATCGATCATAGTACCTAAGCGGGGGATGACTATCACAATAGATGCTCACACTTGTGAGCAATATGGGAAAACGATTCGCCTGTATGAAGGCCATGATGATGTAGTCATTAAAGATGGTACATTGTGGATCAATGGAGAGCAAATCATGGAGTATACGTTTCGCTTGAACTATTTGTTTGTCTTGGGCGATAATTTTTTTGGTTCTTGGGATTCTCGTTTTTGGGGATTTGTACCTGTAGACCATGTACTTGGTAAGGCTATTTTTATCCTCTTAGGGGGGCGTGATGGATTAGAAGGAGGTGAAGAGTGGTGGCGAAGAATCTGGCTCATACCCCTTATAAGAGGTCATTTTACGTGGAAGCGATCTTTTAGAAAGATTAGGTAAATCTGTCCATTATTGTGAAGATCTGTTTACCTTTTTGTTGCTAGATTAGATAAAAATTTTATTCTTGGGTAATAGATCAACAAAAATATATAAATAGGGGAGTTTTAATACGTTAAGTTTATGATTATGAGCCAAAAATCTTCAGTATCTTTGTTTAAAAACCGCCAAGAAGTGGTTATGTTAGTCGCCTTAAATGCTCTTCTTGGGCTGGTCTCTTTTTGCTATGGTCTTGCGCGTGCTTTGAAAGACCAGTTTACTTTATATTATGGAGGGCCTCTTTTGATAAGCCTTTCTAAGCTGCTAGTGATTCCATCTATGTTTTTCCTGAAGTTTTTGTACGATACTGTCAATAAACATACCAATGCCAACGGTAGATTTTATATAGTCACGAGTTATTTCATTGCTTTTTTCGCTCTCTTTTTATTCATTTACAAAACAGGTATTATCGAAAAATTAGAGCTTAGCTGGGCAGGTAGAATGGCTCAACAATATAAGCGATTTGAGACGCCCTTCACAGGTATTCAGTATTGGCCTAGTCTTCTTTTCTATATTCATGCTGAAGGGATTGGTACTTTTATGTTGAGCGTTTTAGTCTGGACTTTTATCAATGCTACGATGAGCTTGGACCAATCTAAGAGACTTTATACGTTATTGTCATTAGGTGCTGCGGTTTCTACATTCTTTGCAGGATATGTGGCTACCATGCAGGTTAGTAATACAATACTTTTTGCTGTTATTATTGCTTGTATGTTCTGTTTAATGCTGGCTTATTATCTTTTCTACTTGTATAAAAACCAGTACCCAGAACTCTTTGTAGCTGTTCAGCCTAAAAAGAAGAAGAAAAAGCTAACCTTTGTAGAGTCTATTAAGCTTCTCATTACCCACAAAGAATCTAAATATTTGCTTTTAATCACCGCTTTGGTGCTATGCTACACTATTTATGTGCCGCTCGTAGAAGCTTTCCATAAAAGCTACGTAAAAGGGTTGGGTGATAGCTTGCAACTACGCAATGGCGTTCGCTACTTTACAGGTGTTCAGCTGCGCAACATTGGTATTTTCTCATTCTTTACTGTTTTAATTTTGGGCCCTTTATCTGCGCGGTCTTCCTGGTTTGTGCGCGCTATGTTAACACCTCTTGTTCTTACTTTGGGTACTATTAGCTTCTTTATTACTATCTTTTATACAGATAGTGTTGTTGCTCTTGCAGAAAAATTTAATTTATTCAATCGCTTTGGCATATTAAGTCATTTACCTAGTGGAGCAGATATTGCATCTATCAAGTCAGGATATGTGAAGGTCAGTGCAGGTATGCTGCTTGTCATCGTGGGTAAATCTTTCAAGTACATATTTTTTGATTCTACTAAAGAAGGGGCTTATGTTCCACTAGATTCAGAAACTAAGGTAAATGCTAAAGCAGCTATAGATGGCGCTTTCTCTCGGGTAGGAAAAGGAATAGGGTCTTTTTATATTATGATCATTTCCTTGATTATGGGCACAGGAAAAGACTTGCTAGGTATTAAGTATTTTATTATTGTATTACTGATTATCACGTTACTAATCTGGCTCTTTTCCATTACTAAACTCTCTGGTATGTATGATGCCAAAGTGGCTAAACAGGCTTCTTCTCCATCTAAAAAGTAATTGATAGGGGGCTCTCTCAAATAGTCTGAACATCATTGATTATGATTGATCCACTGTGTATCCATGACGTATGAGTCAATAATGGAACGCAAAGAGATAAACCTAACAGCTATTTTACCTATCTAAGTACGTGCAGCCAGGAGAGTACGCAACTCTAGCAATCATTAAAAAAATAGCTGTATAGGCCATTCTGTTAATATTTTTTAGCTAAAAATAGCTGAGCGCAATTGTAAAAATCACCGAAAAATCAAGAAAATTATGAAAAATGGGTGAATTTTACCTTTTTTCATTATGAACATGAAGGAAAAATCTTCTCTAGAGCTCACATAAAATGTTTTGAACAAAAGCGTCTCTACGTCTGACTACCTCCAAGTAGTCTCTGATGTCCTTTCGCTTCCTTGCTTGCTTCTTATTTTATGTATTAACTTCATAAAGTGAATCGATATGCTGTATGAGGTTATAATAGGATATTTTTTCATTTTTGTAGATGATAGATCATTGCATTGTACCTGATCAGCACTAAAATCAGAGTAAATCTTGAACAATCAACATGATCTCTTCTTAGCACTGTTTGATCCAACTGGAAATTATAGACTCAACATGCTACTTTGTTTTGGAAGACCGCTTTATTTCTTATAGATTTGCATCTTGTTAAAAATTTTAATTCAATTTTTTATGCCTACCACTCAGCAACTAGTTAGGAAAGGAAGAAAAACCCCTCAGAAAAAGCGTGCTAGCATAGCTTTAGGGGGATCTCCTCAACGAGAAGGTGTTTGTGAGCGTGTTACTACGACTACGCCCAAAAAGCCTAACTCAGCCTTGAGAAAGATAGCTCGTGTGCGCTTGACTACTGGCTATAAGGTGAGAGCCTATATACCAGGTATAGGGCATAACCTGCAAGAACACTCAGTAGTACTAGTGAGGGGTGGAAAAACTAAAGATGTAGGAACTAAGTATAAAATAGCGCGTGGCACTAGAGATACCGCTGGTGTACAGAGTAGAAAGCAAGGTAGATCGCGCTATGGTACCAAGTCAGCAAAAGGTAGTAATAACTAGCAAGTACTGTAATTGTTCAATTTTTATTTATCAAAATGGCTCGTTCTAAAACTCCTAAGAGATTTTATGCTCCTGATAGCAAATATGGTAGCAAGAAAATTACTCGTTTGATTAACTATATCATGCAAGATGGTAAGAAAGCTACTGCGGAAAAAATTACTTATCAAGCGTTTGACCTGATACAAGATAAGGAAGTGCGTGATCCGATAGAGGTATTAGAGGAAGCTATAGAACATATTACGCCTCATGTAGAAGTACGTGCTAGGCGTGTAGGGGGGGCTAACCTCCAGATCCCTATCCCAGTTCGGTTAGAACGCAAAGAACAGCTGTGGATGCGCTGGCTTATACAGGCTGCTAAGGCTAGGCCTGAAAGGACTATGGAACAAAGACTTGCCTATGAGCTGATAGCAGCCTCTAAAGGAGAAGGTAATGCTGTCAAAAAAAGAAAAAATATGCATAAATCAGCTGAATCTCACAAAGCATACTCTCACCTTAAATAGTGACTATCGATGGCTAAGAATCTCAATCTTTTGCGTAATATCGGTATTATGGCACATATTGATGCCGGTAAGACTACTACTACAGAGCGCATTTTATTCTATACAGGCCGCGAGCACAAACTCAAAGAAGTTCATGAAGGCGAGGCAACCATGGACTGGATGGATCAAGAGCGTGAGCGAGGTATTACTATTACGTCTGCTGCTACTACCACTTCGTGGAATGTACAAGAAAAAGAAAAGAATGGTAAAGTAGTAGAGCGCAAGTATCAAATCAATATTATTGATACACCTGGTCACGTTGACTTTACAGTTGAGGTAGAACGTTCATTGCGCGTTTTAGATGGAGGTGTTGTCCTTTTTTGTGCTGTTAGTGGTGTAGAGCCACAATCAGAAACAGTATGGAGGCAAGCAGATAAGTATGGTGTCCCACGCATCTGTTTTGTCAATAAAATGGATAGGGCTGGTGCTAATTTCCTTAATGTGGTACAGGAAATCAAGACTAAACTAGGGGCAGATCCTCTCCCCCTGCAAATTCCTATTGGGAGTGAAGATGCCTTTCGCGGTGTAGTAGACTTAATCCAAAACAAGGCCTTTATTTGGAAAGATGAAGATAAAGGAAAGGAACCTGAAGAAGTTACTATTCCTGCTGATATGGAAGAGCTTGTCAATCAATATCGCCAAGAGCTTATAGAGCGTATTGCTTTAGAAGATGAGCAGTTGCTAGAAAAATTCTATGACAATCCAGCTAGTATTACAGCTGCGGAGATTGTATATGGGATAAGAAAAGGAGTAATTGGCATGTCTTTTGTCCCTGTTTTATGTGGGTCGGCCTTCAAAAATAAAGGGGTGCAAGCCCTTCTAGACGCTGTATGTGCTTATCTGCCTTCTCCACTTGATCTCCCTGATACGCAGGGTACTACTCTTCAAGGAGAATCTATAACGCGTAAAGCCTCTAATAGTGAACCCTTTGCTGCGCTATGTTTTAAAATAGCTACGGATCCTTTCGTTGGGAAGCTTGCTTTTATGCGTGTCTACTCAGGCATGCTAGACGCTGGATCTTATGTCTATAATACACGCAGCAATCAGCGAGTGCGTATTTCTCGTCTTCTTCAAATGCACTCTAACAAGCAAAATCCTATTAAGCAAATTGAAGCAGGTGATATTTGTGCTGGTACGGGCTTCAAAGATCTTAAAACAGGCGATACAATCTGTGATGAAAAGAATCCTATCCTCTTAGAATCTATCACTTTCCCTGATCCGGTAGTAGGTATTGTGGTAGAACCTAAAAAGAAATCTGATATTGATAAGCTAGCAATAGCGCTTAGCAAGCTGGTAGAAGAAGATCCTACATTGCGTGTAGAAACAAATCAGGAAACAGGGCAAACTATACTAAGAGGCATGGGAGATCTCCACTTAGAGATCATCATCGATCGGATCCGTCGCGAATTCAGTGTGGAAGTCAACCAAGGAGAACCCCAAGTAGCCTATCGCGAAAAGCTGACGCGCGCCAAGCCGCATAGAGAGATCTACAAGAAGCAAACGGGTGGTCGTGGTAAATTTGCTGACATTCAATTTGAGATAGGCCCTGTAGTTGATGAAGAGCTACAAAAAAAGAAGGGTATTGTCTTCATCAATGAAGTGAAAGGGGGGAATATCCCCAAAGAGTTTATTCCAGCTGTACAAAAAGGCTTCGAGCTTTCCATGAAAAGCGGCCCACTTGCCAAGTATCCCATCGATAATATGCAAGTTAGGTTGATCGACGGCTCTTACCATGATGTTGATTCTGACTCCCTTTCTTTTGAACTTTGTGCCAAAGTAGCTTTTCGTGAAGCTGCCAAAGAGGCTGGTCCCGTATTATTAGAGCCTATCATGCGTGTAGAGGTAGTCACCCCCAAAGAGTATATGGGACAGGTAACAGGCGATATCAATAGAAGAAGAGGTATTATTCAAGGCATGGAAATGAAAGGAGAACTCCAAATTATTAAAGCAGAAGTTCCTTTGGCCGAACTGTTTGGATATATCAACACTTTGCGTACCTTTACGTCAGGAAGAGCTTCTGCTGTACGCACTTTCTCACATTATGACGTTGTGCCTAAAAATATTGCTGATGAAGTAATCACTAAAAATAACTGATAAACTAACTACTGATGAATCCGAAAATTCGTATTAAACTGCAAGCCTATGATCATCAACTGATAGATCGCTCGAGTGAGCGTATTGTAAAAGCAGCTGAACCCACGGGAGCCATGATAAAAGGACCTACCCCTCTTCCTACCAAAAATGAGGTATTTACTGTGCTTCGTTCTCCCCATGTTAATAAAAAATCTAGGGAAAAATTTGTCCAAAAAATTCATAGTCGATTGATCGATATTTTTCCTACTAGCCCTAGAACGATAGAAGCCTTAATGAAACTCGAACTCCCACCTGGTGTGGATGTTAGTATTAAAGCTTAAAAAGTTAAATAGGGACATCAAGAAAATGTTCATGGAGTATGTCTATAGAGCTATTTTTTAATGATTTCTACAGTTTCGTATTCTGCCGATTCAATCTAAATAATTGATGAATAAAATTTAATCGTAAGTTATGTGTAAATATCATACTCAAAATGGGGTAATATATATTTTCTTTTTGTTGCTGTGTCTATTGCAGCCCTGTTTACAAGCAACTGAGAGCGGGTTTACAGTACAGCTTAAGTTTGTGAATGACCAAAATGATAGATTAATACCAGGAATCAAAGAGACAGACTCTATGAGAGACATTATAGAGAAGTTTAAGGAACAAGATTACCTATTATATCAATGGCTTTTGGGGGGTATGCGATTTATCTGGAAAAAGAATGACCAAGAAGAGATACCTATTAGTCGTTATGAGCCTCTTCATTCGTATGGTATTACGTCGGATATACAAAGTATAACCATGATAATTTACATGCGTACTAAGAGAGCGGATATAACAATTCTACTACCTTATGGTAAGGCTATGTATATCAAGGTTCCTCGGGATGCAAATCAAAAAGAAGATTCTGTAACTTCTTTGGATGGTATTAAAGAGGAAATTCTTTGGAATATTAATCATCATGCTATCTATACAGCTATGTCTTCTGATGCTAACTCTTGGCTTTTTTTCTCAGGACCAAATACATTGGAACCTATGGATCAACTTGAATCGCATATGCTGGGAATCATACCTTCTGATAACCGACTAGAGGATGATACCTTCCAGCTAGGTAATATAATCTACTCGAACAATGAACTCCAGAAGAAGAATATACGACTCTACTTCGGGCCATCTAGAAAAAATAATCGCTATAGAGTAGTTGTAGCTCCTACTACGGTACTGAATCCCCATCATCCACTTCCCATTCAAGCAGATAATGATATCACTACTCCTTTAGCATTGAAGCAACTCATCCAAGACAAGTGGCATATTCCTGCAGCTTACCAAAAACTTACTTATCAAGACCAACTACTAGCTAACGATACATTATTGACTTCTTATGAAATACCAGAAAATGGAGAACTACTCTTATCTCTTGTTGACCAAGAAAACTTAGTTGATTATCATCATCAACCAGCTTTCTTACAAGCCTACAAGGTTTATATTGCTATATTGGCTGGGATGCTAATAGGAACAGTGATGACCTACTTGATGTATACCCTATACGAAAAAGTCAATCAGAAGAAAAAAGATAGCTTTTTATCCAATTAATAAAAATAATAGCACAGCAAAGTATTATCTTTTAGCTAAAGGAAGGGTTGATTATAGTTCTTCAGGGTGACTATTTCTTCGCTACCATCATCACTGATACGCACAATTCGTTTCCCTTGCTTTAATAAGAGATAAAGTAATCCAAAATCGGTCGGTAAGTGACTAATCCCAACCGAGAAGAGTGTATTTTTTTTTTCGATGATATCGATCATTTTTACACTCCATTTTCTATTCCGTGATGCTAGATCCAGACTTTTTGTGGTTAAAAAATTATATAACTGTTTGTCTCTACTACATAAAGAATAATGGCCATATTCTCTTTGTAGGTTCTGGATTGTTTGACTACTTTGTTCAAAAGCTATTATTTTCTCATATTTTTTTTCTGCGACCTTAGTAGCCGAATCATGGTTTTTATTGAGCAATGTTTTTATCTCTTGAAAAGTTTCTAGGCCTCCCTTTTCTTTATCTGAGCATAAATCGAGCAATAACTCGGCTGGGTAAGTTATTTTCCCTTCCCAAGCAATAGTGATCATCTGTGTACCATATACAAAGCGAAGCCTATCTTTTTTCTGATAATCTTGTAAATGATAAAAAAAAGGCTTTGATTTGATGAACAATTGCTTATCTTCCTGATAAAGTGCTAGTAAATGGTTCCACATTGTTTCCCGAGCTTGTATAAAATCTTGATCCCTATTCATATCACCTTCTAAAATAAGCTGATCAATCTTGGGAATTACTGCTTTTACTACATTGGGTATTGTAAAGTCGCTTGATGCAATATGTGTAATACCATATAAATAAGATACTTTGGGAGATGCTTCGCTTTCTATGCGATAGAAATGAGTTTTGCAATAAGCTTCTTCCAAGTTCATTGGGAAACTGAACCATTTTCTAATACTATAAATCAAAGCGCCAATGCCTATAAAAATACCCCATTTTCTTTTCTTTTTCGTTTTTTCAGGGAGGTGCTGTTGTTGAGATGGGGTATTGTCAGCGGGTAAAATAACAGTAGGACAGCCAGCTATTAAATAAAAAATCCAAGTAAAAAAATAAATTAATCGCATTTTCTGTAGCTATTTTAATTAATAAGTACTAAAATAAACTTATTTTTTTTCCTGTAGATATGAACAGCCTGTGAAAAATAGATGATGGATCCCTTCAGAAAGGACAACAATATTATTTATCTTAAAGTGATGAATTTTCTTTCCTACTCGCTCATCTTATTATACGACCATGAGAGCAACGATAATACTTAACTTGATGAGGATATTGATAGCTGGTCCTGAAGCATCTTTTAGGGGGTCTCCTACTGTATCTCCCACTACAGCGGCTTGGTGAGGCTGCGAACCTTTTGTTATCTTTTTGCCATCGACAGTTACTCCTTTTTCAAAAGCTTTTTTAGCATTATCCCAAGCTCCTCCTGCGTTACACTGCAGGAGTGCCATTGCAGTGCCACTGACTACTAGGCCCGCTAAAAATGCGGCTAGCATTTCTGCTCCTCCTAGGTTACCTACGATCGTGGGTACGATAAGAGCTATTAAACCTGGCAGAATCATTTCTAGTAGGGCAGCTTTGGTAGCTATACGCACACATTGCCCATACTGAGGATTATCTTTCCCTTCAAGAATGCCTGGTATTTCTCGGAATTGTCGTCTTACTTCATGTACCATTTGCATAGCTGCTTTACCTACTGAGGTAATAATAAGGGCTGAGAAAAGAAAGGGAATCATAGCTCCTATAAAAAGACCACCCAGCACAGGAGCTTTGTAAAGGTCAATGCCTTGAATACCAGCTATATGAATGAAAGAGGCAAATAAGGCTAAAGAGGTCAGGGCTGCTGAGGCAATAGCAAATCCTTTGCCCATGGCAGCGGTTGTATTACCTACGGCATCTAGTATGTCTGTTCTCTCACGTACTTTTTTGTCTAGTCCCCCCATTTCTGCAATACCTCCTGCATTATCAGCAATCGGACCAAAAGCATCCATAGCCAACTGCATAGTAGTGGTAGCCATTAGACCCACGCCAGCCATGGCAACACCATAAAATTCTCCTAGGCTGTAGGCTCCATAGATGGCTACAGCAAATATAATCATGGGTATAGCTGTCGAAATCATGCCTATACCGAGACCACTGATTAAGTTGGTCGCAGGGCCTGTGATCGATTGTCGTACGATAAAATTAACAGGTGGCTTGCCTATACCAGTGAAGTAACCACTTGTCCAGCTTACAATCCATCCTACTCCTAGACCAATCATGATGCAGTAAAAAAGACCATCAACTGATGATAGGGTCCCTACGATTGCTATCTTATGGCCACTTCCTATCAGTATAGGGAGTACTAAGTAACTTCCTACAATGGTCAGTATGATACTTAATAGGTTGCCAAATTCTAATGAAAGGGTTACAGTAAAACGGCGGCGTATCATCCATATGAAGCCAATAGCAATCAGAGAACTTAGTAAACCTAAACCACCAATGGTCAGGGGTAGTAATAGCTTGCTTACTTTATTTATCTCTTCCATTTCGGTCCCTAAGACAATAGCAGCGAGCAATGTAGAAATATAAGAACCAAATAGATCTGCTCCCATGCCTGCTACATCACCGACATTATCGCCTACATTATCGGCAATAACAGCAGGATTGCGTGGATCATCTTCTGGAATACCTGCTTCTACTTTGCCTACAATATCAGCACCTACATCAGCTGCTTTTGTATAGATACCTCCTGCTACTCGTGCGAATAAGGCTACTGTTTCTCCTCCTAATGCAAATCCTGTCAAAATATCTATCCCTACTTTAAGCTGGCTGGTACTAATCAAGCTTGCCCCTGTTGCTGATACTACATGAGCACCACTGATAGCGAAAGCTAATAGACAAGAAAGTCCTAGTAATGCTAGCCCTACAACACTTACCCCCATGATAGCACCTCCTATAAAAGATATACTAAACGCTTGTGCCAAGCTGCTGCGGGCTCCTTCTGCTGTTCGTACATTGCTTAGAGTTGCTATCCACATACCTATGATACCTGCTATACAAGAAAAAAGAGCTCCTAACATGAAATTGCCAATGCGTGCTAATGGAAAAGAGTCGTAATGGAAATAGCCCAATATTACACTGATAGTCATGACTACTAATGCAATCCATTGATACTCTGACCATAGAAATGCTGATGCTCCTTCTCGAATACGCGCACTAATAGTTCTCATTTTCTCACTGCCTGTAGGATTGCTGATCATCCAAATACTACCTATAATTGCAAATAGACTTGTACAGACTAAAGCTAATATGATAATTGTGATACTTGATAAGTGATGGTTGATCCAGGTAATATCCATGATAAAAAAATTGGCTACAATCAAAAATAAAAAAAGTGATTAATTTTGATTTACTTGCTTTTTACTTTCTAAGAGCCCCCAGCCGGACTCGAACCAGCAACCTACTGATTACAAATCAGTTGCTCTACCAATTGAGCTATGGAGGCTTTATTGTTTATCAGACTGCAAATCTATATATTTTCCTTCAATTGCAAATCTATCTTGCGTACAAAGTACTTGCTTCAGCAGAGTATCCTAAAGCCTGACGTATTATTTTCATTTTTGTACGAGCGATTGTGCGTGCTTTTTCTTCATGAGCGCATAAAATTTCCTCTAATTGATCTATATTCTCTAGATAATGATTGTAGCGCTTTCTAGCATTTTTAAAGCGATTGATAATGCAAGAAAAGAGTTCTTTTTTTGCGTCTCCATAGCCATAGCCTCCAGCTAAATATTGTTTTCTCATGATTGCTATTGCTTGCTGTGTAGCGAGCAGGCTATATAGTTTAAAAACAGGACAAGTATCTGGGTTTTTAGAAGTCTCTAAAGGGGTGCTATCTGTTTGGATATGCATAATAGCTTGCTTCAATTCTCTTTCAGGTAAGAAAATATTGATCGTATTGCCATATGACTTACTCATCTTTCTACCATCTGTTCCTGGTATGATAGCTACTTTTTCCTGCACAGTAGCCTGAGGAACTACAAAAAGATTAGGATAATATTGATTAATAATACGTGCAATATCACGTGTGATCTCTAAATGCTGTTGCTGATCTTTTCCTACAGGTATGTGGGTTGCATCGTAGAGTAAAATATCAGCGGCTTGTAGTACAGGATAGGTAAAAAGGGCAGCATTCACTTGAGCAAGCTGACTAGATTTGTCTTTAAAGGCATGTGCATTGGCTAGCATAGGATAAGGTGTAAAACAGTTGAGATACCAAGCTAGCTCACATACTTCTGGTATATTAGACTGTCTATAGAGAATATGTTTTTTAGTGTCAAGGCCAAGTGCTAGCCAGCTAGCAGCAACAGCGTAGCTTAGCTGCGCCCTTGCTTTGTTTGTATGCTGTGTTGTCAATGCGTGTAAGTCCGCTATCAGAAAAAAGCAGGAACCCTGACTTTTTTTACTCATACCAATCGCAGGTATGAGTGCTCCTAGCAAGTTGCCTAGATGAGGAATACCTGTACTTTGAATTCCAGTAAGAATGCGTTGCATGAAATACAATTAGTGAGAATTATGACTATTTTTCTGGTATTTCCTTTTGGATAGTTTTCTTAATTTTTACTACGCTGTTGCGGAAGTTACGGTCACTTGCCATCAAATATTCGACTGTCTTGATAGCATAGCTTACAGTACTATGGTCTCTTCTGCCGAAGGTTTGCCCAATCGCTTGTAAAGTCATATCAGGCATAAAACATCGCACCAAATACATGGCTACATGACGCGCTGTGGTAAACTCCCGTGTTCTTGCCTTGCTTTTCAGTGATTCTGTTGGGACATTGAAATACTTGGCTACTACTTTCTGCAGATATTGACTGTCTATTGTTAGTGCTCCTATATCTTGTACAATATTGTGGATCACTTGCTCTACTAATTTACTGCTAACTTGCTTTTTATTCAAAGAAGAATAAGCAGATAAAGAAGTAATAGCTCCTTCTATTTCTCTTATATTCGAGTTAATAGCACTAGCCAAACGATTAATAAATACTTTTTCTAGATGGAGTCCATGCTGTGCTGACTTGCTTTGTATGATAGCGACTCTAGTTTCTAGGTTAGGGGCTTGTAGTTCGGTTGTCAGACCCCATTTGAATCGAGATAGCAACCTGTTCTTGAAGCCGACTAGGTCGCGTGGGGCAACATCACTACTCATTACAATTTGCCTACCATTTTGGTGAAGCTGATTGAAAATATTAAAAAATATTTCTTGTGTTTTTTCTTTACCTCCTAAAAACTGCACATCATCAATGAGTAACAAGTCAAGACTAGCGTAAAAGTCCAAAAAATCTGATAAACTGTTACTTCGTAAGTTTTTAATAAATTCAGCTGTAAAATTTTCTCCAGTTGTATAAAAAACACGATGATTGCTATGTTGCATCAATGTTTTATGAGCAATAGCTTGCATTGTATGTGTTTTTCCCATCCCAACATTTGAATGAATCATCAGCGGGTTGAAAGATGTTTTGCCAGGATTATCGGCAACTGCTAAAGAAGCAGCTTGTGCTACTTCATTCCCATCCCACACAATTAAATTCTCAAAAGTATAAAAAGGATTGAGGGAAATTTTAGACCTAGGAATACCTTTCTTTTGTGTACTAGCAGCTTTAGCTTTTTTAGCTAGTTCACTAGCTCTTTTTTGCTCTATTACTTGATAGATAAGCCTGCTACTTTTGCCTAGCTGCTCATTAATTACTTCTCGTAGGAGATTGGCGTAGTGACTTTCTATCCATTCATAAAAAAACTGACTTGGAACTCTTATTGTCAATTTTTTAGACTCGTATTTGTAAGGAATGATAGGCAAAAACCATGTGCGGAAGCTTTGTTCCGACACTTTTTCCTTGATTGCTTCAAGGCATTGACTCCAAACCTGCTTCGCGTCATTACTCATTGTGCAGTATGCAAAAAGTATTTATTCTATAAAACAGCGCAAACATAATATTTAGCGATCAGTGTTGCTAATGTTTCCGTGCATTTCTAGAGCTATTATAATTTCTCCGTTTTTCATGTAGTGGCTTAGTAAGAAAATCATTAATCTTAGGTGTCATCACTATTTTTTTCCCCATGATATTTTCTATGTGACCAAGTAAAGTGACTGGATCTTCTTTTTTGTGAAATGAGTGAACCCACTTGATAAGCATAGGCACTAGTTGTTCATCTTGTGTGCTATCTTTCCCGATTTTTTCACTGATTGCTTTAATAAAGGCTGTTAAATAGCGACCACAGTACTTGAGCTGTTGCATGGATTTCTTATAGACTATTTTGGCTGGCTTTGCTCTTTCTTTTTTCTTCGCGATAGGATGAGGACTATCGACATCTAGATTATAATCAGTTATAACAAACAAGTCACTCCATATTTGTACATTTTCTTCTTTGCTATCATTGTCTCCGTTGTTTTTCTTCATTAGTTTCGTGAGGGCCTCTACATATTCATTTCTTTCTTTTTTATTTGGGATTGCGCTTATTTTTTCTAATAAAGACTGAATGTGTCTTCCATAGGCTCTTAGTCTAATGGGCTCTAGGTTAGTATTATATGTGAACATGGTGGTATGGTTATGTGCAGTAGTAAGGTACAGCTTAACTATGGAAAAAATAGTACCTTCTATCTTTTACCTTTTTTTTTGTATTGTTAATGAAAAAATTTTTTACTTTTTTCGGCATACTTTTCTTTGCTTGTCTGCTCTTTTGGCTTGTTCTATTTTTCGTTTTTTCTTTGTTTTTGCTTTGATTCAAACATTGAACTACTATGACGCCTTGACTACATACAAAAGACTTGACGTCTCCTTTTTTCATGCTTAATATACTGCCTATAACCCTTGGACACTTCCCTACATCTTGTAAAGAGCTATCCATAGCAGATATAGTTTGATTTTCTACTATTACAGCATGGTGTGGATACTCTTGCTTAATCTGCTGTAATGAAGGCAAAGGGTTGCCCTTGCTCTCTATACTTTGGTTGATAGTTTTGATTTGACGTTCTTTAATAAGATCCTTCTTCACTGCTTCATTGGCTTCATCTAAACTCATTGGCTCAGGTTTTTTATTTTCTGTTACCATAACAACGATATACTGATCGTGAGCAAGCTCAATAGGCTTAGAAGGTTTGTTTAATTTACCTTTTTGATATACCCAGTGTGCTATTTTATGGAAGTCATCTTCATATCCTACCTCTTTAGCATCTTTTTCGGTGATAGTCATTTCACCAGTTTGAATGTGCATCATCTTGTACTCTACCTTCTTTGCTTTTTCCTGGAATTGCTCTTTGGAAGTAACACCGTGACTGAATCTAGCAACCCTTATTTCAGTATCTTGCCTTGTCTCGTCGGTTATATTTTCATGTGTTTCAATGATAGCTAGCGTATAGGTAACTCCTCTACCAAGCCAGCTCTTTGTTGCTTTGACTAACCCATAAAGCAGATAGCTACCCGGCTTCCCGGAGATGGGACCTACTACTTGGATTCCTTTTTTGAACTGTTTTCGCACTAGTGGGGGGACCTTATCTTCTTGTAATCTAACTAAAGCATTTTGAGGACGCTCACTGTGCTTCTTAGCAAAAGCAACTGCCTTGTCATAATTTCCACATTTTATAATAGCTTGAAAATCGTTTTTAATCTCTTCAAGGGCTTTTTTAGGAGCTTCCTGATCTGAGGAAGAGGGTTTTACTTTGAAGAATGCATAAATAACTTGCTTTCCTTCCTTCTTTTGGAATTTCCCTTTAGCTTGTTGTTTTGCTAGATAATCTTCCTTATCTTTTTTTGTGATTATGTCTAAGCGACTTTCAGGAATACTAGCAGCTGGTATAAGAATATAGCTTATTTTTTTGATTATACCTTCTATCTTGGAGATTTGCTTTTGATCTGCTTTTGTTATTTTATAGCTTCTATTAATTATTATATCTATTTTTTTTTCTTGTATATCCTGTTTGAGGTTATCTTCCAGTTGTTGTAACATTTGCTGACCTGCTTGGTGCTTATTTTGCTCTTTGAACCATGCAATCATTTTTTTTCTATCAAATAGTCCTGTTTTGGGATCCCTAAACTCATTTTTGAAATCTTCGTTTATACTATCTCCTATCAGGTGGTCTAGAAGTTCTTCTCGGGTGACATGATTGACTCCCAAGGCTCGTGAAATATTTTTTAGTGCCTCTCTTTTCAGAAACTGTTCCCATACCTTTTTGTGTGCATAGACTGCTGCATATTTTTTGCTCTTGCTATCTCTGCTGTAGTGCTGATAATGCAGCAACAGACGATCAAACTTTGCCTTGTATAGATAATAATCAACATCATGGCCATTGATTTTGGCAAAAAAGGGGACTTCAATAGTCACTGAATCCCATAACCTTATAAGCGGTACTCCTGCAAAAGCTGCCATGATAGCGCCAATGAAAAGACCAGTTAGAATCTTATTTTTCCGTATGTAATTGATGAACATAAACTGTTTAGATAACTCAATATAGGGAGCTAAAATAGCTTCCCGTCTCCAAATACAAAAATAAATAGCTAATAAACTAGTTATCTTCATGAATTAGCTATGATTTTTTCGTGATCACTAGATAATTGCTTAATATACTGTACAGTATATAGTAAAGTTACGATAAGCTGGCTACCGTTTAGCTAATTAGTAGGTTCAATATGATGCAAACTTAAGCAAACTCCTCAAAAAAACAATTAAATAGAACTTCCTTTTCTTATTGCATAGGCCCTTATGATAATACATTTGCCCAACTGCTTTAACAATTGGTAAATTTGGATGTTTCAGCCATGATTTTTATACTTGCCCCTAAGGTAAATTTTTAAAATTCTTACTTAGTAAAATATTTTTATTTTGATTCTTATGCAACTACGTTTAATTCTAAGGAAGTGGCTTGTCATCGCTTGTCTTGTGCTTTCTTTTGCTTGTTTGCTCGCCAGTACAGTACAGGCAACATCGGATGAAAGCTATGTACGTAATGATAACTTGAAGGCTTATGTGCCTGCTATTTTGCGAGGAGATAGGTTAGAAAGTGTGCTAGATAAGCTTCAATCACTCTTGACAGCTGATGATATTAAAAAAAAAATATCCCTACTTGTCAGCAAGAAGCCTTTTGTAATCTACATACCTGTGAAAGTGAGAGAAGAAGCTGTTCAGATAGTTGGTCAAGAGGTGCTACCCAATACATCATTAGAAGTGATCATCAAAATATATTACAATGATGATGTCAATGCTAGTACTATTCATAAACCTGCATTCTATAAGAATAGAAGCAGGCTTCTATTCCATGTTGATTTAAAAAAAGGAGAAGAAGAAAATGTACCGCAAAAGATCAAAGAAGCAATTAAGCAAGCTATACCAAAATTCGATCAGTTGATGCCTCGGGCTAATTTTCAGGATGATGCTGCTATAAGTAACCATGAGCGTGTAAAGACACATTATCAGACTGGGGATTCGCAATCTCTTATTGCCGACAACACCAACCCAACTGAATGGACGGGCTATGGTAGAGTGATGCGAGCTATCCTCACTGGAGAACAAACAGCCCATGCAAGGTTTACTGTAGAGAATGCCTATTTGGAAAAGAAGAGTCAAGAATCCAGTCAGTCAAAAAAAATAATCCGTACTGTAAAAACAGATGATGTAGTTGTTGTTCAAGGAATTCAATACAAAATTGGAGAAGAAAACAAAGAGAAGAAGAAAAAAAATGAGCATGCTATTTTAGAAGATCTTTCTTATAAACTATCTTTTATAGATGTTGGCAAAACATTTTTAATACCGATTATTAAACAAGAGGAGAATAACAAGTTTTTTGCTAGTCTTGATACAATCAATCAAGCTGAGCTAGATGACCAGCTCAGCACATTTTCTCCTTATGCTTATTTGAAAGTTGAATATATCAGTAGCGAAGATGGCAATGATGGTGATTATAAAAAAGCACTCAATCAACCTACTTACACTTACTCTTTGGGAAGTAAACAGGTGAATGTTTATACTATTAAGATTAACAAGACAGCTGTAAAAAAGAATATCAAAAGTCTTGTAGATGCTTTACAAGCAAAAAACTATGATCTTAATATACAACTCTATGAACGTTCATATAAAGATTTGTATGAAGACGCAGGTCTTCTTCTTAAAGTACCCAATTCAAAACAACCAGTGAGTGGCAGTAACTTCCCGATCCAATTCCGTAGGTTAATCAATGAGCAGGTCTTGCATGAGCAGAGCAAAGAAAATTTGTGGTTCACTCTTCAACAAACCTTTGCTACAGAAGTGTCAGATGAACTAAAAAAAGAGAGCTTTGTTATTATACCTGTTAAAGATATAGACCAAGAAGGGGAACCTTTATTTTTTGTTTTTAAAATGAGAGAATCTAATGCTGAAAATATTGAAAAAACCGAGGATGGTGTCGTTCGTACTTTTTCACTACCTTTTTTACCAGTAGATGATAGTCTTCTTTCTCAAGTTAAGGCTATTTTTCTGAAAAAATATGTACCCCGCACGCTGACAGTCTATCAGCAAAAACAAATCATAGATAGTTATGCAAATGGTAAATTACAGGACTTGGTATTAGATGACTACACTTGGCTAGAAAACAGTGTCCCAGGTATGACGTTGCTGATGAGTCAAACATGTTCTTCTGCTGATCAGCCATGCCAGAGCTATACTGTTGCTTATACCCAGATAGATGTGCAATATCACATGGGCAGTGCAACAGACGAGAAGGGTGCTCGAAAAGAATTATTTCCCAAAATTCTTGCAGGTTATGTCTCTAAAAGAAAAAAAGCTGTAGTAGTTGACTATCAATTTAAGGGTAATAAAACCAAAGCTTTTATTGCCTTAGAAGAAAGCCCTCTTCCTGGAGAATATGATTTTGAAGTGAGTATTCTGCCCAAAAGTAAGAACGATATCCAACAGTATGTTCAAAGCAAAGCAGTTATCCCATCTATTGTATGTCAATGTAATATTAGAAAAGGATTTTTAGGCAGTAATGCGAATGGGGATAGTTATCTGCGTAAAATACTTAAAGAAGTAGTCAAGACCATTACCAAAGAATTCAATATAGCTATTGACACTCAACCAGCAGTTGGTGATTTATCTGATCAAAAATCAAAAATAGCTCAAGTGGTGAGTAAAATAGTCGAACATGTTGGATCTCAAAAAGGGGAAATCAATGTTAAACTGGACGCTAGTCCTACACCAGAGGAAGTGCGTGCGTATCAACATCAACATTTATGGTACTCTTGGAGTGCCATAATATGTGATAATGTTGACTTTCGGCATACAGTATCAGGCAAAAAAAAGATCATCATACCTTGTGTTTATACCAAAAAGAATCAGGATGAAAGTGAGAATCAAGAGAAAAAAATAATTTCCTGGACTATCGAATTATGTACAAGTGAAGATGATATTAAGCTTAACGAACAAAGCGTGATTCAGATACCTGCAGCGCATGTCAATGATAATCCAGTAGAATTTGCGCAACTCATTCAAAAAGCTTTAGAGCTAGATGAAGTGAAAGAAGTGGAAGAAGGTGATCATATTACTTGGACAATAGATAATCATGCTCTTTCTCAAGAGATATCTTATATTGAAGCAGAAAATATTATACGGTCAAAAAATGTTTCCAATGATTCTAATACTCAGCTATTTAGGACTATTTCGTTTCATGAGCGTGGTGCAACTACAAATATCTTCAATGATCAACTGGAGGTGATTCAAGAAGAAATCCAAAAAGCTAGTCGTGAACAGGAATCCCATCAGCAAACCTCTATCGATGGGCAGAATGATCAGAAAAGTAGCTTGCATCATGTTTTTAAGAGTGTAGCGTATCAAGAATCAACAAAAAAAGGAAGGCAGCAAACGCTTGCTAATATTAAGTTACCTACAATACCTAAACAAGAAGATAATGTTAGTGATGATGAAAAACAGAAAAAAAAAGCCCTTCAAATTCGAACTATTTATGATGTAGAAGATCAAATCAATACGCAACATAAAGAAGCAGAAGATAAACTCCAAAAATATGTTTTTTGTCTATCGATTGAAAATTTATATGATGTCAAAAAAGAAATTGAACAAATAAAAACACGCATAAACAACATTTTGGATTATACAGCTTTTGAATCTACTGATCTTTTAGATAAACAAAACCTGATTGCTGATATTTGGAATGAAGTTGCCCATGCGGTCAAAGAAAAATTAGAAAAATATAAAAATGATCACCCAGAAGTAGGTAATAAAGGTATTTTCAAATGGCTTAAATATGTATTCATGAGCCTAATACGCAGGTCTTCTCCTGTTATTATCTATCGAAAAGGAAATCACCTTCTTTCTGAAATAGAACAAGCATGGAAAGATGTGAAAAATATTGACGAAAGAACACTCCAGCTGACCCAAGATATTAGTCTAGCTATGATCGGGAGGGTCACCTCTAGCATATATTCTGCTGATCCATCAGCTAACCTAACAGTTCCTATTACAAAAGGACAAGCATTACAAGCAGCTCAAGATGATACCCAAGGCGATGCATTTAGTATTAGGAAATGTTATTGGGATCAAAAAAATATGGGACAAAATATTCGCGGTACAACTAAAAGAATAGAAGGCTCGCCTCATATTAGTTGGATAGCTGCTTTGTCAGTACTTGCTATAATAACTTCTCGTTTGGTATATATAGGAATCAAGCGCTTGTTCAATAAGAAGAAAGATGACAAAAATAAAGAACTTGTAGAGTATGGAATCCCTGAAGATGATGACCTGAGTGATCAGGATGATGAAGAGGAAGATGAGGTTGACAATAAAGAATCTTAGCATTATGATAAAATCTAATATGAAGAACAAAACAATGAAACGTACTCTTAATTTACTATTAATAGGGTTATTATGTTTTTCTACAGCTTACTATGCAAGTGATCAGAAACTGACTAAAGAAAAATTACTTCATGTACTGAATGAAACCCTGACACCAGATACTCTTTTAGCAAGTAACGGCCCAAGTATTTTCTTGTATAGCCAATCTAATACTCTCTTCTCACAGAAGTATAACCTACACTACAAACCACAATACACAAAGTATGGTAAAGGTGATAACCTTTATGATGCTTTGTACCAACTATTATCTCGGTTAGTTCCTAATGCTAGGAAAGCACAATATATTACGTCAGATATGTGGGAAGCTGCTATTGACTTCTATTGCCAGCATAGACCAGCATATTTTTTAACCGACCTCTCTAGTAATCAGAAAAATCAGGCCAATCAAGGAATGTATGTTAAGCAACTTCCTGTTGATTGGGGGAAAGAAAATGGTGGCAAGGGTGGAATACCTACAAGACTAGCACTTCTGCTTGTTTTTATGGATGCGCTTCAAAGCGATATTGCTAAAAAAAGAAAGGACACTTCTTTCTTTAGCAGAGAGGCTCTTTGGACATCTAGTGTCATGCGCTTCCTTATTCCTAATTATACTGATCTCAGTAAAGAAATATCTTCTCAGAAAATACTACAACAGCAAATAGATAGTGAATTGCGTTTTTATGAAAACACACTCACTCCTAGCAAGCAAAAAGAGTTTCGTGATAAGGCTAAAAATGCTAGTGGTTCTTCTATGATATCTAGCCAAGAAGAGCTAGCTAAGCAAATACATGCTGAAATAAATAAAATTAAGAAGTATCAAGACAGTCAAATAGTAGGCAAGAAAAAGCAAAAAAAAGGATTTCTGAGTAGTTGGATTTTTAAAAGCTTGTTCGTTATTGTGCTATCTTGTATTGGCTTTGTAATCTATGTGGCTGTTTTTGGAGAAAAAAATAGTGCTAGTAGTACTCAATCGGAAGAAAACTTGGATGATGATGAATTTGAAAATGAATAAAAGTTAGTTCTGGGTCTGATTAATTAACTGTGTCAATAATATTTTTAAGCTCATATATGAAGCTTTAATCTGTCACCAAATATAATAGCAAGTTGGGATAAAATATCTTTTCAATTATGAATAGTGCCGATCCATTTTTTAGTTATATTCTCTTCTACTAAATATAGCAATTTCATGAGTCCAGTGTCTGTGTTAAATACCCTCTTTGTTTTGGTTATTTTCCTTAATTGGCTATTGAAACTCTCTATCACATTGGTTGTATACACGAGCTTACGCATATCAACAGGATATTGAAAGTAGGAAGAAAGTTCGGCCCAATTAACCTGCCAAGAACGCACGACATGAGGATACTTTATAGACCATTTTCCATCTAACTGTTGGAGATTACTTTCAGCAACTTCTTTTGTAGGAGCCTTGTAGATGGTCTTTAAGTTTTCAAGAAACTCTTTACTCTGTTTATGAGCTATATATCTCATACTGTTACGAATTTGATGTACAATGCATTGTTGTATATCAGCTTGAGGAAACACTGTACTAATAGCTTCTTTAAAGCCTTTCAGGTTATCAATACAAGCAATCAATATATCTTGTACTCCTCTACTTTTAAGGTCGTTCAATATTTTCAGCCA
>JBCCTJ010000013.1:0-23694 GCA_039198585.1 Bacteroidota bacterium
CCTTTTTTATTGTCTTTAAGATTCATAGCCTTTGTAACTTTCTTAAAAAGTATGGCTTTATACATCTTTTTTGTCTATCTCCAGAAACAATTGATGTTATCTCTCTAAGTATTGAGGAACAAAAAAATGGGAAAAATAATTGAGAACTCGAAGTTGGCTATATCTTGTACATGATATTTAATTAAATACCTTGTTTTTTAGCTATTTTTTTTGAATTTGGGGGTATTGCTACATATAGTATATACATATAAGGATATCTATTATTTGCTAGATTAGAGCAAAATTAGGTGGCTTTTTAAACTATTTTTTTATTATTAACACTCCCAAATTATATATTTTGCACTTTATTAACGTCCTGCTTTTGTAAGGATAAAGATAATGTTTCTTTTTTCATCTTTTTAGAAAAAGAGACCCAAGCCAGCTTACCATGTTCTCGGTAATGCAGAGCAAAAAACATACATCCAGCTGTTAAGCTAGCAAAAAGCCAGGCACTAGTAGCCAGCATGAAATGAAATCGACCAGGAGGTGGAAAAATCCAATGCGGAAAAACAGAAAATCCTGTTTGACAGACAAACGTAATAATCATCATAAAACTTCCTAAGAATACACCCATATAAACAAGAAAAATTTTTTCACTGGTTTTCATGCCCAATACGCCTACTATAAAGGGTAAAGCTAAAGAAGATAATATCGCAAGTGCGTAAATCATTATAATAAAGGGTGGATAATAATGAAATAAATAAGCTAAAAAGGTACAAACGCATCCAATAATCACTCCTATTACACGAGTATTATTGATTGCATAAACATTGCGTTTTTTTTGGTGATAAAAGGGATTAATCATATCTCTGATCAGTGAGACAATAAGAGAGCTCAGATAAGAATCTAATGTAGAGAGTACGGCTGCTATAAATGCAAGTACAAACAAACCCTCTAGAAAAGGGTTACTATCCAAGAGAAAATTTGCGATATATAACAAAATATTACTTGTATCAACCTCTGCACCGCATTGATTAAAATTGACTAAAACAATAAATCCTATAATAAGTACCAAGCCATAAAAAAATAAAAAAAAGAGAGAGCTAGTAGTAAATACATCTCGCACTTGTCTTTTACTTTTAGCCATTAATGCCCGTTGTACAATAGGAGGGGTTACCAAAATAGTAGAAAAAAAATGAAAAAAAGAACTAAAAATAACATAATTAAAAAAACTATGCTGCCAAAACATGATATGTTCAGGATACTCACAATATACCTGCCGAAATACCTTTTTAAGGTAACCTCCCTTGAAAAGAGCTATGTTAGTCACCAAAACGATGGCTACAACGATTAAAGCAAACTGCATAACATCTGTAATGGCTACCGAGCGTACCCCCCCTAGAAAGCTGTAGGCAGTTGCGATCAAGCCTGTCATGACAATCAGGTAAGTAGGATTGATAGCCAAAAAGCAACTAACATATTTCATAGCAATCAATTCGGTAGTAATTGCTAAAATAGAAACTATAGCACCAGTTAGGAAAGTCAGGAAGCGGCCTGTAGATCCATATAAACGCCCCATGATATCTCCGATTGTGTAGCATCCTTTAAAATGAACTAGATAAGGAAAAAAGCAACGCCCTAATACGAATATGCTAACAAATATCGCTAAGATAGGCAGTAGGGCGCCTATCCCACGTATGTATACTCTATGAATCGTCAAAAATGAATTGGCACTAATCAAGGTAGCTAATACACTCATAGTTAATGAGCCTGATCCCAATTTACGCTTAGCAATCGCATAATCTTTCAAGGTATATACTTTTTTGCCGACCCAGATTCCTACTATAATATTAAGAAACACAAAAAGCCCAAAAGCTATTCTATTAATGAAGATATTGTTCATATAATGCTATTGAATGGAAGTGCCAGTACTAATAGAGATAACAATAGTAAATTATGTAACTAAGTTCTTCTTTTTTATTAAAAAAGCCAAGAAAAAAGCAATATTGCCTTAATAATAGTTCTCTAATTTTACTAAAAAATAGGATACATAATGTATATCCACCATAAAACATCCTACTCATAGATTCAAAATAATAACAAATTGTTTTTCTTTGGCCTCCTGAACAATTTTTATAAATTGGGCTTGCCCTGATTATAATCTTCATCTCTTAATAAAAAATGAGTCGTCCTATAGATAGCAAAAAACGTTCTGAGCAATGGCAAGAACTTTTAAAAAAAAAACAATATAGCTCACTCTATACTTATATGAAAGAGGCACCTCCTGTTGAAGTAGGTGATTTTTTGTCTTATCAGCCCCTTAAAGATTGTGCTGCTATTATAGAACTTTTTAGCATTGAAGAACAAGCTAGTCTTTTTGAACATCTTCAAGAAAATCAGCAGCTAGCTCTCTATACCCTTATTCCTAAGCGTGTACTAGCAGATATTTTCGCTAATATGTCATCAGATATACGAGTAGATTTTTACCAAAAACTTAGTAATAATCAGAAAATAGAGCTGCTTCCATTCTTATCAAGAGCTGTCAAGCAGGATATGATTACACTGAGTATTTATCCTCGAGAAACAGCAGGAGGTATCATGAGTACTGACTTTGTCGCTTTGCGTCATGATAGCACTGTGGGAGAGGCCCTAGAGCAAATGCGCAAAGATGCTCCTTCCAATAAAATGATCTACTATCTCTATGTAGTCAATCATGAGATGGAAATAATGGGATTTGTAAAGCTGCGGGAGCTAGTCACAGCTTCTCCCTCTGCTCCTATTACAGATATTCTACACGACACTTTCATCTTTTCAGAAGTAAGAGAAGATAGAGAATCGGTTGCGCGTAAAATCGAAAAATATGATTTAGTGGCCCTTCCCGTCTTAAATTCTAATGGACAGCTAGTAGGTATTGTAAGCTACGATGATGCTATGGATGTGATCCGAGTAGAGCAGACAGAAGATATGGAAAGATTCATGGGTATTGTGCCTGATGAAAGCAAAGACGACTATCTTCAAACATCCAGTTTTCAGCATTTCAAGAAAAGAATATCATGGCTTATAGGCCTTTTTTTCTTGAGTTTTTTTGCAAGCTTTATTATGCATAAGTATGAGAGCCTTCTCAGCACATTAGGAGTTTTAGCCCTTTACTTAACAACAATCAATGACGCAGGAGGTAATGCAGGTTCTCAAACTGCAACTGTAGTTATACGGGCACTCTCATTAGGACAAGTAAAACTTAAAGATTGGTTACGAATTGTTATCAAAGAGTGCAAAGTAGCATTGATGTTTGCTCTACTTCTCTCTCTATTGGCATTTGTTAAAGTAGTTTTTTTTGCTAGTCTAGGGGAGTTCTTAGGTAGGCATCTAGCACTACCCAAAGAAGGTATGCTGCAGCTCGCTTTTGTAGTAGCGATTGCTTTAAGCATACAGGTCGTTGTGTCCACTTTAATAGGAGCAGGATTGCCTATGTTTATTACATGGCTCGGCAAAGACCCAGCCTTGGCAGCTAGCCCTGCAATTACTACTATTGTAGATAGTACGGGTCTTTTCATCTACTTTAATATTGCTTTAAAGCTACTTTCGAGCACTGCTGTCTTATAGCTAAAAAGAACAATACGCTATTGCTAAGTCGTTCAGATCAAACATAAATGAACTTAGTTTAGTAAGTTTCAATATTTTTTTTTAGCTTGTTAATACGATTAATAGACCATTATTACGTTATTTTTATTAGGACTATCTTAACTACCAAAAATAATAGTATATCCTCAGGTTATGAAAATAGGCAAAAAACAAAAAGCTTCCGACTTATTTGTCCACTGTTTAGAAGCATTAGGTGTCGAGTATGTTTTTACCGTTCCAGGTGAAGAAACCATAGATGTTGTAGACTCTATACGCCAATCAGAGCATATCAAGCTTGTGCTCTTACGGCATGAGCAAGGGGCTGGATTCATGGCTGCCAACTATGGAAGATTAACAGGTAAAGTAGGCGTTTGTTTAGTTACATTAGGGCCTGGTACAACCAATGTTATGACCTCAGTAGCATATGCTCATCTGGGTGGTATGCCTATGTTAACTATTACAGGGCAGAAGTCTATTAAAGAGAGAAAGCAAGGTTTTTTTCAGTTAATTGATGCAGTTGGTATCATGAAGCCCATTACAAAAGTATCTGAGCAAATTACGAGTAAAAGTGCTATTCCTTCACTTCTACAGAGATGTTTTCACCAAGCAACTATAGATAAACCAGGAGCTGTTCATCTTGACTTTCCTGAAGATATTGCTCAAGAAATAGGCAGTTTTTTACCCCCTATTCCTCTACCTTACTATACTCCTCAACTTCCCAATAAGGCTTCTTTGGAACTGGCATTATCTAAAATACAGAAAGCTTCTCATCCACTTTTCATACTAGGGCCTGCTTGTAAAAATAGAAACATACCAGCTGCTATATCTAAGTTGATTCAAGATAAAAGTATTTATTTTATAACTACACAAATGGGTAAGGGAGTAGTCAATGAACATAGTGCCCTTTATCTAGGAACGACTGCCATATCAGAGGGAGATGATGTACATCAAGTAATGCAAAAAGCTGATTTGATTATAACATTGGGATATGATCAAGTAGAAAAACCAGCATTTTTAATGACCCAAGTAGACGTTGAAGTACTTCACATTCATGATCATAACCCCCAACCCCATCTTACCTATTTCCCCCAATCATTGCTCATAGGTGATATGGCATATACCTTAAACTATCTTAGTAATCATCTTACATCACGTTTTTTTCCTCTTTTCAAGCAATTTAAAGAGGAAAAAAATAAAAAAATACAATCCTATCAAAGAAAAGAAAAAAATCATACATATCTTACCCCCCTTTCACTGGTTGCTGTATTGCAAAATGTTATGCCTGAGCAAACCACATTAGCACTTGATAACGGACTCTACAAACTTTTTTTAACCAGAAACTTGGTTGCTCGGGATTATCTCAATCTTATGCTTGATAACACCTTAGCAACTATGGGAGCTGGTCTGAGTACAGCTATTACTACTAAAATGATTTTCCCAGACAGAAAAGTAGTAGCGATCTTAGGAGATGGAGGATTCATGATGAATGCGCAAGAACTGGAGTCTGCAACACGCCTTAATATTCATCTGATTATTTTGATCTTGCAAGATGATGCTTATGGCATGATTGGGTGGAAGCAGAAAAAAATGAATATGCCTTTATTTGGAATATCTTTTACCAATCCCAATTTCATGTACTATGCAAAAGCACATGGATGTCATGGGTATGAGGTTAATTCCCCCAAAGAGCTAGGTCAGCTTCTCACTACCTGTTTGTCCAAGAAGAAAGATATTCATTTAATTAAAGTGCCATTTTCCTATGAAGGTATTGAATTGGTTGAAAAAAAAACATAGGAGATGTAAGCAACCCAATTCGAATAACAATATCAATCACCCATCTTCTCAGAAATCTGCAAGCCTAAAAGCACCTCAAAACCACAAATCCACCCTTAGTTACCTCAAGCATCAGCCGATAGGGTCTCATAGAGAAGCAGAGATACCATGCGCTTGTTTATTCCTAGGGAGTGTCAGTAATAAAAAATCATCTAAAAAACCAGATAATTTTGCTTTAATCTAGTAAATAAGAAATATCCTTATATGTACTACTACATGTAGCAATACCCCGAAATTCAAAAAAATAGCTAAAAGACAGGGTGCTTAATTAAGTATCATGTACAAGATACAGCCAACTTCGAGTTCTCAATTATTTTTCTCATTTTTTTCTTCCTCAAGACTTAGAGAGATAACATCAATTGTTTCTGCAGAGAGGCAAGAAAAATGTATAAAGCCATACCTTTTAAGAAAATGGCAAAGGCTATGAATCTTAAAGATAATAAAAAAGGGCCCACATCTATTTTTCCACCTCAAGGAAAGGTAGTTTTCATGTTGATTAAATCCTATAGTCAAGCTTCTGACAAGAGGCTTATTGAGCAAGTCAATGGCAATATCTACACTATCAGTTCTTTTATAAAATTCCGATTTTAGCAGGAGAGCAACTAAAGAATCACAAAATTGTGATTCAAATTAGATGTGCGCTTGCCGCAAAAATCAACATAGAAAAATCATACAAAATCCTAGCAGAATACTGAGCCCCTCATATGTTCTAAAACATTCAAAATACTGATTGATGCTACTTGTTATAAGGGCAGTGTACACTTCCGACAAACCAGAAGCTTCTCTGATAAAATGTTGATTTTATACACATAATCGTGAAATACATGTGCAAAAAAACAGGATTGAAGATTATAAGAACTAAGTAGAACAACTGAGCAGCTCGCTATATGCTCATAGTTGAAAAAGGAGAAAATCTAAAAAAGAAAAAAGTCTTGACAAGAGCGTTAATTAGATTACCTGAAAAGTTAAATAAAGCTTTAGATCAACTAGAAGGTCAGTACTAGTTGTGAAGACGAGGAAACTTACCAAAAGCAGCGTATAGCCATTAAAAAAGTGTTCAAACAGCAAGAGCAAATTTTACTACAGGAATAGCAGCAAGGCATAGCCTTGCTGCTATTCCTCAACCTTATTTTCGACTATTATAAGATCGAAAGAAGTCAAAACAGTAGAGTTCGGCGCAAAAATCAGCAAAATGCAAATGGATGGAATCAACTTTATGCAGGCTTCAGCTTTGAGCATTTCAATCAAGGAAGACAGTTTAAGAGAATAGTATATACCAAGCACAGCAGCTTACTGAAGTAAAGGTAAACAAGGTTGGGGCAGATGCTATTGGTGCTACAAATATGCAAGCTAACGTATAATTGAGGACTATATTTATAATTATTTGGCGTATATAGATTATGCTGTTGAAGTCAGACGTATGATATATACAACCAACTCGATTGAGAATTTGAATAGGCAAATTCGGAAGATCACCAAAATCAAAGTTAGCTTTGAGCAAGAAGAAAATTTACTTGATTTGATTTTTATGATTATTAAAGATTTCAAAGCTAATAATTGGCAGAAATATGCAGTAACCAGTTTTTAATACCTTACCAAAAAATACAACTAATTATACGTTTCCAAAACGTAATGCCCTACTCATGCCACTTCCTATTCGCAACCCAAAAGGGCTCAAAAACTCCTTTATTTTAACTGCCGTAGCTTCAGTGTTGTATCCCCTTTTGGAGCTATAGTTTACTTCCTTTTCCGTATGAAAGTGGTACTGAATTAAATAGCAATATCCAGAATCTTAAAAGAGCGCTTATTAATACCTAAACCTTGTCTTATACTCGGTGTTGGCATAGCTATGACAGCTATTTCATTGATTTTTTTCCCCAGTAGTCCTTTTCCTATAGGAGAGTTAACTGATATTTTACCTGATTTCATATCAACTTCTTTTTCAGAAACGAGTGTATAGATAAACTGCTTATTGGTATCCAAATCCTGAATAGTGACTTTGGTCAAGATATTCACTTGGCTAGTATCAACCATGCTCAAATTAAGGATCACAGCATTGGCAATTGCATTTTTTAAAGTGTGAATACGCATACTAGTAATTCTTTGTTTATCCTTAGCAGCATGGTACTCAGCATTTTCTCTACGATCACCTTTTTCACTAGCTTCTCCTATCTGCTTAGCAATAAGAGGCATCTCTATCTCTTCAAGAAAGCGTAATTCTTGTCGAATTTTATCTAAGCCTTCTTTCGTATAATAATTAATTTTTAGATTCATTTTGACTCAGTAATTATATATTTTCTTAGAACTGCCTTGCGAACCCGAAGAAATATCGCAACGATTTTTATTTTATTTCAACACCCAAAAGGAGCTAGCCCACAATTAATTTCTAACCAATAATTGATTAGTAGTTACATAGGATGCAACTACACATAGTTTACTTTTTTGCTTGAGAGACAAATTTACCAAATTTATGATCAATTTTGCAAATAGATAAGCTAGTTAATTGCTAGTGTTTTGACTACATCTGCTCTGGCACAGCAATATTGAGTAATTGCATAGCTTTTTTAATCATATCAGCTGTCCTTTGAGAAAGGCGCAAGCGCAATAGACGACAAAGCGAATCACTCTCTTTCAAAATAGGCAGTGCAGCATACAGTCGGCTATATGCTTTACAAAGCTGATAAATATAGTTGGCCACAATAGCAGGATTGAGAGTATGAGCAGCTTCCGACAAGGTCGCAGGGAAATTTAGTAAGATGATAATAAGTTCTCTTTCAAGGTTATTTAGCTTTAGTTCATGTTGCGAATTATTTGCCTTCTTGACTTCATGGATATGGCCTCTTTTTAGCAGTGAACAAATGCGTGCATAAGTATACTGAATAAAAGGACCTGTATCTCCTTGAAAATCAATAGAAGATTGAGGATCAAATAGAATACGTTTGCTAGGGTTAACCTTTAACAAAAAATATTTCAAAGCCGCCATACCTATCTTTTCATAGAGCTGAGATGCTTTTTGGTGGGTTAGGTCTGTTGATTTTCCTAATCTTTTAGTATGATGGGCAGATAGCTGGATCATCTTGTCCATGAGCTGATCTGCGTCTACTACATTTCCTTCTCGCGACTTCATTTTCCCCGTAGGAAGGTCTACCATACCATAAGAAAGATGAAATAAATTAGTACTGTAAGTTTTACCAAGCTTTTTTAGGATAGCAAATAAGACCTGAAAATGCCTATTCTGTTCATCTCCCACTACATAAATAGCTTTGTCAAAGGCAAAGTCTTGATACCTAAGATGGGCAGTGCCTAAGTCTTGTGTCATGTAGACAGAAGTACCATCAGATCGGAGCAGTAGCTTACGTCCTAAACCCTCCTCTTCTAAGTTGACCCATACAGAGCGATCTGACTCTTGGTAAAATAATCCGCTTGCTAGCCCTTCTCTAACGATTTTTTTCCCAAGTAGATAAGTATTGGATTCGTAGTAGCTTTTATCAAAATGGATGCCTATGCGAGTATAGGTCTCATGAAAGCCTTGATAAACCCACTGATTCATTGTAGACCATAAATCTCGTGTTGCTTGATCTCCCTCTTCCCACAGTCGTAGCATATGTTGTACCTCTTGCATCATTGGGGCTTCCTGTTTAGCCTTTTCGACATCACCAAACTGGGAGATTAGCTGCTTCACTTCTTTTTGGTAAGCTTGCTCAAAAGCTACATAGTAATGCCCAACAAAGTGATCTGACTTCATATGCTTGTCAGCAGGAGTTGCCCCTCTAGCAAATTGTTGATAAGCCACCATAGATTTACAAATATGTATCCCTCGATCATTGATAATTTGAATTTTATATGGTTGATAACCAACTGCTTCCAAGATATTGGCTACAGCATCACCAATAAAAATATTTCTTAGGTGTCCTAAATGGAGGGGCTTGTTAGTATTAGGAGAAGATATCTCTATCAATACCTTTTTCTTGTTCCGATCATTAGAAAACCTACTCGCTGAATGCTGATCCAGTAGCTCCATCCATTTTTGGTCTGCAATCGTCAAGTTTAAAAAACCTTTAACCGCTTGGTAGCTAGCGATCCATTGAATATGTGTAACCAGCCATTGCCCTAGCTGATTGGCGATGGTTAGAGGTTCATCTTGCAAGTAAGGTACCAAAGAAAAAGTGACGATGGTATGACTTCCGTCAAACTCTTGTCTAGTAGTTTGTAGGCAAATTTTTTCAGCTGTAAGCCCTGTATTGTAAGTATTTTGTATCGCTTGCTGGGTAACAGCTACTATTTCCTTGTGGAGCAACATGATTACTTTTCATTGCTTATTATCACGATTTCTTTTTAGGCACATGAAAATAAGCTCCATCATGGGCAGGAGCATTGGCCAATGCTTCACGAGCAGATAGAGGAGCCTCAGGTAAATCAGGCGCAAGGTTATTAATATGAGGGGACATTGATATTATAGGGGCTACATCACTCGTATCTACATTGCGCAATTGATTGACCCAGTCTAAAATATTGGCTAGATCATGTGATAGCCTTTTCTTTTCAGCATGACCAAGTCGCATATAGCTCATCTTTATAATTTTGTCTATTGCTTTATGAGAGATCATTATTGTTTTGATTGATAGGCAAATATACAAATCCAATAGTATTAGTTATAGCCTTTTTTCTAAACTACCTAAAATAACATAAGATTACATTACTTCACAAGGAGGGTATATATACTAGTATTCTCATTCTATTTTGGTCGTTTGTTTGCACACCAAACGAATGAATAGTGTCTACTTTTCTATGCAACCTATGGGTTGACGATGAAGGTAGCAAGGAAAAAAATTTAGGTAACCTATAATTAATTGTAGAAAGTCAAAAAAATTACTATTGTATCTAACTTTTAACCCAAAAGAAATTATGACAAAAAACAAGTAGAAAAAACGATTTATACAGTACTAACCAATCTTTTTCAAAGCCAGGATGATCTTAGCTCAGATAAGTTATCAATTACAGAAATTGAGTTCTTGATGCTTTTGAAAAGAGAAGAGTATATAAAAGGGCAAAAAGGCAGGCAAAACACTGATAATGGTAGTTACATGATAGATTTTAGATTACTCAGGACGAACAGCTTATAAATTAGCCTACCAAAGTCGCGAAATGGGAAGTTCAAGCCTATGTTATTAGAACTAATCAATACAGAGAAAGATCGGCTTTCAACTATGCGTTCTATTGTATCGAAGAGGACTATCTACACGTGACATAGCAGGTATTATGGAAGATTTTTTTGGGAGAGGAATCCGTGAGTAAAGATACCATTAGCAACTTAACATTAAGCTTCCATTTTTTTTGCTTATGAGCATGCACGGCAAAAATTCTCTAGAAATCATATCAAATGTTTTTAAACAAAAAAGGTCTCTACTTCTGACTACCCCTAGTAAAGATTTTTAAGCGAACAATTGGCAGAAATATGTAGTAACCAACTTTCAATATCTTATCAAGAAACACAATGAATTATACTTTCCTAAAAAAGGAAGAAGTACGAAATGAGTAATTATCCCATAAAACCAAATGAAAGTGTAGTTATTTAGTGAAAGATCAGTCACAAAAATCGTAGTAGTAATGAAGTTTATGTAATCGAGATTAAACCAAGGGTCTGACATATTACCTAGTCGACCGGATATAGTCAATCGAAGCTATTGAGAAGAATTGGGGTAAAACTGTCCTTTTTTAGCCAGCGAATAAAAATATTTTTAGCTAAAAACTATTCATAGGGCCTGTAGAATTGGGTGTTCTTTGATCAAATATTTTACTTTCCCAAGAATCTTGAGGATTACTTGGATTGTCAAATTTAGTAATGGAGCTATGATAGTGTAGTATGACTTTACCCGTAGGGCCATTACGATGTTTAGCGATGATAATTTCTGCTAGTGCTCGGGTATCATTGCCCTCTTCATCTTGTGTGAGACCATAATATTCGGGTCTGTAAAGAAATAAAACAACATCAGCATCTTGTTCAATAGCACCACTCTCTCGTAAGTCTGATAGCTGCGGACGCTTATCTCCACCCCGCGTTTCTACTGATCTACTCAGCTGAGATGCTACTATAATGGTAATATCCAGCTCTTTAGCGATCGCTTTAACACCCCGAGAAATAGCTGCTATTTGTTGCTCACGGTTACCCCCTTTTGCATATTGATCTTCTACCATAAGCTGTAAATAGTCTACAAATACAACTTGTATCCCTCTCTGTGCTTTGAGTCGACGACACTTGGCTCTAAACTCAAATAAAGAGAGCGCTGGCGTATCATCTATGTAGATATTAGATCGGGCTATCTCAGTAGTCTTATGAAAAAGTTGCTCCCATTCATATTCTTCCAAGTTACCCTTTCTGATTTTATCACTTTCTAGCTCTGTTTCTGAAGATATCATACGATTGACTAATTGTACAGATGACATTTCTAGTGAAAAAAAAGCTACAGGGACGCCAGCATCAATCGCCGCATTACGCAAAAGAGTAAGCATGAGAGCAGTCTTTCCCATACCGGGTCGAGCAGCAATGACAATGAAGTCTGACTTTTGCCATCCTAGCAACATACGATCCAAGGCAGGAAAAGAAGTAGAAACTCCTGTAACACCTTGTTGATTACTTTTTTTTGCTTCCAGCTCCTTGATAGCCTGCTCCATGAGACTATCAATTTGTTCATAATTTTTACGTATGTTAGCCTCTGATACTTCAAATAGAGCTCTTTCTGACTTGTCAAGCAGCTCAAAAGTATCTACTGTCGGATCATAAGCTTCTTCTTGGATTTCAGAAGAAACAGTAATCAAGCCTCTTCTCATTGCATACTCTACTAAGAGACGTGCATGATGCTCTATATGCTTAGTAGATATGATACTTTCAGTAAGTCCTATGATATAAGGAAGCCCTCCTACCTTTTCAAGTACTCCTTTTTTGCGAAGCTGGTTGACCAATGTACGAGGATCTATGGGATCAGTGTTATTAAAAAGATGTACAATAGCTGCATAAATAAGTTGATGAGGCTCTCTGTAAAAAGATTGGGGACTCAAAATATCTATTACATCTGTAAGTGCATCACGTTCCATGATTAAAGCTCCTAATACAGCTTCTTCTACATCCAAAGCATGAGGAAGGGCATGTGTTACAGCTCTTACTTTATTTTTAGAGCGAACGATAGAGAATGATTTTTTTTTGGATTCCATACCACAAAAATACTACCTACCAACCAACAGTTATTAGCATCTTTTCCCCAATCTTATCAACAGCCCAATTAGCTGATAGATAAGCATCTGATCTATATGATAATCAATTATTATTTTTTATTCATCATTAAAAATTAAAATATTTTTATAATAATTAATAATCCCACTATTGATCTATGTATCAATAATGGATATTTTTCCATCAAACAAGTTCTTAGCCTACAGAGAAAATATGCGAGTATACAACCTACTGCTAAACAACAGAAAAAAGAAATATTCAAAACCATCTATGGTGATTGCTAAATGGGACAAGTCTAACAGAGACTTAGTTACTGGTTACACAGGATAGTGGGCATGAATACTATCTGGCTCATATATGGAAATTTGCAAGCTGAATGCTGATGATATTGCAACAGTATAAGACAAGAAAAGATACAAGTGGAGAACTCACAAAGTCGAATAGCAATGCAAAATTCAGTGGCGGATCAGATCGTAATAGTGATGAAATCACTGTAATCGAGGAGAAAAGAAGGGGCTAACTTACCTGACTTACTAGTACGTTCCACCAAAATTATGTGGGATGAACCATAACAATATGGTAAATGCGATCAATAGTTTTCAAGGTAAAAAGAGTTGTATAACGGGAGACTGTGACTTACGGCTCTGTAAGGGATTGATGTGAAAATCTCGCGTTCTACCTGAGTAAAAAAATAGTCTAAAAAACCACTTATTTTGGTTTAATGCAGGGAATAATAAGTAGCTTTCTACAAAAAGAACCGAATTAAACCCAAATAGCCAAAAACAATAAATCGTATAATTAATTGTGGAAAATGAAAAAAATTATTATTGTATATAACTTTTACATCACAAGAAATTATGACAAAAAACAAGTAGAAAAAAACATCTATGCAGGGCTAGCCAATCTCTTTCAAAGCCAGAATGATCCTAGCCTAGATTAAGTTCTCAATGACAGCAATTGGGTTTCTCATGCTTTTGAAACGAGAAAAATATCCAAAAAAGGCAAGAAGGCAGACAAGAGGCTGGTAATGGTAGATACCTGAAAGATTGTAGATCACTCAAGACGAACAGCTTACAAATTATCCTACCAAGGTCCCGGAATGGGACATTCAAGCCTATGTTATTAGAACTAAATCAAGGCAGAGAAAGATCAGCTTAATCAACTTATGCATTCTATTGTATCGAAGAGGACTATCTACACGTGACATAGCAGGTATTATGGAAGATTTTTTTGGAAGAAGGATCCATGAGTAAAGATACCATTAGCAACTTAACATTAAGCTTCCATAACATACGAAAAAAGTAAGAAAACAGACCATTAGATGCTTATTACAAGGGGATCTATTGCGATACTCTTTACACTAACTTGAAACGAGCTAATAGTTATAGCAAAGAAGCCATACATATTATTTATGCTGTTCAAGATGACAACACAAGAAAATTACTTCCACTAAAAGTCAATTCAACAGAGAGCAGTAAAGTATAGGGAGCATACCTCGATAAGCTTCGCAAAAGAGGCGTGAAACAAATAGACCTTATAGTTTTAAATAGTATACCTCATTTTTCTGAAGAAACTAAAAAACGTTATGCAGCGGCGAATATTCAGAAATAGGTAGTTCACTTACAACGCAATTTACTCAAAAAAGTAAGACCTAAGGACAAACGTACTTTTTCTTCTGATTTGATAGCAGTATTCAATAATTTTACTACCGAAAGTAGCAAAAAAAGCGCGTACTAAGATAAAAGGCTTTGTAGATAAGTGGGAAGAAGCCTATAAACGTACACTAACTCAACGACTTGATGAGGACTATATTGATCATTATTTCACGTATATAGATTATTCTATTGAGATCAGACGTATGATACATACAACAAAATCGATTGAGAGCTTGAATAGCCGAATTCGGAAGATTAACAAAACCAAAGTTAGCTTTGAGCAAGAAAAAAATTTGTTTGATTTTTATAATTATTAAAGATTTCTAAGTCAATAATTGGTAGAAATATACAGCAACCAACTTTCAAGACCTTACCAAAAAAAACACAATTAATTATGCGTTCTCAAACAAAAAAACAAACCCTTAATAAGCAATATTGTAAATATAATATACAAAATAAAACGAAATTTGAGTGTGCAATGATTACTTCTTTTTTTTCTCTCACAAGCAACTATAGGTATCTAAGATGAATGTAGAAAAAGAGGGCATATGATATGCACAATCAAGCCAATCAGTCAAAGATATACCCATTAGAGAGTATAGAGTGGGATAGCTTGATGGGAATCTATGAAACTATTCGCAAGAAAAATGCCCTACCTACGACTTTGCCTATTCAATGATTTTACCCATTGAGCAACCAGAGCATTAGAAATACCTAAAAATAAGCATGGGCCTCTCTAATTTTTACTATATTGGGGGATTACTAGACTGGTCATGGCTAACAACAAAAAGAAAATTCGACCTACTATTATCCCCAATAAGAAAGCTACATTTTCCTATACTATTCTGGACAAGTATACAGCGGGTATTGCTTTGCTAGGAACAGAAATTAAGTCAATCCGTCAACACCAAGCCAATCTAACAGATGCCTATTGCTACTTCAAAGAAGGAAGTCTTTGGCTAAAAGGGTTACATATTAGTCATTATCAACCTGCTGGGCAAATCAACCATGATCCCGTAAGAATCAGACGCCTGCTACTTACTAAGCATGAATTGCGCAAATTATTGAAAGGACAAGAGGAAAAAGGGTATGCTATTATCGCTTTACAACTTTTTATCAACAGCAAAGGGCTGGCAAAAATAGAAATTGCTTTAGCCAAAGGAAAGAAACTGCACGATAAGCGGGCTGCTATCAAATCACGAGATTTAGACCGCAGTATACAACGTAATTTATAGTTCATTCTCCATACCACTATTTCAATGTTGCAGAGAATCACCAAATTGCTCAGTGAGGAATATATTGGTAATTATTTGACGTATATAGATTACTCTGTTCAAGTGAAGCACAATATATACGACAAGTTTGATTGAAAATTTAAATAGGTAGATAAAAGATTAAAAAAACTAGCGTGACATTTGACAAAAATAGATCTCACTTGATCTACTCATTGTGATAATCAAATATTTTGAATCTAACAACCGATAAGTGTATATCCTATTAGAGACTTTGAATACTTTACAGAGAAGACAAATAAAATAGGGAGTTAACATGACCTCACTAAATACAAAAACAAAATTAACAATGTCCATGATTCATTTTTCAAAGCTGTATTCAAACAGAAAAAAGTAATGAAAGCATTTTTAAAGCATAGACTAAGAGAAGATATCCTAAAAAAATAGACTTAAGCAGACTACAACTAGAAAATTATAGCTTCGTCAAGTCTGACCTCAGCCATAACACAGTGATGTGGTTTACTCAGCAACCATACATGGGAAAAAGGGTTATCTCTATATTTTGCTGGAAGCTTAGATACAAGAAGATGAGCTAATGCCTTGGGCTATTAAAGTATGACACAGAAATACAAGATATCAACTAGCAAAGGGAAATAAAAAGATACCACCAACTATCAACATAATGTTTTACAACGATAAAAAGCAATACAAAGGTACCAAAAGCATATTAGAATCCTTTGAGAACAAAGAGCTAGGAGCGCTGATGATGTCATTCAAGTTTTTAGTAGACTTAAAGAGGTAGGTAAGAAGGCATTCAAACACTTACCAGTCAGCTAAAAAAGCTAGGAGTAAGCGAAGATATTGTTAAGCAAGCTAGAAAGGCAGTCGAAAAAAAAGAAATAAATACCTGCTAACCTTAGTCGCTATCGACTTGAGTTGTATGGGACCAAACTACCTTTGGGGAATGTAATCTAAACTTTGTCTAAGGTTTCAAATATGAAATTGAATTAAGAGGATTCTACATTCAAATCTAATGGTTAATTGCTGTACTGTCAAACCCCAATGTGACAAGGGAACACTCCATTTTTTTTCTATGGTTTTTATAGCTAGAAACACAACCTTTAAGAAAGCCATATCGCTTGAAAAAGCCCCTTTATTTTTGGTCACTTTTCTGAGCTGTCGATGTTATCTTGCTATTGGATTGGTCGTATAAATAAGTTTTCTAATGGGTTCGGTATAGGCAAAATAAGCACTAAGCTTTCCCCAGTTATCTTCCCAATATTTTACGTCTATAGGGTATTTTTTGGATCATTTCTCGGACAAAAAGAGGAGTTATTCCTCAGCAGATTTTTTGGTTTGGGCTTTGTATATTTTGAAAGTGTAATCTAAACTCTGTTTAAGGAAAATTTAACTTTGATTGTTTAACCTTAGAAATTATGAACAAACACACCTTAGAAGAAATGAAAGCAAAAGCCTTGAAGCAATTCAGACAAGGTATACCCTTATCTCGTAAAACAGAGCTTTTGCTCCCCTACTAAAAGACTTCATTGAGCAAGCACTAGAAATTGAAAAAGCGGAATTGAGTTGATATTATCCTATTCTACTGAGAATTAACGACACAGCAATCATGAATGGCTGACTAAGGTGATGGGCATATTCTCACCATACAAAAATAGCTTAAGAGAGTTCAGGTAAGTTCTTGAAAAATGGTGGGAGGATAATCTACGCGCAGCAAGAAAAGTCCCTCAGGGGGTAGTGTAGGGCCAGCAAATGCTCTATCTTTTTTCTTCAAAATTATTTGCAATTCTTTGGCACCTTTGCCATCTTTTTCCAGAGCAAGCATAGTACCTACTGCTGTTCTTACCATATTGTGAAGAAAGCGATTAGAAGCTATAAAAAAAGAAATAAATGACTCACTGGCTTTCCAGTGTGATGTTGTGACGTGACAGGTGTGGTGAGCAACATCAGATTTTGCTTTGCATAAAGAAGAAAAGTCTTGCTCTCCTAAAAGTGATTGAGCTATCTTATTGATACGTCTGATATCTATCTTATGGTTATAAAAGTAACATCTTTGATACAAAAATGGATGGCGCATGCTAGCAATTCTATACTCATACTCTCTTTTGATAGCATCGAAGCGAGCGTGCGCTCTTGGTTTGACTTTTTTGAAAACATGAACAGCGATACTAGAAGGCAATAAAGCATTGACGCTTCTTTGTAACTTCTTGATATCAGTGCCATGTGGCAAGTCTAAATGAGCTACTTGTTTGCAAGCATGTACACCTGCATCTGTTCTACTACTGCCAGTCACGCTAGTAGGATAGCCTATTTGTTGGAAAGTTTTCTCCAAAATATCTTGGATCGTGTTCTGATTGGGCTGTTTTTGCCATCCACAGTGTGCTATCCCTTGATAAATGACTTCTATAAAGTATCTTTGTGTTCCTTGTGGCTTTTTCATAAAATATTATACTCTATACCCCTGTAAAAGTAGCCATTTTTGTAGTTATTGTAAGAGTCGTAAGCAATTTTTGAATTATGAATTTAACAGTTTCCCATATTGAATCTTTTTTAATTACTTTTTCTTTACTATTATTTTTCAGTGTAGTAGCTAGTAAGTTATCTACCAAATTTGGAGTACCCTCTTTGATTGTTTTCCTAATGATAGGCATTGGAGCAAGTCAACTAGGAATAGCACATATGAACCCAGAGGGAGCCAAGTTCATAGGGGTTCTTACACTGATTTTAATTCTTTTTTTAGGAGGGCTAGAAACAGATTTACAGCATATTAAGCCTATCTTATACAGCGGACTTTTCGTTTCTACTTTTGGGTCTCTACTTACAGCACTTTTAGTGGCTTTTTTTCTGAAGTGGTTGACTGCTAGTACGCTGCAACTTAACATGGCCGAAGGACTTCTAGTAGGCTCTATTGTTGCTTCCACTGATGCTGCTGCAGTTTTTTCTATTTTGCGATCCCATCAGCTTCGGCTGAAAAATCACTTGGGTCCTCTATTAGAAATGGAATCAGGGAGCAATGATGTGATGGTTTACTTTCTCATGACTGTTGCTATGCGTTTTATCAAGGAGAGTAATTTTACTTTTTTACAAGCACTCCCGATGTTTTTTTCAGAAATGATCATAGGCACTTTAGGAGGTATTATACTAGGTTTTGGCATGCTTTGGGTAGTGAACAATATTTCTCTACGCTATTCTGGGCTATACCCTACCTTTACACTATCAATGCTCTTTTTTTCTTATAGTCTTGTCAATATGATGCATGGAAGCGGATTTCTAGCGGTTTATATTGTTGGTATTATGATGGGAAGACAAGATTTTATGCATAAAAGAAGCTTTATGAAATTCTGTAAGGGGCTTGAATGGCTACTACAAATAGCTATGTTTGTAGCTCTAGGGCTTTTAGTAACACCCAAGAGTTTAGGGGCGGTATTATCAATAGGTTTGATACTATCTCTCTTTTTAATGATTATCGCACGCCCTATTAGTGTTTTTTTAGGGCTCTCATTGTCTAAATACGATTTCAAGCATAAAGCATTCATTTCTTGGGTAGGCCTGCGAGGTGCTGTGCCCATTGTCTTTGGTACTTATCTCTATAGTCTGCCCGATGTGATGAAGGCAGATAGTATGTTTCACCTCATTTTTTTTGTCGTCATTGTTTCCATTGTTATACAAGGAACAACACTATATCCTTTGGCCAAATGGCTTAACCTTGAAGATAAACGCATATTAGCGCAAAAAGATAAGCAGATTTTAGAGCTTTCAGATGATGTTAAAAAGATGCTTATACAGCTAGAGCTGCCTGTAGCATCTCCTGCGAATAACACAAAGTTAGTAGACCTAGGTATGCCAAAAAATACCCTTATTGTATTAATTCATCGTGATAATCGTTACTTTACCCCTCACGGTAATACCCCTATACAGGCGTCTGATAAGTTATTTGTGATGATCAACTCCAAGAAGGAACTTAAAGAGGTGAAAAAATGCCTACATATTCCTATCTAGTTGACTATGTTACAATCAAAGAATCTTAACAACAATACTATGATCAATATTGCATTATTTGGTCCTCCCGGTTCTGGAAAAGGAACGCAAAGCGTCCATCTTCTGGAGGCCTACCATTTGTCTCACATCTCTCCGGGAGATATTTTCAGGGAAGAAGTAAAAAAGAGAAGCACATTGGGTGTCAAAATTGCTACTTACATTGATCAAGGCAACTTAGTTCCTGAAGAACTCACAATCAATTTAATAGGTAAAAAAATGGAGCAAGCATCTAAAATAAGAGGACTTTTACTAGATGGTTATCCTAGAAGTATTATACAAGCACATGCACTTGACGAACAGCTGAAGCAGCTGGGCATTACTCTTCATACAGTGTTTTTTTTAGACGTAGACCATGAAGAAATTAGACAGAGAATAGCTGAAAGAAAAAAAAAGATGTATAGAGCTGACGATCAAAATGAGGAGGTTTTACTTCATCGAATGGATGTTTATCGAGAAACTACGTTACCTGTTGCCCAGTACTACAAAGAACAAAAAAAGTTAGTCAAAATAAATGGTGTTGGCACGATCAAAGAAGTGACTAGCCGTATCGATGAAGTATTATCACCTTTTATATCTACTCAATCTGTAGAAAAATCTTAGGTCACTGTGGATACTGGTAATTTTATTGATGCTATCCATGTTTGGGTACGAGCTGGGAAAGGAGGGGCCGGTGCCGTCCATTTTCGGCGTGAACGATTCATCCCTAGAGGAGGGCCAGACGGGGGCGATGGAGGTAAAGGAGGGAGTGTTATTTTAGTAGGTAATAAGCATCAGTCGACCTTATTTCACCTACGTTTTCAAAAACATATTATTGCTCGTAACGGACAAGGAGGAGGTAAATCGCATGCTAATGGCGCCCATGGTCAAGACATAATGATTGCAGTACCCCTAGGCACTGTAGTAAAAGATAGAGAAAACGGTACGATTATAGGAGAGGTGCTGCAAGATGGTCAAAAGCTTTGTATTGCTCATGGAGGTAAAGGAGGGCTAGGCAATGCTCATTTTAAATCTGCTACACGTCAAGCTCCCAACTTTGCTCAGCCAGGAGAGCAAGGAGAAAAACGTGCTATTACTATAGAACTTAAGCTAATAGCAGATGTAGGTTTGGTAGGGCAGCCAAACGCAGGCAAATCGACCCTTTTAGCTACTCTATCAGCAGCTAAGCCTCGCATTGCTGATTATCCTTTTACAACACTTGTTCCTAGCCTAGGGGTGGTAACTTATCATGAGCACTCCTTTACAGTAGCGGATATTCCTGGATTGATCCAAGGAGCTTCTAGTGGCAAAGGGCTAGGCATTCGTTTCCTCAGACATGTAGAGCGCAACAAGGCACTACTCTACATGATTCCAGCTGATGATCAAAATATACAGGCTACTTACCATATGCTTCGTCAAGAGTTAGCAATACACAATCCTTTATTATCCAAGAAACCTCACTTACTGGCTATTACAAAAGCAGATATCCTTTCGGAGCCAGCCAAAAAAATAATGCTCTCCCAAGCTCCTTCTGGGGTACCTACTCTCCTTATTTCCTCTATTACCAGTTTTGGGATATCTCATCTCAGGAAAAAACTGTGGCAGCTGATTGCTACTATTTGATATATCTTACGAAAGATGGACGATTTCTTTGGACCAATGAGCAGCTGTTTGCTAATGATTACATGCTATTTTTTTTGATGCAATAAAGGCTTTCTTTGACCTGCTCTGAATAAAAAAATATAAAATGTTTGTAGTAGGAGACAAAAACCTATGAATACAATAGCTAAATTCCTTCTGCTAATTTTCTGGTGCAGTATTTCTCTACTCTTTTTGTCAGTTTCTACGTGTTTTTTCAGGTTTTCTACGTACCTTGTATACAATTTTTTGTTTGCTTCAATCAATGGTTTATTCAAGTCTGCTCGAACGTTTTCTTTACATTCTTTGATAAAAGAAGCTAGTTCTATATCCTTTTCTTTAAATTGATTATTTTCTTTCTCAGTCTGATGAGTACCTTCGGGTAACTCGCTAGATTCTTCGCCATGATTATCCTCAGGAATACCAATAGATTCAAGGACGATAGGGATATAATATCTCTCAGTAGCTACTTTCTCACTGATGAAATCTTTCATGTCTTGTAGTTCTTGTTCTTTACTAAAAGGTTCTTGTAGACTGAGTGGCTTTGATTTGAATATCTCTTCATCTATATTACCCAGTGTAATAGACCATGAAGATTGTACTGCATGTTGCTTAGCTTGTAGTGATTGCTTGACTACATCGGCTAAGTCCTCCAAAAACTCTGATGAATTAGAATTATATAGTATTTTTAAATCGTTTAAATTAATTTCATTTTTTACAAGTTTGCTGTATTTGACATACTCACTTGCAGCTACATTGTAGTAAAGGGTTCTACTTTTACTAATCATAAAAATAGTAGTAATAGGCGACAAGTCTTTAATTTTCTGGTCTACTTCAGGTAACCCTAGTCCGAACCCATTTCTAAGAAATTGTTTTCTTTCACTATTCCCCTCCTTGCTAGATACAAGATGAAGTGGATTACAGTTTCTATCAACCAGTTGAAATACGAAGGCTTGCTCTTTACTACCTACCATAGTTTGTACAAAAGATAGCAGAATAGCAAATAACATGCTTTTATTAACTTGTTTGACCCATTTTGTCATCATAAAACAATACTAAAGAATCGATAGCAAATAAGGATCGAATATTAGAAAAAATTGTTGTAGATCCGCTCAAAGAAAGTTTTCTTTTGCTCTTTTTCATTTGGACTGAGATGCTTGATATCACGTAACGCTTCTACCTTTTCAGCTTCTTCCTTACTCAATTTTTGTGGAATCCATACGTGTATATGAGTGAACTGATCTCCTTTTTGGCCCACATTTTGTGGCCACTTGGGAAGGCCTTTTCCTTTTACCTTTAGAATAGTACCACTTTGAGTACCAGCAGGTATTTTCATCTTCACAGCACCATACAGTGTATCGACTGCTATTTTGGTACCTAAGGTTGCTTCCACAAAACTTATATAAATATTACAGCGAATATCGCTACTTTCTCGAGTGAAGAAATCATCTTTCTTTTGCTCAAGATAGATAATCAGATCGCCTGGCACTCCTCCTCTTTCTGGGGCATTGCCTTTGCCAGTGATAGCATATTCAGTATCAGTAGTAACACCTGGTGGAAACTGTAGATCTATAATATCTTCTATTTTGGTTCGTCCTAGCCCTACACACGTCGTGCATTTGGCCTGTATTACTTTCCCATTGCCATGGCAGGTATTACATGGCTGTCCAAATAGCATCTCAAAAAAAGCATTTTGCCCAGCTTGGCTTTTTCCAGTGCCATTACAATCACTGCACACCCGTACAGCTGTACCACCTTTAGCGCCGTTACCACCACAGTCATCACAAGTAGCATAACGTTTGATTTTTACTTTTTTATTGACCCCCTCTGCTATCTCTTGGAGTGTAATGGCATAACGAATTCTGATACTACTTGCCGTATTTTCACTTCTATAGCTTCGCCTATTGCTTCCCCCGAAGCCAAATCCCATTTTCATAGAGCCCTGGAATTGCCTCAAAATATCATCGAGATCTACACTTTGATAAGAGTAGCCACTATTGTTAAGCCCCTCATGCCCATACTGATCATATGTTTTTCTCCTCTTAGCATCACTCAAAACATTGTAAGCTTCAGCAACTTCTTTAAACTTAGTTTCTGCCTCAGGATCATCAGGATTTCTATCAGGATGATATTGCAAGGCTTTTTTCCTGTAAGCTTTTTTGATTTCCTGATCGGTCGCATCACGTGATACGCCTAGTATTGTATAGTAATCTAATTGCATCCTTATTTACCTACTATGACTTTTGTTCGAAGTAAAGGCTTCCCTCGGAAGATATAACCCCTCTCTATCACCTGTATGATTTTTCCCTTTTGTTCTTTTTTTTCTACCTCTATAGCACTGATAGCTTCTACAAACTCTTCATTATCAATAACATCTCCTTCTTGAGCTTGGATAGGCTCAACTTCCTCTTTAGCTAGCATCTGCAATAATTTATCATGGATCATCTTGACTCCTTTCAAGGTGTTATGATCACTA
>JBCCTJ010000014.1:0-22254 GCA_039198585.1 Bacteroidota bacterium
CCTTTTTTATTGTCTTTAAGATTCATAGCCTTTGTAACTTTCTTAAAAAGTATGGCTTTATACATCTTTTTTGTCTATCTCCAGAAACAATTGATGTTATCTCTCTAAGTATTGAGGAACAAAAAAATGGGAAAAATAATTTAAAACTCGAAGTTCACTCTATCTTATACATGATATTTAATTAGGGGCAGTCAGAAGTAGAGACGTTTTTGTTTAAAAAACTCCCTTTGAGTTCTAGACAAAGTTTTGGGTGCATGTCGATAAGAAAAAAAAGAGGTAAAACCTACCTCTTTGGGGGATTTTTACAATTTTTATCAAAAATTCTTAGCTAGAAAAATATTAATAGCATCGCCTACACAGCTATTTTTTTAATGATTTCTACATTTTTGCATTCCCCTGACTGCCCATAATTAAATACCCCGTTTTTTAGCTATTTTTACATATAAAGATAACTCTTATTTCCTAAATTAGAGTAAAATTAGGTGGTTTTTTAGACTATTTTTTTTATTACTGACACTCCCTAAATATATTGAATACTACTTACCTTGAAATCTGTACTGTGTAAGTAAACTTGGTTACATTGGGTATCATTTTAATAATGATAAAAACTAATACAACATGAAAAAAAACTCTATATTAGCTAAAATGACTCAGTGGACTGAGCATCGAGCTTATCGTTATGGTAGCGATGCTGTACTGCTAGGTTTCTTTATCTACATTTCCTACATGTTCCCTAGTTTTACAATAAAAGCAAAAAATATAAATAGATATATTCAAGTTTTAGTCATTTTACGCATCGTAGGAGTAGCACTATGTACAGGTCTTCTACTCAAAAATCAATGGCCTAAATTTTTACAGCCTTATTATTATCTTTTTTACTTTGCAACTATTCTATTCTGTCTTCCCTACACTAATACACTGCTTTTCTTAGAAGACCCTAAAGACCCTCTTGCCCTAAGCTTATTTACACTACACTTGCTGCTTTTAATTATACTAGTCGATTGGCGTGCTTTCTTTACCATAGCGATCATAGGCGTTATTTTAGCTACCCTTACGTATCGCTTTATAACACGCAGCTTCTTGGTTAACTTAGATTTTGAAACAAGTTGGAACTTAATCTTTAGTAGCTTGTTTACTTTCCTAGTAGGATTACTTTTTGCTAGGAGAAAAGAGAGTAATTTTTTAAATACCATACTAAGAACTAAGCTTTTAAGCGGCGCTCTAGGTCATGAAGTACTGGATAAGGTCAATGAGTCCCATATAGCTGCTCAGGCTACTCAGATTCAGTTAGAGCATCTTAGAACAAGAATCAAGAATGAGAAAAATATACATAATCAAGAAATTTATCAGCTTTTTCGAGATCTTTTATTTAATCTTAAAGTTGTCAACAATGCCAATATCAAAATACAAAGGGAAATCAATCAAGCTAAAGAACTAATAGCTTATGAGAATGTAAAGAGCAGTGATCTCATCAGCATGTCCATGAAGAGAATCGTACAAGAAACCTATGATCAGCTTACTAAGCAATACAAACAAAAAGTAAAATTAGACAAGAATAGCACAGACTTCGTAACTATAGTCCCTAAAAAGTACTTTAAAAACATCATTTTTAATCTGATCAAGAATGCTGTATATCACGGCAAAGCCACAGAAATTATCATCAGCTGGAATGCAAAAAAACATACGCTATCAGTAACTAACAATGGAAGTCCCATTCCCGAATCGGTCAAGTCACATATATATGAACTATTTTGCACTACAAAAGAAAACGAAGCAGGTAGCGGTATTGGCCTTTCCTTTGTAAAGGCGCTCGTCGAATCTGCTGGAGGCTCAATGAATCCACCCGAACAAACAGAGCAAGGAGTCAAGTTCACTATTCAGTGGTCATAGAAAGCTGTATAGAGCTATCTTATGTAAGTAGCCATCAAAAACTTTCTGTAGACTGATCCCTATACAGATTACTGCAGATATTTTTACATGAGTCGAAGCTTCCTTTTAGTAGAATCTTATACCTTGAGGGCCTTATGAAAAAAAACAGTAATATCACCCGACAAAGCAACTTGGTTTTAGGTAGCTATTACATTGGAAAATTGCTTCATTATGTCAATATGAACTTAATTCTGCACAGTATGCTTTCTCAATCCCAATTTGGACTTTATCGTGGTATTAATAGTGCTTGTTTTCTTTTGGCCAACTTAGATTTAGAAGAAGCGATCATGCGTTATTATCCCTCATTTAGTAAAAATAAGGCAACCAAAGCATCCTTTTGGGGATGGAGCATCGTAGCCAATACCCTATTATTCTTAGGTATTATAGTCGCTTTTATAATTATGCAGTTAGTCAGTAAAAATAGTGTCTCTAATTCCGCTATCTATCATTATTATCCTCACATATTTTTTACTGGCTATGTGATTCAGCTGGCGAAGATGCTCAAGTCTTGGTCTGCCGTTTTACAGCGTATTGTTTGGCCCAACGTATTACAAAATATTGTACTAGAGATTTTCATTGGTCTAACACTTTATGGTTACTATACCCATTACCTCTCTTTCAAAGTACTACTACTTTCTATAGCAGTTCCTTACTGCTTGCACTTGCTATTCATGATCTTCTACATTGGGTATACAGGTCAAGTAAAGATATCCTTTGATACAAACTACATTAACAAAAAATTTATAAAGTCCTTTTTGACTTATAGTCTCTTTGTCGTTGTAGCCAGTAAAATTATAACTCTCCTGATGCGCATTGACTCACTGATGTTAGCTAAACTATGGGGAGATAATGTAGTAGGAAAGTACATGCACATTTTTGGTGTTGTGCTCCTACTAGATATTCCTTATAAGGTAAGCAGGCAATCTGTAGGCCCTTTGCTAGCTCATGCGTTTGAAAACTCAAATCAGAAAGAAGCTGGCTATCTTTTTCGATATGCTGTGATCAGGCAACTCTTACTAGCTAGCTTTGTCTTGATGATACTTTACTACAATATGAGCTACTTTTTGCCAACACAAAATCAGCAAGAATACCAATATCTTTTGTGTTTACTGGGCATTGCCAAAGTACTCAACAATTTTTTCAGTATAGGGCGTATCTTATTAGTGCTCTCCCCCTACTATAAGTTAAGCATGATTATTTCCGGGTTAGCTTTCATCAACATTGGTATCAACTGGTATATCATTCGTCTAGGGGGACTATATGGGGCAGCAAGTGCTATTCTATTCACCATGCTTTTCTTAGGAGTAGCCACCTTCTACTTGGTATGGTATACGATGCGGATTCATCCTTTTTCGTGGCAACTACTACCTATTCTAACTGCTCTTTTCTTACTAATAGTCATTGAGAAGTGGATTCCTAGCCGTTTCTCAGTGGTAATATCCTGCTTAAGAATAGGGATTCCTTCTGTCATCTATGGAGTGATTTATTGGCTCAATCAATATGTTAATCAACATTATCCAACAAAATTATCTTCATAATTTCATATAAAAATCGCGTTTATTATTCGTCCCATATTGTATTATAATTTCAATATTATGAAAGCTAAAACACTTAATAAGCATTTTTCGAAACCAATTATAGCCTATTTTTTATTAATCAACTTGATGGTGCATGTATGCATGAGTAGTGCTACAACCACCGATGTTGTAAATAAGCCAGTAAAGGAAGAATTAATCAATTATGTTAAGGATGAAAAAGTGTTCGATGTTAAAATTACATTGCCATTATTAAAAATACACGGTATTAATATAAGTGATATCAAAGATGGAGTTATAAGCGAAAGTCTTTTGCATATAGCAGCCAAAGGGAATAATCCTGAAATAATCCGTCTATTATTACCTCACTTTAATGATCCCAATTTATTAGATAATGCTGCCCAAACTCCCTTATTGAGTGCTATACGAAGTAATAAGGGTGAAAACGTTAAAGAACTTCTCAAAAATAGGCGAGTAGTAGCTTTTAATAATCAAGGAAATACACAAAATATATATCCTATACATTACGCCGCATCTTTGCTTTTTGCACCCATTGTCAAAGTATTAGCTGCAAAAATGAAAGACATTAGTCAAGCAACACTTAATAATAAAAATACTATTTTGCATCTAGCTGTTTTGGATAATTCTGATATCATAGGCGACCTACCTGAAAAAGTTGAAAAAAATCCCAAAGCATTACAAGAATTCTTGAAAGAGGTACTTGATATGAAGCGTATAAACCCTGCATTAAAAAACAAAAATGGGGAAACATTCTTAGATATGATAAAAAAAGGTAACACATATAACAGCGAAATAAATAAGTTCCAAGACTTGTTTAACCAAGCAGTAGAAGAGTACAAGAAAAAGTCTGCTAGTGAGCTTAAGAGATATCGTATTAAGTTATTCAGCGCGATTGTTGTTAGTGTAGGAGTAATGATATGGGTATTATTAGACTTGATCATACCTAAAGACAAAAGCAACGGATCACTAGAAAATCAAGAAAAAAAATAAGACGAAGAGGCAGTTTAAGTAAGCAAGCATATTCAGTTTGTTTCTAAAAAAGTTCTAATTATATAAAAATACCTAGAAATCAAATAAACCTATATCTATGAATGTAAGCCGTTGTAGACTCATATCTAACTACTGTTTTTTCAGTTTAGTTCTACTCCTATCTAGTAGGGTGACTACTTTTTTATCAGCAATAGAGCGTCAAAGTTTAGTAGGAGCTGTAGAAAAAAGTGACATTAATATTGCTAAAGGGCTACTAGAAAAAAGGATAAATCCTGATGGACTTATAATAGGTGGAGCAGGAGACTCTCTTTTACATATGGCTATTAAGAAAAAAGATGAAGCTATGACAAGATTGCTCCTAACCTATATGCAAAATCCCAATGTGTTGAACAATCAAGGGTTTGCTGCGCTACATTTAGCGGTAGGGAAGCAAACAACCAATATTGTAGAGCTCTTGTTAAGTAATTCCAGAGTAAACCCTAACCAAAAAACAACAATCGAACAAGCTACCCCTTTGCATTGGGCCGCTTTTTTTGTCAACATAGAATTGATTCAATTGCTTTTGCCTCATACAGATCAACCCGGAGAGCCAGAGTACAGAGGGAATACACTCTTGCACTTGGCAGCTTTAGAACAAAGCTCAGCGGGCGATCAAGTAGAAAAAGAAAAAATCAAAGTACTCATAACTATCATAGAACTGCTAAAAAATCCAGCTATTAATCCAGAGAAAACCAATAAAAATGATGAAACATTTCTTGATATTCTTATGGATAGCAACAAATACGATGAAGAGACCCAGAAATATTTTAAAAAGCTATTCGACGAATCAGTGCAACAAAACCCTATTCCTCCAGTAGTTAATCACCATGGAGGAAGCTACAAGAAGGCAGTAACTATAGGCATTATTCTAATTGGCCTAATAGGCATAGCTACTCTTTTTATCCTATTAGGAGAGTATACAAAAGGTGAGATAGTCAAAAAAGATGCCCAAGAGTTGTCCAACCTACAATAGTAAAACGAGCAAATCAAAGCTTAGAGCCTACAAACCCACACATCAAATTAGCTTTATTCTAGAAAATAATAGCTATCTTAATACATAAGAATTGATCATTAATCAAATAGCCAAGATAGTTTTAGAGAGGTATAGTCTTATTGATTTTTATGTGAGTATCAGTGTAGAGCAAGGTTATAGTGGAGAAATGATCGCCATTGAAAATAACCCAATAGGGAAATCGCTAAAAATTGGCCAGATGTTTTGCAGAGTATTAAAGAATGTGACGTAGAAACAATAAATTTAGTAATTGTAGGTGGTCTTGAAGATGCTTTATTATCTATTTTTCCCAAATCCCGTTTCCAAAAATGCGTAACGCACCTGATAAGAAATGTAAGTAAACAGGTAAACCTTAATGATAAGAAAGCTTTTCTGAGCGATTTAAGGCTATATTTAACACAACAGATAATACACACAATAAAGAAAACTCCTATGCCATGGTAAAAGATTTCGTCAATAAAATAAGGCAAAAAATATCCTTGTTATAAACAAATGTTATCAGGAGCAAGCATACGATATTATTTAACATTTTTGGATTTTAACTACAAAGTAAGGCCTATAGCCTACACAACAAGTTGGCTAAAAAGGCTCAATAAAGATTTACAAAAAGCATTAAAAATAAGAAGTGCAATATCTAGTGTAGACTTAGTTGTTTTCTTATTATCAGCGACTACTACTAGGCATATTGAAGAACCAGCATATTCGTATACAATACAAGTATTTGAAAATAAACCTATTTTGAATCATCTTAATACGAATTTTTTAGAGATAGTCATAAGAAGAGACGTTTTTGTTCAAAAACAATTCATATGAGTTCTAGAAAGGGTTTCAATTCATGTTCTATTAGTCAAAAAAAGAAGTAATCCCCAATTTTTGCTACTTCTGTCCATTTTCGGACATTTTTCCAATTTTTATCAGCTATTCTCAGCTAGAAAAATGTTAATAGAGTTGCCTGCACAGCTATTTTTTTAATTATTTTCATAGCTTCGTATTATCCTGACTAACCCCGGATAAACAAACGTTAAGAAACATTATTATCTTTTGTTATACATTGTATGATTGGAATGGGTTTCCAGTAATTTGATACACAAAACTATCCCTCATTTGAGTAAACATAGGCGTTCTTAATACGATCATGCCAATTTTTCTTGTATTTTGAAGCAAGCATGGGACTAATTAGTACCAAAATATTTTCTGCATTTCTATATTCTGCACTAGCACTAAAATTAAAAGAACCTGTAATAACTAGGCGATTATCTACCAGTACCACCTTATTATGCGCATAGCCACTTACTTTATCAATCCAAATAGCAATTCCTTGTCTGCGTAAAAAGTCTAGCTTGCAACCTCTTCCTCTACTTTGCTGCCTATCAGCCAGTATACGCACTTCAACCCCGCGCCGATAGGCCCGTACTAACGCATCTGCAATGGGCTTGGAAGTTAGTGAAAATGCAAAAACATAAATAGTCTGCTCTGCTTCATCAATGGCTCTCACAATAGCTTCTGTACAGCCCCCTCTTGGGCTAAAATAAACCTTAATATTTTCCTTAGCTTCTATGGGAATAGCTGATGAACCTTTAAAAGACATTTGCTCATTTACCTGATAGCCAGCCCCAAAAGCTACCAAAAAAATAATAATGTATCCAAATGGTTTAGATGCAATTTGACGGCGATTCTTGCTTTTTCTCATGCTTTTAATAAAACTTCAGTAGTTGTCAGCAAAAATAGCAAAAATTAAATCATCAAGATACAAAATCGGATCATCATCTTACTAAATTTAAATGAATCAGACATCATTAGCAATAGGATATAACTGATCAATATACTATACCGCTATTGCATAAACGGATAGTATTCAATCTTTAACATAGCGAAAACACTACATTTGTTTTATTTTTGGGGCAAAACTACTATACAAACGTAACCTATTAGCATATACATTACAGATGATCAAGTTTGCAGATATCGAACAAGAATACCTCCGTTCTTTTATTGCAGAAGAGGAAAAAAACCCCCAAGAGCAAGAAAATCTACTAAACAAAAAAAGTAGTATAGAAGAAACAATCAGAAAAGGTGCACTCTCTATTGATGATGTTGTGCCCATCAGCCAGAGAAGACAAGCTGCAATTGGGATGAGTAAGATACTTAGTCAGTCCAAACAACTACAAAAAAAACTTGCTCAAGAGAAAGAAGCTGTATTAGATCAATATTCATGGCAAGACCTGAACCTCATTGCTGGCAATACCACTACCCCCAGCAAGAGCATACTCAATCGTATCAAAAAAACACATACTACCATAGGAGGATGTGTTATGGCTACTCAAATTGTTAATCCTACCACCAATAAAAAAGAAATCGATAGTAAGCAGAAGGTTACTCAATTTTTGCTGGATAATACAGAAGTTACTAACAAAATAGATGAAAGTATTCAAGAAGTAGCAACTAGTGAAGCTTTAGGGCTATCTCTATGGGAACAAGACAATCACTTAACCCACAAAGAATACAAGAAAGAACTCAACTATTTTTATTATCACCGTTTTGGCTTGCAAAATAAGAATACATCTGCTTGGCTATTACAACTAAAAAAATGGTGGAAAGACATTTGGCTCCACCCTATTTTAGGTTTTTCACTGCTGACCTGTTTACTCTATACCCTATTTTGGGGTTTGACAGATCCTATGTATAAACTAGCAGCTGCAATAGCTAAAAATCGTACCAACCCAGCAGAATATCAATTTTTGATCACGAGAGTACATCATTCTTTTGGGGAACACCTAGCCTGGTTTTTTGCATGGGACTTATTATTACCCTTTATAAGTCTTCTTCGTATAACAGAAAGACAAAATCCAAGTGATCCTTCACTAACCCAAAAGACATGGGGACTTGAGTATTATAAAACCCTACTAAACTCAGATACAAGCATTTATCTTAAGATCACTATTTTGTCGGCCTGGATCATTCCCATTCTCCTAGGCATCTATTTTTGCTACAAAGCTTATCGAAAGTATGTACGGAATCAGTCATTGATTAATTTTTTAGCGGATCACCTTCTCCCTTTTCAAACTTTGATTATACAAGCCCAAAAAATTAGTACTATAATAGCCCAAAATTCACCATTAGAAAAGCATTATGGAAAGCACATTCGAGCAATACGTTCATTATTAGTGACCCCAAAGCAATCCACAAATGAAGAAGAATTATTTATACACAGCTTACAAACTGTTGATTTACACAGTCGTTTCTACTTCTTTAGACATGTAGGCCGCTTATTAGCTACCTATCAGCTATTTCAAAAACATAAGCAAGTACTAGCAGACATTTACTACGAGATAGGAAAAATAGATGCCCAGCTCTCTATCTGCAAGCTCATCCAAGAAACAAATCAGCCTAATAGTAAGAATCAATTTACGTTTGGCAAGCTACAAACTAGTCAAGACCAGCTACCTAACCTCCAAATGAAAGGTATGTGGCCTATTGCTTTAGATCCTGGCAAAGCAGTCAGCAATGATGTGATCATGAATAGTAAAAAAGGCCCACGCACTATGGTTATTACAGGCCCTAATGCAGGTGGAAAAAGCACCTATATTTTAAGCATTTGCATCAACGCCATTCTAAACCAAGTTTATGGAATTGTTGCCGCCCATTCAGCTGTTCAAGCCATTTTTTATAAGATTATTACTTATGTCAATCCCGTTCAGAATCTAGCAGCTGGACTCTCTTTAGCAGAAGCAGGCATGCAAGTACTCAAAACGCACCAGCTCATACTTGACCAAATCAAGGGACCCATACTGGCTATTGTTGATGAAATACTCAATGGAACAGATCCTAAGATTGCTGCTAAATACTCCTATAGAATACTAAAAAACAGGAATCAACAATATAGTAATTGCCTGACGTTGCTTACAACACACTTTATGAACTTAACCAACCTTGCCAAGCAGGATCAGCATGTCAAAAATCAGAAAGTAGTTGTGAAAATACCAGGCACAAATGGTAGAAAATTTGACTATACTTACCAAATTGAAGAAGGTATTACTGATCAAAATATAGTCGAAGATATGCTTATAGAAAAAGGAATTCTTTAAGTCAAAAAAACACCTTATAATCGGCATCATGAAAAGCAGATTCTTACTTTAAAAAGCGATTCGAGATAAACTCTTAGAAGAGGGAGTCGATGTGACTACTATACTACTTAGTCACGAAGAGGCAGTAACTAAAATGAAAAATAAATTAATCGAAGAAGCGTATAAGGTGCTACAAGCTAGTCAACCCAGTGCACTAATAGAAAAACTAAGAGATGTCTTAAAGGTGATCAATGCGATTATAGATATGAGGGGCCTAACTATTCAGCAAACTCAAAAAGTACAACAAACTAAAAGGCGTCAATAAAAGAAGATTTCAAAAATACACGTATGTAGAATCTATTCTACTTGATCACGACCACCCAATAGCTAATTATTTTTTGAAAAACCCTGACAAATACCCAGCTTTCAGCTGATACTAGCCAATCAAAGAATCGATTAGTTGCTAGAAAGTAAGTGATTTGTTACTTTTAGCCATTCGATTACTACCTCCCCCATGCTAGATATACATCGTATTGCACATGATCCAAAGAAAGTCATTAAAAAACTCCAAGATCGCCTAATACCTAATGCCGAAAGCATAGTCAATCACATCATTGCTGTCAATCAGAAGAGAAAACAAGTACAAAAAGAGTCAGATAGACTTTCTCAAGAACTCAATCTAGCCAACAAAGAAATGGCAGCATTATTTGCCAATAATCCTGTGGAAGCGAAAAAAAAGCAAGAAAAGTTATTGAGTAAAAAAAATGAACAGAAACAACTGGCAGCTATTCTTGCTGAACAAGAAAAAAAGCTAAAGGAGCAGCTACTTCAAATGCCCAATTTGCCCTATGATGATGTTGTACTAGGAGGCAAAGATAATAATCAGGTAATCAAGGAGTGGCATCCTGCAAGTCAATCAAAATCTAACCTATTACCCCATTGGGATCTCATCAAAATTTATGATCTAGTAGACTTTGAACTAGGCAATAAAATTACAGGTGCTGGTTTTCCAGTCTACAAAGGAAAAGGCGCTCAATTACAGCGTGCTTTAATCAATTTTTTCCTAGATCAGGCTACTTGTGCTGGGTATCAAGAGGTACAGCCTCCCCTACTAGTCAATCAGCAAGCAGCTATTGGAACAGGCCAACTACCAGATAAAGAAGGAATAATGTATTCAATCCAAGAGAATTCACTTTATCTAATACCTACTGCAGAAGTGCCTGTTACTAACTTATATCGTGAGAAAATAATAGCAGCAGAAGAACTACCTATTAAGCATGTGTCCTATACACCTTGCTTTCGACGGGAAGCTGGCTCTTGGGGTAGTCATGTAAGAGGTCTCAACCGGTTGCATCAGTTTGATAAAATTGAACTAGTAGAAATTCATAAACCTGATAGATCTAGGCAAGCGCTCAGTCGTATGATTGAGTATGCAACAGGACTTCTAGAAAAACTACAACTGCCATACCGTCTATTACAAATTGCCACTGGTGATCTAGGATTTACATCAGCAATAACTTATGATATCGAAGTATTATCCCCTGGGCAAAATAAGTGGCTAGAAGTAAGCTCTATCAGTTGTTTTGATACTTACCAAGCACGTCGTATGCATCTACGTTATCGAGAAAAAGGAAAAATTTATCATTGCCATACCCTTAATGGCAGTGCACTTGCATTGCCTAGAGTAGTCGCTGCTCTGCTAGAGCATGGACAAACCTATTCTACTATTATCATTCCCTCCGTTCTAGCTCATTATACAGGCTGGGATGCCATTCAAAAAGAATAACATACAACCTGTTGAGATCACTTGTCCCGTAGAAAAAGAGGATAGCATGTCCCAGACAAAAACATGGGATACTTTTTGTATCCGTAAACAAAAGACAATTTTCAAAAAAAGTAATCGATCAGCTATACCAATATAACTTGATATGAGTATCTTTAATTTTAATTAACTTTAGTCAGAATAACAGAAAAACTGTATATTGCACCCTCCTATAGCTTTTTATAAAAAAGCGAAGGATCATTCTTAAAGACATACAATATTGTTATACTTCATGAGTATCTAGCAAAGCATATGGAGAACCAGCGTTGTATAATTTGGAAGTTACTTAGCTACTCAAAAGAGGAAAAAAGATGTTAACACAATTACCAACTATTACCAACGTTGATCAAGGAAGCAATTAGTATTCTATTGACCCAATCCCACCTGACTGTGACGCGAAAAAATAAAAAAATAAAAAACCACGTTTACGTAGGTAAAGTAGATCATGTAAATCAGCAGTATGCCTTTATTGTAGTTGATGATCTACCCAAAGATATATTAGTACCTTATCTCTACTTGAGAGGTGCCATGCATCAAGATATAGTTCAAGTAGTCATGACTACTCAGTTTCCAAAACCAGAAGGAAGAATAATCCGTATTATTAAAAGAACAAACCCCACATTAGTAGGACGGATTGATGTAGAGGATAAAAAGGTAATATTTATTGCTGATAATAGAAAAATTCACTATGCGATCAAAGTAAAGCCTAATAAAAAATTGACATGGCGAAACAATGAAAAAGCTCTTCTTAGCATAACCACTTACCCCACCGTCTATCAAGAAGGAGAAGGAGAAGTCATACAACTATTAGGATTATCAGGTAGCCATCAAGCAGAAACAAGATCAATCATTGCTCAGTTCCAACTCGAAGAAGCTTTTAATAAAGATATAGAGCAAGAAGTTGCTCAGCTACCTGCAAAGCCTAGTTCAGAAGAAATAGCTAGACGTCGCGATTTTCGGAGCATAACTACTATTACTATTGATCCTGCAGATGCGAAGGACTTTGACGATGCACTTTCTTTAGAAAAACTAGATAATGGAGACTATGAAGTAGGTATTCACATTGCAGATGTAACCCACTATGTAAAAGAAGGAACACCCTTGGATCAAGAAGCGCTTAAGAGGGGCACATCTGTTTACTTAGTAGGTAATACTGTTTCTATGCTTCCAGAACGTCTTGCCAATGATTTATGCTCTTTAAGGCCACATGAAGATCGACTCGCTTTTTCTGTTGTAGTAAAATTAGATCAAGATGCCAATATTAAAAATGTATGGATAGGAGAAACTATTATCCACTCTGATCATCGATTTACGTATGATGAAGCACACACAATACTCAAAGAGCAAGAAGGAGCTTATTATCAAGAACTTTTGATACTAGACCAGCTCGCTAAAAAAATGCGCCTACGTAGAATCAAAGCAGGAGCTATTTGTTTTGAAACAACAACACCAGCGATTACGTTAGATCAAGAGGGTAACCCAATTGATATAAAGCCTAAAAGTTCTCACACTACTCATCAGCTTATAGAAGAGTATGCACTACTCGCAAATCGCTTGGTAGCTAAAACCGTATGGCAAAAAAAAGAAAAGAAAAAACACTTGCCTTTCATTTACCGCATTCATGATCAACCTGATCATCAAAAAGTATTAGAATTCGCCCAACTCATACGTCAGCTAGGATACCAGTTCGATACAAAGCCATCTAAGCTTCCCGCATCTTACAATAAAATTCTTACTGAAACTAAAAACACACCCCATCAAACACTGATCCAAATTCGTTCTATACAAACTATGTCACAGGCTTGTTATACAACTACCCCTAGAGGTCATTTTGGGCTAGGATTCCAATATTATACTCATTTTACATCTCCTATAAGACGTTATCCCGACATCATAACGCATAGACTCTTAAAGCAATACTTAAAAGAAGGGGGGGGAAATATACTACTTAGACAAAATTATGAAGAGATAGCACGTCATGCATCTATCAGAGAGCGAGTCGCTACAGAAGCAGAAAGAGTATCGATTCAGGGTAAGCAAGTAGTATTCATGAAGAAGCTAGAAGGAGAAACTCATGAAGGCGTTATTTCTGGTATCACAGAATGGGGAATATATGTAGAGCTAAAAAAGTATAAATGTGAAGGCATGGTGCGGATTGCAGATATACCTGATGATTATTATTCCTTTGATCCAAAACATTTTTCCATGAAAGGAAAAAGAAAAGGTAAAGTCTATCGCATAGGTAATGACCTACAAGTCAAAATAAAAAAAGTGAGTATCGAAAAAAAAATGGTAGATATGGAGATATCTACATAATGTATGATCAAGGTTGACTACAACACAACTATTAAATTTTACTAAAAATCCCTTGACATTGATAATCAAACAATGAGACCCCGAAGATCTTGATGGCACTTCTTATACCGATCTGGGACACGCCTACAATGAGCAAAGATACTACAACAAAGCGATTGAATACTGCCAAATATAAGCACTTACCCTTTTAGAGGCAAACCCCATCCTTATACACAAGGAGTAGAGGCCAACTTGGTAACCGGGCAAGAGGTATTGAAACAACAAAAAATCCAATAATAGTAAACAAAAAACTCACGAAGATGAGTAACTGTAAGGCAAGCAAAGGTGAAAAACGAAAAGTAAGCTTTTTAGTCGATTAGGTAAGCGGGAGGTTCCCCACAAATCCCTGACATAACCCTGCGTGAACTTGTTATTATTTACAGGACTCCTGTTACTAATGCGTGGTTCAACTTGCTTCCAGTGAATAAATAGTTCGATTAGATTCATAGCGATCTTCTCAAGTCAATAAGTAGAGGGTGCCAGAAATAGAGACGTTTTTGTTTAAGAACATTTCATATGAGCTCTAGAGAAGGTTTTCTACTCATGCCCATAAGCAAAAAAAGAGGTAAAATTCACCGATTTTCGGTACTTTTTACAATTTTTATCAGCTATTGTTAGCTAGAAAATATTAATAGAGTCGCCTATACAGCTATTTTTAATGATTGCTACAGTTTCGTCGTATTCTCCTGACTGACCCTACACTTAAGTATATCTCTATTCTTATTCCTTTTTACCTTTATTTAGGTGGTTCTTTTTCAACAAACTATTATCTTGATAATAGTTTTTGTATTTAGCAGAATAATATTTCTTTATTTTTGGTAAAAGAACACGAATAGTTACTATTATTAATAATAAACTAAATAAAATAGATGAAACTATGAATATAATATCCATAGTTGGTTCCCACTTCTTATTGTTACTAACATCATATTTTTTCTCTACTTGTTTTTTGAGATCCTCGTATTCTTGTTTTTTTCGAGTGGCTTCTTCTAAAAAATGCTTTTGTCGTGTATGAATTTCTTGGTATTTTTCTTCATCTTTTTTTAATATTTCTTGGGTGAATTCACTATATGGCATTCCACCCACTTTGTTCATTTCTTGACTAATTTGCTTAGTAAGACTATTGACTTCTTCTACAATAAATATTTCTATTTTTTTCAATGATTCTTGTTCAATTTCATTCGGCTGAAATGACTTTAACCAGGCCTTTTTTTGATATTGATCATGCTCGTAAATAGATTGTAAGTCATTTTTTGTATTACTCAATTCTTGATATAGGTTATAATACTTACTATGTAGCCGTTTATACCTTATAAAAAGAGTTAGCTTGCTTGTTGTAAGACTATGATTTGATATATTGTCTGTATGATTTGATATATTGTCTGTATGATTTGATATATTGTGTATAGTATGAATTATAAAAGGATTTTTTTTCTTAATTTGATTTTTCGGTTGTGGCAGATTAAAGCTACGTTTTTGTATAATTCTACTAGCAATCTCTTTAATGTTTCGTTGATTCGCTTGAAGTATTGCCTTGGCTTGTTCTTTAACGTCCTTATTAAGATCGCCTGGCAATTGGCTATCTCTTTTTGCTTTCCTCAAGCGAAGAAATATAAGTTCATCATCATCTAGTTCTTCGCTTTTTTTGATTTCAATAAGCTTCCATTCCAATGCGTGTAGTAACTTTTGATCAATTGTTGGGGAAGCATTATATCCTCTGCTTGGAAGCAAGAAAAACAATAATAGACATAGTATTTTTCTTCCAAGTTGGTCCCAGGTTATATCATGATTTATAGCAAACATTATCATTTTTTCTTTATACAATTCCGTTCTTAAAAAGCGCGTACACTAATTATTGATATTCCGACAACTATCAATAAAATTCGTATGGTTTCTAGTCAGTGCAATGAAAATTATTACATGGATTCGGATTAGGTAATTTCATATAAATCAACTTATAAATGGATTAAAAACACTTACCTTTTTTTGACACGATCAAGGTATTTGCCTTCTCGGGTATCTACTTTGATAATGTCACCAGTATTAATAAAAAGAGGGACTTGAATATGAGCGCCTGTTTCCAAAGTTGCAGGTTTCAATGCTCTGGTAGCCGTATTGCCTTCTGCGCCTGCTTCTGTTTCACTGACTTCTAGCAGTACAGAAGGAGGCAAGTCACAACCTAAAATAGTATTAGTTTCTTGATGAAGGATAATATTCACTACTTGATCAGCTTTAAGCCATTTCATTTCCTTGATCAGTTCGCTTGGTATAGCTTTTGTTTCAAAAGTTGTTTGGTCCATAAAGTAGTGAAATTTACTGTCTGCATAAAGAAACTGCGCCGAATGGTTTTCTATCCGTGCTGTTATAATTTTAACACCCGCGTTGAAGGTTTTTTCTATAACTCTACCACTGGCTAGTTGCTTCAGTTTAGTTCTAACAAAAGCTCCTCCCTTACCTGGTTTAACATGCTGAAAAGATACGATAGTATAAAGATGCCTATCTAATTCTAGGCAGAGACCATTCCTAAAGTCTGCAGTAGTAGCCATAATCAAAAAGAGTATTTATGCTTCACTTATTTGCCTCTTTTCCATGACTACTTTACCCCTATAGTAAAGTTTACCATCTTGCCAGAAAGCTCTATGTGGCAGGTGGAGTTTGCCAGTAGTAGGACAAGTAGTCAGGTAGACCATAGAAAGCTTTTGGTGAGTCCTCCTTTTATCTCTTCTGGTTCTTGATATTTTCCGCTTCGGATGTGCCATGATACAAATTTTGATTTAACCTATTGCTTAGTAGTCGCAAATATAGAATAATTAAGGGTAAATTGATAGTCCTAGAAAAAAACAAGGCTACTTTAGCATGTATTAGTAGCTATTTTTTACTGTTAGCAAAGCCTTTTTACTCGATAGTTGATTGTTAAGTATTTCTCAGTAATATAGTTTAATACGCGTCAACTGTGCTAATAGTTGCTAACTACCTGCCGCATTGACGGGTGGATAAGCCTCTTCTAAGTAGAGCTATTTCTTCAGCTTAATATCCGAACCATCTTTTGACATATTCCCAAGTATCAGTCAATGGCCGAAACTTTTTTGCCTTTATATTTTTTTGATTTTCTTCTTAAGAGTATAAAAGCTCACTAGCACTATCATTCGTTTGAACCACATTGCTTGTAGTACTTTCCTCTTCATCGTACTTACTATGACTATCATATAGCTATTATCCTCGTCAGAATCTATTCCACCTGCTTCTATGGCAGCTTCATAGCTTTCATCATCATGCAGGTAGTCAATGGCGTCCATAGAGTATTCATTATTGTAATAAGAATTTGTGTACTTTTCCCATTTTTTTGTTTTTTCTGTAGTCCGACTGTAGATATTTGATAGATCATGCTGAAATGAACGACTATAAAAAACTGAGTTAAACCTATGAAACCACTCTGTTACCCGAATAGTATTGGTTTGTTCATTATTTAGATCGAGGTTTTGGATAAAATTGTCTATATGATGTGCTTCAGAGGTTCGTTTTCATTCTTGTAGGGGTAGTCAGCAATAAAGACGTTTTTATTTAAAAACATTCCATGTGAATGCTAGAGAAGGTTTTCTATGCATGTCTATAAGCAAAAAAACAGGTACAATTGATCGCTTTGGGATACTTTTTTTCATTTTCGGGGATTGTTACAATTTTTATCAGTTATTCTTATCTAAAAAAATGTTAATAGAGTGCCCTATAGAGCTATTCTTTAATGATTGCTACCATTGCGTATTCTCCTGACTTCTCCATACTATACAATACAAAAATCTCTATCTTCTATTTGGAAATAACGCCCTTTGTTACTAGGTTTGCTTATAGTTTTTTACTTTTATTTTTTTAACTAAATTAATCATGGATGATAAACCTCATAAACAATCGCAAGAATTACTAGGACAGCCAAAAGGCCTTTATGTTCTTTATTTTACTGAAATGTGGGAACGTTTGAGTTTTTACGGTATGAAATCTATTCTAATCTACTTCCTAACAGCAAAAGTATTGGAAGGAGGATGGGGTATGGAAAAAGGTACCGCTAATATTATTTCTGGTCTGTACTCCTTTTTAGCTTACTTCATGTGTATTCCATCGGGTCCCTTGGCAGATCGCTATCTAGGTCCTAAGAAAACGGTCATGTGGGGAGCAGCCTTGCAGTTTATAGGTCATCTATTATTAGGCATTACAGCCCAAAAGATATGGTTTGTAAGTGGTATTTGGTTTTTAGCCATCGGAACAGGTTTGCTAAAGACCAATATTTCTACTATGGTAGGAGCCTTGTATCAAGATAGGGATCAACGTAGAGAAAGAGGATTTTCGATCTTTTATCAAGGAATTAATGTAGGTTCCTTGATAGGGAGTTTAATTGTCCCATTTATAAAAGATAGATTCGGCTTTCACGCTGGCTTTATGGTAGCAGGAGTAGGGATGTTTCTCAGTTTACTAATATTTGTATTGGGTGTAGGTTATCTAGCACCAGAAAGAAAACGATCTGCACAGCAACAAAGCATGTGGATGAGCATTCCTGCACTGGTTGTAGCAGGTTTGGCACTATTATTCATTGTGAATCATTACATTTCTTCGTCCAAGATTCCCGCTTTACTAGAAGTGGGCAATAGAGTACTCATTGTGTTGCTTAGTATTTCACTACTATTACTTTGCTTATGGGTTTTTTTCCAAGCTGCCAATAAAAAAGAAAGAGGACATATCATGGTTGTTTTCCTTGCTTACTTAGGCGTAATGAGCTATGTAGTCATTTATATGCAATGTGAGGGGCTTTTCATGAATTTTGCCAAAGAATCAGTCAATAGAATAATATCAATTTTTGGTAAAGAATACGAAATAGGGGCAGCCTATTTTTATGTATTAAACCCTATTTTGATTATCCTATTCAGCTATCCGGTGACTCTTTTCTGGAAAAAAGTGAATGATCGATATACCAACTTAGCTGCTACGACGAAAATGGGAGTAGGACTCCTCTTATTTGCGGTATGCGCTCTGATAGTCAGCTATGCTATCCAGCTGAGTAAAGTGGGACTCATATCACCTCTCTGGGTAGTAGTAATCAATCTTTTGATTGTCCTAGGAGAGATTTGCATCATGATTCCTGGACTTAGCTTAGTAAGCTCTTTAGCTCCTCAACACTTAAAATCGACAGTAATGGGTACTTTATGGGGATTTATTAGCTTAGGTAGTGCTGTAGGTGGAGAAGTAGGCAACCTAGCAGAAAAGGCAATTAGCAGTGGTGGCAATAATGTTTTTTCTCTACTTCTTGTGATTTTTGGCGCACTAGGATGCTTTTATTTAGCACTTAATAATCTTGCTAATCAAAAGGTTAATAACTAGAATCAAAAGTGCCTACACTGGAATGGAAAGCAGGTAAAAAAATCTTACTAGATCTGCATTACTTGCCTTCCATTCCTTATTTTTGCGCGATAGCACAAAGCAAAGAAGTAGTCTTAGATGTCAGTAATTACTACCAAAAACAGTCTTATCAAACCAGAGCATATATACGAAATGCACAAGGGATACAAGCTCTTATTATTCCTATCCAACATCCTCGATATCAAGTTCCTTATCAAGATATTAAGATAGATCATACGATATCTTGGTTGAAACAACACCAACGCAGTTTGCTAACAGCTTATAACAGTACACCTTATGGGGAGATACTGCTAGAAGAGATAATCTTCCCAAGTTTGGTGACTCAACCTACTTTTTTAATAGAACTTAATTTAAATTTACTAGATAAGTTTTGCTCTTTTATGAATATCAATGTACCAATATCAATCATGAAAGGCAAGGTAGACACTAGGGATGGACTAGATATGCGAGGAATATTACATCCTAAAAAAGCTTTACCCAAAGGCCATCAGTGTATCATTTATGACCAAAGGTTTACCCCTTTTATTCCTAATCTTTCTATAGTCGACTTATTAGCATGTGAGGGAAGAGTCAACTTAAAAACCTAATGGCATGCCAATTGATAGAGTAGATGAGCACTTTATGCTAATAGCACTACAAGAAGCAAAAAAGGCCTATGCACTAGGTGAAGTGCCTATTGGAGCACTGATCGTACAGCACAATAGCATCATAGCTCAAGGACACAATCTAGTACAGGAATCGCAGAATGCAACTACACACGCGGAATTGCTAGTGATTCAAAAAGCCTGTACCATCAAAAAGAAAAAATATCTCCCAGAAGCAACTTTATATGCAACACTCGAACCTTGCCCTATGTGTGCAATGGCATGCTTTTGGACCCAGATAAAAAGGATTGTATGGGGCGCCCAAGATCCTAAAAGAGGTTATAGCATTTGGAGTCCTAGCCTACTACTACCTAAGGTAGTAGTTACGAAGGGTATTTTAGCAAAACAAAGTAGTCAGCTTTTAAAGCAATTTTTTCAAGAATTGCGTAATAAACACAGTCAATAGCTCTAAGCTATTTTTTTAATTATACCTATTCATTTTGGAGTAATAATATCTTTTCGAGGTGTATTGCTGTATTGAATATCTGCAGTAAGTGTTTTTGTTTCTTTACTGTAATCAGCATTATAAAGTAGACAATAAAACCCACTATAATTAAGGAAATCTTCTTCTGCTTTTTTCCATGTGATTGGAGACTTTCCCATAGCAAGATATCTCTTATTGATCCAATCAAATTTCGTTCTTACCATCTCTAGATACTTTTCCATACCCGTGTTTATTTCTGTTAAAAATAAAAACTCAACAGTAAAACCCTCATGATTTATATAAGGGATAACAGCTAATCCACCTAAGTTTTCCTTGTAGATACGTTCTGGTTTATATTCAAAGACAATAGGACAGCAAAGATAGACGACTGTATCTTGACCAGCTAATTTTCTATCTAAGTACAAACAGGACAAGGGAGATGCTTGATGAGCGATCTTGCTCTTTTTAATATCTTCTTTTGGATTTTTTGTCAATTCAACTAACTGCCATTTTTCGATTACTTTCTTATTTGGCTGAGTAGAATTTACTCTTGATTTCACGTAAATAAGATAAAAAATATCATTATTACCATACGAAATTACTTGTATCTTTTTTTGATCTGATATGTATCTGTCAGGAGCTGATCTATGAATAGAATCCATTGTTTTATATAGTATTATGAAGCAAGCACTAGAGTGCTTTGTAAATAAAAAGTCGGTAAATTGCTTTCCTTTATAATCTAGAAAAAATTCTTTCAGCTGATTTTTGAGTTGAGGATTACTCATATTTAAGTAGATACTAAGGAGTTGCGTTTGTTTAATTTTTATCTTTTGATACCCATTTTTTTTATTTTTCAATTTTTTAGGCTTGATGCTAATCAATGATGTATCAGTGCATGGAGTAAGGGCCAATTTATTTTCTTGTTTCTTTTTTACATCAGGTTGTTCCTTGAAGTAACTTGAATGATCTTCTTTTTCTTCACTTTTTAACTCGAAACTAATAGCATTAGGATTTAATCTATTTACATTACTCGAGATTGGTATTGGTGGTAAATTGCGCAAAGAAGTATCATGTAATTTAGATCCAAAACATGGGAAAGTGGTATCATGCATACACGAAGCATCTATAGACTGGTTATTAATTATTATTTGTTTAAGGGGAGGGTAGACGTAAGAGCGTGCACAGACATTAACCTTACCATACTCAAATATTTGACATGAGCGCTGTTCTTGTACAATAGGTAGTGAACCCATCTTATTAGCACGCTCTAACCTACGAACCGATTGAAGAAGTTGGTTATAGTATCGGGTAATTATCTGGTTTGCTTGGATAAGTTGTTTGAATTGATTTTCTAGATTATTACATTGATTTTTCAGTTGGTCAACTTCTTGTCGTAGATGTAACACTTCGTTATTAGAATTGATATCTTTAGGTTGTGAGAAATCTTTTTTGCTGGGTAGCTCTGTACCAAATAAAAGGCTAGTACTTGTCCAAAAAATAAAAATAACTTGATGAAAGTATCGCAGTAACTCTGTTGTGTTGATAACCATTAGCTTATTGTTTATGTGGGTAAGAATCGAAGCCAATGGTAATTTATTTTTGAGGATCAGGCAAACAATGATTAAATCAATCAGCTTATGAAATAATTTTTATCAAAAATACGCCGTAAAACCCTTTCTCTTTAGGTGAGGGATATAAGGCGCCCAAATTTTAGGTAGGACTAGATTGTTGTTCGATATATTTTCTAATGATACTAAGAGGGGCCCCGCCACAGTTACCTGAAAAATAACTAGGAGGCCACAAAACCCCTTTCCAATATTTCTTTCCTAGCTCAGGGCAAATCTTTTTAAGCATCCGACTAGAGACCCCTTTTATACTATTGACCAACTTAGATACAGCTACTTTAGGCGGATAATTCACAAGCAGATGAACATGATCCCCTTCTCCATTAAACTCCTTCAATTCAACTTCAAAATCGTTGCAAACCCGCTCCATGATCTCTCTCATACTCTTTAA
>JBCCTJ010000015.1:0-20956 GCA_039198585.1 Bacteroidota bacterium
CTGTTTACATCAATAGCATCAATAGCATCAATAGCATCAATAGCATCAATAGCATCTATAGCATCTATCCCAATATTGCTGACTTTTATTCCAGTAACCTGTTCTGCTCAGAATATGCTATCCTTAAGCTATTTTCCTTCATTGAAAGGCTCAAAGCTGAGGCACTAAATAAAGTTGATTGGATCCACTTGAATTTTCTTGACTTTTGCGCAGAACTCTACTTTTTTGAATTCTTTCTCTCTCACGATAGGTCGCAAATAAGGTTTAAAAAGAGAAACTACTCTATGCCTTGGTGGTATTCCTGTAGTAAAAATTTTCGCTTGCTATTGGAGCGCTTTTTTAATGACTATACGTTGCTTTTGGTAAGTTTCCTTGTCTTCAAATTCGTACTGATCTTCTAGCTGATCTAAATCTTTATCTACCTTTTCAAGTAATCTAATTAACCCTCTTATCAAGGCTTTTTTTCTTTTTTGGATTTTCTCCTTTTAGTATTATAGGAACTGCATAGCAAAAATGGCTATTATTGATAGATAAAATCAAGATATTGTTAACGAAAGAGTAGTTTTTATATAGAACTTTCAGAATAGTATACGTATCGCCTTTGTGAGACTTGAGAGTTGCTTTCGTGTTATTTTCAGTAGTTAGGCCTACTAACTGAATAAATGACTTGGGGATAGATCCCCACTCATTTGTTTCAATCATATTGATGTGATGTAAGTTGGGAAAGACACTAACAGGATTGACATGATCTAGCAAAGTAACAAGGCGTATAAATCTAATCACAAGGGCTAGCTTAGCAGGCTTCTTTTGCAGCCATTTCCTATGTTCTGCGATTGTGGTTTGTTGCGGCATAGTAGATAATGCACTGATAAAATGAGGTTTTAGATGCTGAAACTCGCAGTAAGCATGAATGATTTTTTGTGCAAATTGTTGATAATCTTCAATGATATTTTTGATATACTTCAATCGAAAATCTTGTTTAGGAGACCTTGTGTTTTGATCAAATACAGTACTGAGGTTCGTAACTTCATCATAAATGTCCTGCGAAAAAGTTCTTCCAGCCTGTTTCACAGTGGGTATTCTAGGAAACCATACGATAGCGCTACTCCATGAAGGCTTGATTTTTCTCCATACTGCCTGCATCTTAGGATCTGTAATTTTTTTGCCTGATGACTCGCCTGGAGCTATCCCACGTTGTATTTTGCTCAGTGCAACACTTTTATTTTGTGCTGCATAAGCCAAATAAGCTTTTTCAAAGGCATCAAGATAGTATTTTGCTTGGGTTGGATCATCTAATTCTTGTATAACTTGTGTGAGCTGAGCGTACCATGCTTGGTATTTTTCTAGGATGGTGTCAATCTTATTTTCTAGTTTAGATAACTCTTTAGTAAGTTGCTTTTGACTTATTTTTGAGGTTATCAACTGATTGGCTGCTAAGATCCATGTAGCTAATACCCAGCAATCACCTTTGCCTTCTACATTATAGATCTCATATATAATACCCTTATAGGTGATTCGATCTATAGCAGGTTCATAATAGGGGAATTTACGTTCAATAGATTTTTTCTTTTTTTTGATTCTTTTGTATACGGCTTTAACATCTAAGGGAGGTGGACACTTACTGGGGCTATGTTGTGCCTGATTTTCTTTTTTATTTCTTTGTATTGCATGGTTAGTGAGGTGATTATCATCCGATTTTTGAGGGCTTATTCCTCTTTCTTGATTTTCTCTAAAGGGTTGGATATTTTCCCTAGAATGCGTCGTAGGATGATTGATATGTTGAAATAGCAAAATACCTAAGAGTGATGTTACGGTTATTTCTACTACTTTAATCGTCTTAGTAACCTTGCTTTTGGTAGTTACTTGACTAGTATTGGCTATTTCTTTTTTTTCAGTTTTAATTACTTGTTTAGTAGATATACTATTAGTGAGTACCATTAAGAAACTTGCAATTAACCAAAAAAAGTAGCTTCTATAGTTAAAGCATAACTGTAAGTAGCAAAGCATATGATAGATAATTGGTACAAAAAATACATATTTTTTTTGATAAAAAAAATAAGCGTAGATTCTACTTCATATTATCTCTAGCAATATAATGGGTAACTGATCATTGATTAGAAAAATCAAAAAAGTACCAAGAAGTGGAGGAAAAATTTTTAAATGTTTTTTCATCTATAATACTAGATTCTGGACTTGGCTGCTCTAAATAAGGTAACGAATTTTTGACGTAAATATAGCAGAATAGTACAGCGACTATGCTAATATAGGTCACTGCTTTTATGAAAAAAAGGAGGCGCTACTAGTTGGTTATTTCTTTGGACTACTTTTTTGGATGTATTATGATCACTATACCCATAAATATGGGCTGGTAAACTCTGAACTCCAATTAAGAAAATAGCTAACTTTAATAATAATTGACTCTTCATTAAAGCTAGGTTATATGTGTACTATCTCATATAAAAGGCTTCACTAAAGTCAAAAAAATAAGCTATTTTGCATAGATAGCTTAAAAATATGATTTATTTACCCCAAATTCGGAATCATATTCAATAAAAATTTTCTTTTTTTAACCCACTTTATTTTCTAAAAAACATGATTTTGATTTTTTAAAGGATTTTGTCTTGCTAATTTTTCTGATTTTTTTACAAAAAGGTCTCTACTTCTGACATCCATGATTTAAAGATGTTGAACTACAGATATGACCTGTAAAGATTGGTATCGTGTATTAGGTATGTGTATTACTTCTCCGTTTGTAATAGCTGTTGAAGTGAGTGGATACGTGCTTGTGTATCTTTTTTCTTCTTCTTTTCATGCATTATCACTTGGCTAGGTGCATTGGCTATGAACTGCTTATTGTTCAATTTTCTCTCTATTGATAGTAGGAATTTTTTTTGGTAAGCTAGCTCTTTTTCATATGTTGTCTGCTTCTTTGTAGAAGTACTTACAACACCTTCAACCCAAAAGATAGTCCCCTCCATTATAATAGCTTTTCCAGTAGGCTGAACAGACTCTCTTTTCTGTACGACTGCTATTTTGGTAGCTGTCTGAATGTAAGGAGTAAAAGTAGCCAACCAGTCGGTAGATTCACCAGACCAGCAAAGGGTAGCTCCTTGATCGTCTGACCAAGGGGTTTGGGTTCGGTATTGACGTAAACGGCTAATAAGCGTAAAGGCTTTTTGGGCTTGTGCTAAAATCTTGTGATCAAAAGTAGCAGATAGGATTGGGTAATTTTCTAAGGCAAGAGATGTTGTATGACTGGCTAGGCGACTGGCGACTTCTTCTGTAATAAAGGGCATGAAGGGATGGAGTACTTTCATGAGATCAAGAAAAAAAGATTGCGTAGTGAGGCCAATAGACTCAGCTATTTGCTTTGTTTTTCTTGGTTTAATCATTTCTAAATAATGGGAGCAAAAATCATTCCATATGAGCTTATAAACTGCCATGAGAGCATCAGAAAGGCGGAAAGAGGTGAAGAGCTCTTCTATTTGATGTAGTATTTCTTGCAGTCGTGCTTGAAACCAATGAACAGCTAACTGCTGTGTAGTAGTAGGGGTTATTGGGCTAAGATGCCATCCTGTCACTAATGTAAGGGCATTATTAATTTTATGGACAAACTGATAACCTTGTTCACAAAGCTTTTCATCAAAAAGTAGGTCGTTGCCTGCAGGAGCAGCTAAGAGAATACCTGCTCTCATACCATCTACGCTATAGCGATCCATGAGATTGAGTAGGTCTGGTGAGTTGCCGAGTGATTTCGACATTTTTCTACGTTGCTGATCACGCACAATACCTGTAAAGTAAACATGGCGAAAGGGAGGCTTTTTATGAAAATAGTAGCCTGCGATAATCATACGAGCTACCCAGAAAAATATAATTTCTGGTGCGGTCACTAGACTATCTGTAGGGTAGAAATATTGTATTTCGAAACTATGAGGATCTAGAATGCCATTGAAAGCTGATAAGGGAAGTAGCCAAGAGGAAAACCAAGTGTCTAAAACATCTCGATCTTGCTGGATATCTTGCGATGTTAAGGTAGGGTTATTGGTAAGTAGCTGTGCTTTTTTTAATGCTTCTTCGGCTGTATGAGCTACTACATATCGACCGTCTTTCAGATAGTAAACGGGTATTGGGTGCCCCCACCAGAGCTGGCGTGAGATACACCACTCTTTAATATTGTGCATCCACGCATTGTACATATTGATGAACTTTGCAGGATGAAACTGAATAGTGTGGTTTTGTACTGCTTTGATGGCAGGCTGGGCAAGTTGTTGCATGCGTACAAACCACTGGGTAGAAATACGTGGCTCTACAATAGCATTGCTTCTTTCTGAAAATCCTACTTGGTGGATGTGTTGCTCTTTTCTGACTAAAAGTCGTTTAGTATGAAGATCTGCTACAATTTTTTTGCGAGCTGCTACTCTATCAAGGTTTTGATAATGACCGGCATTTTCATTAAGAGAGCCATTTGGATGCATAATGTTGATGATAGCTAGCCCATGCTTTTTGCCAAGTTCATAGTCATATGGATCATGAGCTGGTGTTATTTTTAAACAGCCTGTGCCAAATAATGGGTCTACATGTGAATCTGCAATAATAGGAATCTTTCTATTAGTCAAAGGAATGATTGCTTGTTTTCCATGTAGGTGTTGATAACGCTTGTCTTCTGGGTGTACAGCAATGGCGGTATCACCTAAGATAGTTTCTGGTCGGGTAGTTGCAATAACAATTGACTCACTACTCTCTGCAAGAGCATAGCGAATGTAGTAAAGTTGTCCTGTGACCTCCCGATAAACAACCTCCTCATCGGCGAGTGCTGTTTCTCTTTTGGGATCCCAGTGAATCATACGGGTACCTCGATATATGTAGCCTTCTTCGTGCAATTTTACAAATGCAGCCGTGACGGAGTCAGAACGTACTGTATCCATGGTAAAGTAGCTTCTCTCCCAGTCACAGGAAATTCCTAAGCGTTTTAACTGATGTATAATAATATCTTCATGCTTTTTCTTCCACTGCCAAGCTTCTTTAAGAAAGGCTTGCTTACCTAGTTTTGCTTTTGTGAGTCCTTTCTTTTCTAGTTTTTCAAGCACTTTCGCCTCTGTAGCAATGGAAGCGTGATCTGTACCTGGTACCCAGCAGACTTCTTTACCTGCCATGCGTGCCTTACGAGCTAAAACGTCTTGTACAGTATTGTTAAGTAAATGCCCCATGTGTAAAATCCCAGTAACATTCGGAGGAGGCATAATCAGTACATAGGGTTCTTTATTTTTATTGACTTGGGAACGAAAATAGCCTTCCTTTTCCCAAAAACTAGACCACTTACTCTCTACTTCTTGATGATGATAGGCACTTTTTTTTTGCATAAGAAAAGAAGTTGCTAAAATAATAATAAGCAAAGAAACTAATTAAATTTGAATAAAGAAAAGTAAAAAAATGAAAGGAGAGCTTATTGTAGGATTTATAAGAGCTATGTTTTAGTTAATTTTCTTTGATTACTTTCCTTTCTATAGGTATAGTAATCGCTGTAACAAGGACAGAGGATATTATTGAGGTAATCGGTTACTCGATAATAAGGAGTATAATTCCCAGCACAAACCTTGATTATCTGCTTAGCATTTACTAAACTTTTTCCGCTGCTAATGAACTGAATGAGGAGTGAGTTCTTGCTTGATCATATTTTCAAATTGATCTACTACTTCGCTCAGTGGGAGCTTGGAAATAGCGCCTGCAGCATTTTTATGGCCTCCTCCATTAAAATATTGATGGGCTAATTGATTGACTGCTATACTGCCTACAGAGCGTAGGGAAAGCGTAACATATCGGTTATTTTCTTTCTTTTGTTCTACAATCAGCCCGGCTAATGATACGTTTTCTAAGGTGAGCGCATAATTGACAAGACCTGCTTTATCACCTGAGCGCATATAAAATTTTTTAAAGTCTTTGGTAGGAATAGCAAAATAGGCAGCTTGATAGTGGGGCATTACTACAAGTCGATGCGTAATGCAGTGGGCTATAAAGTGTAGCTTATTAATAGATTGTTGTCCATAGATAGCCATGTAAACGGTATTGGGCTCTACACCTTTTTTAAGTAACTGCTGAGCAATTTGATGAGTAGCTGGCGTTGTGTTTGAGTTGACAAAGCAGCTTGTGTCTGTAAAGATACCTACATAAAGCAGGGTAGCCATAGATTTGCTTAAGTGCTCTTTTTCATCTAAAGTGATGATGAGATCATAAATAATAGAGCATGTAGCTGCGGCTTTTGTATCACAGATCAACAAATCTAACTTTTCGCCTTCATCTGGATGATGATCTATAGCTACTTTGCGTGCTTTGCTTGCTTGAATTATGGGACTTAAGCTACCTAGTCGATGTATAGGGCTGAAGTCAAGAAAAAATATAGCATCGGCTTGGTCTATAAGCTGCTTGATTAGTTCTTTTTTATTGTTTTCAAAGACATGCACTTTCTCTATGTCAGGAAGCCAATTCAAAAAATAGGGATATTGATTAGGGCTAATAATGGAAACTTTGTGCCCTTTTGCTTCACACCATTTGCCCATAGCTAAAGCAGAAGCCATGGCATCTCCATCAGGATGATGATGCATGGTAATGACTATATTTTGAGGATGATCAATAATTTTTTTTAATGATGCTATTGGGTTCACAACAGTAGATAATGATGTCCAATTTATTGTGATTCAATAGGAGAGAAATAAAATACACACTTTATGAACCCAATATATCATAGTTTGTACAAAAACAATCAATTTTGATTATAATATATATTATGGAGCGTGTGAATCCCCATTCGTTGACGCGTTACACAGAAAAATAGGACATATATAGAGGAATACGTCCTCAGGTAAAAAATATTTCAAGTACTATACTTTCATAATAGCTATTTCTTTTTCGCTATATAGTGTGTCTATTTTAGTAATAAATTCGTCAGTGTGCTTTTGAAGATGACTTTCGAGAAGTTTTTTTTCATCTTCACTGATAAGAGATTTTGCTTCTTGCTTGATCTGTTTGCGCATATTTCTAATCATCACATGCCCTTCTTCTTTTTTTTTAGCAAGTTCTTTAAGCATTCTAAGCCTACTTTCTTGGGTAAGAGGCTGTCGGTAAAGTCTAATTAAATCTCCTTGATGGACAATGTTAAAATCATAAGCATTATGATCTTGTATTGTTTTACCAATAGCTGTCAATAACTTCTTATTCCAAGGCTTGATTTCAAGTTTAGTAGCATCTACTACTCGTATATCTGCTATTTGATAGAGCGGAGTAGGCACACCATAATTGTCGACAAGTAGATCTTTAATCATATCGGCAGCTACTTTATTGACCCGAAATCTAGCAAAAGTTGCTTGTAGATGTTCAAATCCCTTTTGCATAGCGGTTTTAGCTTTGGCTTCTAAGGCTTGTATATCCATGATTGATTTTAAATTGTAGACTTAATTATAAAAAAGCGGCAAATCCGAAATTGCACCGCTACAACTTCCTACCCTTGCTTCTTTCCAGACCTGGGGGGTTGGGAAGGAGCTAGTCACACAGATTTGCCACCCCAAGCTAATTATTTTTTTTTATTAAGGTATATTCTACCGAACATACTTTGAAAAGTCTAGCTTTTATATAGATTTGTAGGCTTGCAACTTGCTAAAACTATTGTAGTGTCTTATTCTCACAATCAAAAAAAATTTGTAGAGATCGTCGTGCCTTTAGCTATAGAGAATACACTTACTTATGCTATACCTACTGATTGTAACAAAAAAATAAGAGTAGGCAGTCGGGCTGTTGTTCCTTTTCGCAGGAGACTCGCAGTAGGGATCATAGAGTCTATTCATACAGAAATTCCTTCCTACCCTGTGCAAGAAATTCTAGCAATACCTGATGATACCTGGTTTTTTACTGGCCCGCAGGTTAACCTAATCCAATGGATACATAAATATTATTTGGCGCCTATAGGAAACGTGGTTCGTATGGCTATTGAATCAAGAAAAAGTTATTTTAAAACTCAGCTAAGGGAAATCAACCCTATCACATGGGAAGCATTTGATGCTCAACTAGCCACTTTTACTGAAATCACTTTCGATGATCTATGTAAGCATGTAGGCTATGAGGAAGCGATCATTATTCTTACACAGTTAGTTAAATCAAATAGTCTACTGCTTACCCCTTTACTTACAAGGAGTTACTTATTAGAGCAAGTCAAGCAAGAACAAGGTAAGAGAGAACAGACTAGCTATATCCACCTAAGTAGCGAAATGAAAGTAGCTGTCAACCTGATTAGCACTTTAGTAAAAAGAAAAAAAAATAGTTACTTAAACAGAGGAACACAAGAAGAGCAGTCTCAAGTTTATAAAGCTTTAGCTGCACAAGTGATGGAGCAAGGAGGGCAAGTTCTCTACCTATCACCTCGCAAAGAGATGATTCAAGAGATTGTCAAGGACCTCAAGAAAAAGTGGGGAGAGCGAGTGAAAGGCTATCATAGTGGGGTTACATCGAGCAAAAAGCAAAAGATAGCAGAAGGGGTAGCTGATCATACAATTCACTGTGTAGTAGGACGCCCTGGGGCACTCTTTTTACCTTTTGCTGGCTTAAAGTTGATCATCATTAGTGAAGCAGAAGATGTAGCATACAAGCAAATAGGTAAAGCCCCTCGTTATCATGGCAGAGATACTGCTTTAATGTTTGGAAACTATGCCAGTATTCCAGTTGTTCTTGGGGACACTACTCCCAGCCTAGAGAGCTACAGCAACATACAAAAAAGTAAGTACCAAGAGGTTACCTTACCTCAACATAGCCAGAGATCTTCTCACCTACGTCTAGTAGGTTTAGGTAGCAGACAGGAGTTTCACCCAAAAAGAGATATGATAGCGCCCGCCATGTGGAAACTCATAGACGATGCACGAGCTAACTGTCGACCTATAGTAATCATCCACAGCCGTAGAGGTTACGCCAATTACTATGGATGTGGTTCATGTGGGTGGATAGCACGATGTCCTGAGTGTGAGGTAAGCTTTACCTATCACCAAGCCACACCCACTCTTTTATGTCACTACTGTAAAAAGAAACAAAACCTGCTACCTACCTGCCTTTCTTGTAAGAGTGAGTCGCTGAAACAGTACGGTATGGGCATAGAGCAAGTAGAAGAGCTTTTCCGTTTTCACTACCCTGAGACTTCCTTAGTGCGCTTGGATATAGATAGTTTATCTAGTCCAACACAATACCAAAAAGTAATCAAGCAGTGGCATCAAAATCAGATAGCGATGCTGCTGAGTACACCACGTATTATTCGATATCTACCTGCTACTGATAACAGCTTAGCGATTTTACTAGGTATGGACGAACCACTTAAGTCATCTAATTTTAGGGTGCACGAGCAGCTTTTCTGTGATCTAGTTAGTATCCAAGCGCAAGGATATGATTTATTGCTGCAAACAGCTTCCCAAGGGTTACGGCGTATAGCTTACCAAGCCAATGAAAAGGATCTAACATCGTTTTATGAAGATGTATTAGCAGATCGAAAAATGGTGGGCTATCCTCCTTTTCGTAGATTGGTAAGTATCATGCTAATCCAAAAAGAGAAACCTGTATCGGATATTATCGCCCAGGAGCTGATACATTTACTCAAAAGATATTTTAATTATCCCTGCTTAGGTCCGCATCAAAGTACCCCAGTAGTCGGACAAAAAGGGATCCCCATTAGTATTTGGGTATTGCTCCCTCTAGAAGGTCTCGCAGCTGCCAAAAAAAGAGTACACAGATTCATTGCTCAGTGGAACAATAAGCCAACTACCAAGGTCAAAGTTATCTGGGATGTTGATCCTCTGTAAGAAAAACAATCATGAGTAGTGATAATCACTGAAAGTATGTTCAGGCAAAAAATGAAGGTACTTCATAACAACGCTTGCAATGACTTGAATAGGTAGTATTATTGTGCTCCTCATGTAGTCTCAACTAACTAATTAATTTTCTTGAGGAAGCTTTATATTTTATGGTAGAAATAGGCAATATCAAGCTGGGCAAATTTCCCCTTCTTTTAGCACCTATGGAAGATGTCAGCGATCCTCCTTTTCGTGCGCTTTGTAAGCAACAGGGTGCTGACATGATGTATACAGAGTTCATTGCTTCAGAGGGGCTAATCAGGGAGGCAGCCAAAAGTGTACAAAAGCTAGATATTTATACGGAAGAAAAGCCGATTGGTATTCAAATATTTGGTGATAAGATAGAGTCTATGCAAGAGGCTGCCCGCATAGCAGAAGCTGCAGGCCCAGATTGTATTGATATCAACTACGGATGTCCCGTCAAAAAAGTAGCCTGTAAAGGAGCGGGTGCGGGTATATTATTGGATTTACCCAAAATGCAAGCAATGACTAAAGCAATTGTCAAGCAAGTAAAACTCCCTGTAACCGTTAAAACGCGTCTTGGCTGGGATGACAATACGATTCGTATTATAGAAGTAGCCCAGCGCCTACAAGATGTTGGGGTTCAAGCGCTTACAATTCATGGCCGTACAAGAGCACAAATGTATCGTGGCGAGGCTAACTGGGAATATATTGCGGCAGTTAAAAATCATCCCTCTATTACTATACCGATTTTTGGAAATGGTGATATTGACACACCTGAAAAAGCATTAAGCTATAAAAATCGCTACCATGTCGATGGCATCATGATAGGCCGGGCTAGTATAGGGAACCCATGGATATTTCGTGATATTAAACATTATTTTGCAACTGGAGAGCTATTGCCTCCCCCTACAATCGCTGAAAGAGTAGAAGCAATGCAGCAGCACCTTGCACGCTCTGTTGCTTGGAAAGGAGAAAAAGTAGGCATTTTTGAAATGCGTCGTCACTATGCCAACTACTTACGGGGGGTTCATACTGCCAAACCATTGCGCTTGCAATTAGTCAAATCGAGTGATCGGGCCACTGTGGAAGCTATTTTACAAAGTGTTCTTGACTTACCTGATAATCAATAGGCTATGCAATTTACTATTCAGCACGAAGATGTAGCTACTCAAGCAAGAACAGGAGTTTTGACTACGGATCATGGTAATATTGCAACGCCTATTTTTATGCCCGTTGGTACGCAAGGTACAGTAAAAGGAGTAGCACAACGAGTACTAGTAGAAGAAGTGAAAGCACAAATCATTCTTGGCAATACATATCATCTTTATTTACGACCCGGTATTGATATCATAGAGCAGGCGGGTGGTCTGCACCGTTTTATAGGTTGGCAACAACCTATTCTAACTGATAGTGGAGGATATCAAGTCTACTCTTTGTCAAAACAGCGCAAGATTACAGAAGAAGGTGTCCACTTTATATCTCCTCTAGATGGCAGCAGGCACTTATTTACACCTGAAAATGCTGTGGATAGACAAAGAAGTATTGGGGCAGATATTATCATGGCTTTTGATGAGTGCACACCTTTCCCTTGCACCTATGAGTATGCTCGTCTCTCTATGGAGCGCACACATCGCTGGCTCGATAGATGTGGAAATCATTTGATCAAGACTCAGTCACATTATGGATATCAACAAGCTTTCTTCCCTATAGTACAGGGAGGTATTTATCCAGATCTCCGCCGTGCCTCTGCAGATTATATAGCAAAAGCTGACTTCCCTGGCAATGCGATTGGGGGAGTATGTCACCCTACAGGTCAGCTCTATGAAGTAACGAAATGGGTATGTGATATTTTGCCAAAAAATAAACCCCGTTACCTGATGGGCGTAGGCACACCGCAAGATATTCTTGAATCCATTGCTCTTGGGGTTGATATGTTTGACTGTGTGATGCCTACACGAAATGGACGAAATGGCACACTTTTTACACCAAAAGGTAGAATCAATATCAAAAATCAGTGTTGGAAAAGAGACTTCTCGCCTATTTGCACGTCCTTAGGTAATGTTACGAGTGCTGTTTATACCAAAGCTTACTTACATCATCTTATTCGTGTAGGAGAAAGACTGGGCGCTCAGATTGCCACTATTCATAATCTTAGTTTTTATCTTTGGCTAGTGCAACAAGCAAGACAACATATTAAAATGGGCAATTTTTCCTCTTGGAAAGCAGCTATCATTCCTCAGTTGATGCAAAAAATAACGTGATAGACCAATCACTATTTTCTATTTTTACTAATCAATTTTTTGAGGAATCCTTAGCAATCATTTTTTGCTACTATCTTGTAAGTATATTTCAAGAAAAAATAAACCCAAAAAAAGACCTAAAGTCGCACTTATACTGAGTGGAGGGATTGCCCATATAAGTATATTAGAAAGCTTGCATACAGTCGGTATTCCGATTGACATGATTGTGGGATGTAGCATCGGATCGGTACTGGGAGTGCTCTATGCGCAGGAAACTTCTCCCAAAAAAATGCATGAACTGATATTCTCTCTTTGACTTAGGAGCTACAGTTGTCAATTTTTAGGGATTCCTGCCATACAACAGGGTATTCGAGGATATGGATTCTTCAGCACCCATCGATTACGTAAGCTTTTTCAAAAGCATCTTAAAGTAGAGCGACTTGAAGAGTTATCTACTCCCATGCACGTAGTAGCTACAGAACTACAAAGAGGAGACCTGCACACTTTTTCTAGTGGATCAATAGTAGATGCAGTCTGCGCTTCTATCGCCGTTCCTGGATTTTTTGAACCCGTGCAAATTGGCGAAAATCATTATGTAGATGGTAGCATTATCTCAGTTTTACCTACCCTAACTGCCAGTCAGCTTGGGGCCGATATCATCATCGCCTCAGACGTTTTTCTTGAGCTTGGAAAGGAAAAAAATTTGAGCAGCCTTTGGTTCAAAATATGGACCATTATACAGAAGGAAAGAAAAGCAGCAAACGAAAACATGGCAGATATTTTACTAAAATCAGGAAGAGAACATTCTCCAGGGATTTGGCAACAAGAAAGTATTTTACACTATTTCTATGAAGATGGGAAAAAGTAGCGAAATAAAATATCCAAGCGATTCGAGATCTTATAGCACAAAAAAATAGTTGAATTCATCTCCTAAAAGCTATCAAAATAATCAAAGATATGATCCTGTTTTTAGTCATCAGACAGTAGGTACTCTTCTCTCAAAATTTTAAAGCTCACGGGGAAGCTTAGCGTGGTGAAAATTCGCTTAGTGAGCCTTATTTCTATTGAAAAATAAGCATATTTTGAGAGTATTCACTACAAATAAGTAAATTTGGGCAATTTAATTCTATCAATTAAGATCATGCGCGTTCCTATACTATTTGCGATTGTTATCGGTTTTTTAAACCTGAATCATGTATCGATAAAATCAAAAACCCAACATGATGTAATTATTCCTCAAGTGCCTCAAACAATAGCTAAGAAGCCTAGTCAGGTCACTACCAAAAAATGGGTCGCTATAAGCTTACTGAGTTCTATCTTGGTAGTTACTGCTCTTATACTATATTACTCTCTTGCTTCTAGACAAGGTAATGGGACTACTAACTCTATTGAAGTTGGCAATGATGATGAGCCACTTGCTGATATAAATCCTGATCTAGAAAACGAATCACAATCAACCATTATCAAAAATGGAGAACTCATGCATACCAAAATTATTTATTCTGTAGCAGATGATAAAGAGGTGATAATCACAAAAGGTGATAAGTGCTATTTATACAATTACCAAAAAGGTGAAGGTGTGTTGATAGCTAATAACACACGCAATATGGAATTGTCTCACAACCAAAAATTTTTATTAATACTCGATGGTGACCATGTACTACATTTATATGATATGCAACATCGAAAATGCATTAGAGATATACATACTAACGTAAGGCAGAAATGGAACTTCTATTTTTCTCCTCGTGATCAATATATTGCTGTAACCGTAGAATCAGATCAAGACGCAGACAATTCCAATGAAAAAGAGCTCTTCCTTTACTCCGTTGCTAATTTAATCAAGGGCAAGAGAGAGCCTGTATACAAGTTTTATACCTATAAGCTTTTTTCTAAATTTTCTGAAGATGAAAATTATATTATTTGTATACATCAAGAACACGAAGATGGCCTATGTACTGCTGTGTTGTATAGGCTATCCCATCCAGATGAAGCGGAGCAGCTATTCAAGCAGATTGGTTTTATCTATTCATCCTTTGTTAATAGTGATTATTTGATCATAGAATCTCACCCTAAGCCAGGTCTTATGATTTATGATTTAAGAGAAAAACGATTTTTAGAGATTGGTGAGTTAAACATGCAGGGTATAGCTGGAAATAATTTTATTCCAGATACCCGAGCTATTTTTACCCAAGACAATCAATACTTCTTAGTACTTCAACAAAGGAAAGATGAGGGTACAAGGCTTGCTTTTTACAAACAAGAAGATCTCACACTCTTTTATAATATTATTATTCGTTTTACTAAATATAAAATATGCAATTTGTATGACAATATCTTCATAATAGAATATAATAATCAATTAGATTTTCATGATCTCACCCAAAAAAGGCAAGTAGCCTCTTGCCATATACCAGATAATATTAAGTTTTATTGCTTTATAAGCTATTGTGTACCAGAAGTGGTTTTTGAAACAACATATGCGATTAACGATAAAAATGTATACAAGGTTATTACTTATGATATTGAACAAAAAAGGGTAGTTTGTTCTTTAGGCTTACCCAAAAACGAAGAAATAGAAGGTTTATCTCCAAGTGAGAAATTTTTTAGCTTAAAAGGAGACAATGGTAATCTTATTATTTATCAAACCTTTAGCAGTCAAATCATCTTTAAGCAAGATAATGTGTTTAATTATTCACTTCAATCCAACGAAAATGGAGAAGATATTTTGCATATAATTACTAAGCAAGGCAGGGCTGAGCAAGTGAATTTGTCCCGGTATGGATCCCCTATTAACTAAATACGCATTTCTATACCTATTTACGATCTTCTAGAGAAGGCAGTCATGATGAACCAACTGCTGATATAAACCCTGATCTAGAAAGCGCAACGGAATCAACTGTTATCAAGAATGGAGAACTCAGTGGTGCCAAGATTTTTTACTGCCTAGCAGGTGGTAAAGAGGCAATAATCGCAAAAAGTAATCAGCTCTATTTATACAACTATCAAGTAAATGAAGGTGTGCTGATAGCTGAACTAGGTAAGGATTATATATTGTCCCACAACCAAAAATATTTATTATTGGTGGATAAGTACCATGTACTACACTTATATGATATCCAATACCAAAAACTTGTTACAAATGTACATGTCAATGTGACTTATAGAGGTGGGATCATGTTCTCTCCTCATGATCAATATATCGCTGTATTGGCAACATCAGAGTTAGATCCAAACAATCATGCTGAACAACAACTCTTTCTCTATTCAGTTGCTGATTTATTAAGGGGAGAGAAAGAGCCCGCATTTATTCTTTATGCTTCTTATGATCTTCCTATTTTTTCTGAAGATGAGCAATTTATTTGTATTAAAGAACAAAAGTATGATGGTGACCATATTATCCTATATAGTTTAGAAGAAGATGAGGGAGAAATATTAGACAAATTGGGTACTGACGCATTTTTTTCAAAAGATGGACATTACCTTTTGATCGAAGATAGGACCATGGACTATATTATGGCGTATGATATTGGGCAAAAGCAATTCTTAGTGATTGATGGATTGGAAATAATTGATGATAATAAGATGCGAGGGACTGATTTTGTATTTACTGATGACGAAGAATATCTAATTATATCAGATAAAATAGCAAACAATAGGATTTTTTGCTGTGAGCTAGAAAGTTTAACTGTCGTTCATTCAATGTCTGTAGGCAGACGATCAGACTATGAAGTAAGTAAAAACTTACTATGTGTAAGTTATATTGATGATTATTGGAATACTAAAAGATTAGAGTTTTATGATATTCCTACTCAGCAGATGGTGGCTAGCTATGAAGGTAAGAGCTTACTTTTTGGTGCGAGTACAAGTTACCCTTATACGCTTATAACAAGAGAAAATGATGATGCTAGTGAGGATATTATTATTTATGATCTGGCAAACTACCAAGTTATTATTCAAAAAAAGTTTGAAAATGTGTATGGGGATAGTTGGAGTCACTTTGGTTATTTTTTTCCTATCAAGAAAAAAGACAATAATGCCTATTTTGCTATTTATCAATCATCTACTATGCGGCTTGTGCTAGAAAAAAATAATGTCTTTGACTACGAATTTACTACAGTAGGCAGTGATGATGAAGTTGTTACGCTCATTACAACAGAAGGAAACTTTGAAGTATACAATTTAACTCAACTAGCCAAGACTCTTTAATTAAATGGGTTGCTATACTGAGAGCTGGGATCGGTCAAAAAAAGCTAAAGTCAAACTAGTTGGTGTTTGTCATGTGCAAGGGCCCTAAGAATACCGGTAGTCTCATGGAGCTATGATTGGCTTCCTATGAAATTGGTCAAAAGTTTCTACTTTTGTAGACTTTTTTTAGTTAGCATTTTCTAACTACCTAGCTCTAAGCTTTTTGACCAATAATTTCTATGCAAAAGAATATTAGTGTACCGCAACCTGAAAGTCCTAACACCTATATTGCACCTTGGTATGGTGTATACTCACTTGAACAGCAACGAGAGAAAATAATGGCTGATTTTGATAGCTATCTTTCTACTCTGGGTCTACAGCATACTTTTCAAAAGCTCATCCATGTAAAACCTTATACAGCCTATCGCAACAGCAATAAATTTACTTTTGGGTATACTCGAGAAGCGCTAGATAAGCAAAATAATGACCCTCAACTAGCTCGATGGGCGGCCCTAGGTTTTATAGCTGGTAGCTATCCCACTAGCTACATTCTACCTTGCGGGGATGCTATTACAATCAATGACACTTTTAAAAAACTGTGTAGTGAGATAGAGGTCATCACCCAGTCAAGTTCCTTCAAGCCTTTTATGATGCCTCCTAAAATCAAGGGAAAAAGAAGAAAAGCAGGATTGGATAGTTCTTATATTCCTCACCAAGGAGTGTGGCGTTACTGTAAGGTACGTTATTCTCACAAACAGGATCAGTACTTAGTTCTGCTAGTTAATTTTCTTCGCCACCTCAGTCAATCCCAAAAAAGTGAGTATGAAATCATACTCCAACAAATCAAAAATAGTTTATTAGCTCATGAAAAAGTAGCTATTTTTGCTGTACAAGAATATCATCGTACGCTAGAGCCTCAGCCTGATGACCCTATTAGGATTTTGCTAGATCGCTCTCCCGATCAAGCAGGCATGCTATCTGAGCAGATCATGGGCTACCATCTACTAGTTAGTCCTACTAGTTTTTTTCAGGTCAATACAGCAGCTGCTGAGCAGCTTTACTCTCAAATATATAGGTTGCTTCAAAAAAAGATAGCAACTCACCAAAATGGAAAAAAGAATGTTCTACTAGATATGTATTGTGGTACAGGTTCTATTGGGATTACGTTATCTTCCCTTTTCGATCAAATTATTGGAGTAGATGAAGTAAACGCTGCGATCCAAAATGCAGAAAAAAATAAAGTTATCAACAAAATATCGAATGCGCGCTATGTAGTAGGTCGGTGTGAGGATAGCATCCCTATATTAGAAAAATTACTGGGAGAGTCAAATTATAATCTCTATATAGTAGTCAATCCTTCTCGTGAGGGGCTTCATCGAAAAGTGAGGAGGTTTATTAAAAATACGTCTCATGTGTCTCTTATTTATTCTGCCTGTAATGTGCAAACATGGGCACGTGATGTTGCAGATCTTTGCGAAGCTGCTGAAAAACAGCGTAGCCATATGGCTCTTAATGTAGAAGAGAGCTATATTGTAGATTTATTCCCTCATACTAAACATTACGAAGTATTGAGTAGCCTTAGCAAAGACTGCTAACTATAGGCATGCAGGCAGTGTAATATTTTAAGGGCAGCATTACTTCATGCTACCCTTGGGTGATTACCTTGCCACATCATGCTAAAAAGCTACAAATTTTGACCATCAAATAATCTTATGCTAGCTTTGTCCTGTTATGAGAATTTACCTATCATTATTACAAAAAATTCTTAAAGAAGGAATTCACAAAGAAGATCGTACAGGCACTGGTACTTTGAGTATCTTTGGCCATCAAATGCGCTTTGATTTGAGTAAGGGATTTCCTTTACTAACGACCAAAAAAACACACTTACGCTCTATCATCTATGAGTTGCTCTGGTTTCTCAGGGGAGATACGAATGTGCAATACCTCAATGATCGTCAAGTGACTATATGGAATGAGTGGGCAGATCAAAATGGCGACTTAGGTCGTATTTATGGTTATCAATGGCGTAGCTGGACTACATCAGCTGGTGATACAGTAGACCAGATCAAAAATGTGATCACTAGTATTCGTACTAACCCCTCTTCTAGAAGACATATTGTTAGTGCTTGGAATGTAGGAGATTTACCTAAAATGAGGCTTGCTCCATGTCATCTTCTTTTTCAGTTTTATGTAGGAGCAAGTAATAAACTCTCATGTCAGCTTTATCAACGTAGTGCTGACGTATTTCTAGGAGTTCCTTTCAATATTGCTTCTTATGCATTACTGACTATGATGGTAGCACAGGTCTGCGGTTTACGTTTAGGAGAGTTCATCCATACGCTAGGGGACGCTCATCTTTATACCAACCACGTAGGGCAAGCTCAATTACAGCTTACAAGAAAGCCTAGGTCACTACCGGCTATGCAGTTAAATCCTAATATTTTAGATATTTTTGACTTTCAGTATGAGGATTTTACGCTTAAAGCGTATCACCCTTATCCTCATATCAAAGCTCCTATAGCTGTATAAGAGCCCATAACTTATTCATCTGTGGTAAGCGGGAAAGAGAGTTTCTTTTGCTTGGGAAGACTGGGATACCCTTGCTCAGCGATACGATCTTCTTCGGTCAAAGGTAATAAGAGTTGAGAATTCCTTCTTTGTTTACCACTTGAAATACGCCCCTCACTTCTAGTAGTAACTATGCTACTATTGCTGGGAGTACTTCTAGTATGGAATTTTTTATGGTAAGCTAGATTTAGTGTTTTTAGTTTTTGGATATTTTTTTCAGCTTCTTTTATTTGTTTTTTTAGCTTCCGCTCTTCTTCTTTTGTTTCGTGAATTTTATTTTTCTGATCCGATAGTCGGTTGTTTATTTGCTCTATTTCTTTTTGTAATAACTGATTCTCTGTAGCAAGACGGTTTTTTTTCTCACTTTTTGTTTTGATTATTTCTGATATTTGATCAATTGCCTTCTCTATTTTTTTGATATTTTCTTGCTTAGTTTTTAGCAGTTGTTGATTGGTTGTGATAATATGCTCTTTTTCTTTAGCACTTTCTTCAAGCCTACCATTTTTTTCATCTATTTGTTTAGCTTGCTTCTCTAGATTATACAATTTTTCTTGTAATCCTATAAGACGATCTTCCGACTCTTTGCCCAGGTGACTGGCTGACTGATATCTTCTATTATGCTCTTTAACCCGCATATTAAGCCTGAAGAAAGTAATGATGAGGTATTTTAAGGCTACAAATAAGGTGATTCCTCCTGTAATCCAATATTGTCTTTTTTTAAGCCAACTAACTATTTTCTTGGCTTTTTTTTGATATTTTTTATGATTTTCCAAGTTGACTATTACCCACCATCCCAATACTAGAGGTGTAGCACCGATACAGATGACTAACACCTGATGAAGTCCACAAACTTGGGCAATATCAAGGACTATCCAGCTTAATAGAGATGCAGTAAGCGCTATGATAAGACGCATATTCCCAAAAAAACCAATTAAGCAACTACCCAAACCGACTATTGCGTAATTTTTGAATTGTAAGCTTCGATAATGACAACTATTCTCTCGCACACAAGCTGGTTTAGTACTATAGATAAGGTCATCTAGGTAGGGATATTGATTAGATTGATTAAGGGATTTAATATCCTGCAAAAGCAAAAACTCAGCAAACAAGGCACCTAATAGAGTCTCTAATATTTGAATGTTTTTACTCTCTAACTCAAAGGGGTGTGATAAAAGATAGCGCATTGCTGGGATATCTGGACTCTCGTAGCGGTATACATTTTGATGCTTGATAGGTAACTCAATTGAATCTGCCTTACCTGTAGGATAGACTCTGCCACTTCTCAGTATAATAAGCAAGAGTATAAAAATAGTTTGATATCTCCATGGAAGCATATTGTGGTATTTTCTGAGTAGCTTTCAATTAGGACAATAGCTTATCTTGATTTAAGAAGCCCTTCTTTATTAATATAACGCTTTTTTTTCAGAAAACAATGGGTCAACTATGAATAATAGTACTCAACCAATATACTTGTCTAAAAACTGGTACTGAGCTAATGTAAAAATGGTATTGTATCTTTAGCTGATTTTTTATTCTTGACCTGCTAAAAGTTACCATTCAACTGGGTTAGATCAAGTGAGCTTTTTTCTTTTTCAAGTGAGCTTTTTTTCTTTTTTATCTGACATCCTCTCGCCCCTAAAGGAGCGAGGTTCCCAATCGGCTATCGCCTCTTCTGTTTGCTGAAAGCTCAGCAAAAGACCTCAGGATAGTTTAGGGAACATTACATACGACAATCTCACCCCGAGATAGACCCAGGGAAGTAGGCTGATGCCCACTAATCGATTGTTTAAGCGCTTCCATAGCCGTACGCAGGGCGATATCCATCCCTGACCAAGCTTTTTGGGCTTGATCCGCTAGGAACACATTCTTTTCTACAAAGCAAGCTAGATAGGCACTATAAAGGTCTCTTTGGGCTTCTACTCCACATGTGCATTGGTGCCATCGCTGGGAGCGTGACTTCTTTTTGACAGCCCCACAATGACACGTTTGAGAGAGCTTGGTAGACCAAGTATTGATTTCTTCTACTCTACCGCCAGCATTTTCGGCTTTGCGTTTGAGTCTTTCAATGAGCATACCTGGGGCTCTAAGGCCTACACTTTTCCCGTATAGCTTTTGGAA
>JBCCTJ010000016.1:0-20910 GCA_039198585.1 Bacteroidota bacterium
TCTTTGGTTTGGGCTTTATATATTTTTTTCAAATCTTGCATAAACTCTTTTCTATCTCTTGTCGAAATGTACTTGAGCGAATTGCGTATCTGGTGTACAATGCAGCTTTGAACCTCAGTTTGTGGAAAAATACTTTGAATGGCTTCAGAAAATCCTTTCAAATGATCCGTACAAGCTACTAGTATCTCTTCCACTCCCCTATTCTGGGTGTCTCTTAGGGCTTGAAGCCAACAATTAGCGCCGTCACTTTCGTTAACATGAAGGCTAAGCATTTCTTTTTTCCTCTTTGTTGATTGCCATTACGCTATCTATCGAGTGCCTTGGTTTTAACATAAACATGATCCTCTATTTTTTGATGAATAGCATCTAAGCATACAATAGAGCAAACATTTTCCAGTGATCTACTCTGCCAAGCCTTAATTGTAGGGATGATTTGATCTGTAATTTGAGTTAGTATCCTAATAGAAACGTCTCTATCGCACATTGTGCTTTGATATCCTTAGCGAAATATCTCGATAGCTCATTCCTATTCTATAAAGCCCTATTATCTTCTCTTCAAGCATGCCTGCTAGTATACTTTTTGGCTTACGTACTATTGTAGGATCCAATGTGCTTTGCCTCTCTTGTGGAGTCTGTATGCTAAAAGTGCCTAGCCCGCTTTTTATACTTTTTGCTCCTTTACCGTTACGCTTATTCCCAGCAACTCTTTGAGTTTCGTTAAGGTGTTCTTCCATTTCAGTTTCTAGTGATTGTTCAAGGGAGTCTTTTAGTAGGAAGACCAAAAAATCTGTTTTTACCCAATAAGGGTATGCTTTGCATAAATTACTTCAAGGCTTTTGCTTTCATTTTTTCTAAGGTGTGTTTATTCGTAATCTCTAAGGTTAAATGTTAAATAATCAAAGTTAAATTTTTGTTAGACAGAGTTTAGATTACACTCCCAACTCATGAAATGTTTTGAGCAAAAACGTCTCTACTGCTGAAACTCCCGATTTTAGCCAACGTTTTAACATCAATCAAGCTATTGGCTTTTTGTATTCTCTTTCAGAATAGGGAGTTGAGTATAACCTAGTAGATCTCGCACATCATGGAGTACATTGAGTTCACTGCCATAAGTACTCTTTAAATGTTTAGGTATCAGTACCTGCTGAGTAGGTCCAGCTGCATGCACATAGGTATTAATAAGCACAGAGTAGCTACAGTAAGCTTGTATCGATTCCAGCGTATGGTGAATCATAATGACAGTCTTTCCCTCTTTAGTAAGACTCTTCAAGATATCAAGAATAAGCTTCGTTGTAGCAGCATCGACCCCAGCAAAGGGTTCGTCCATTAAATAGATAGTAGCTTCTTGGGCAAGGGCTCTTGCAATGAAAACACGTTGTTGTTGACCACCAGAGAGTCTCCCAATTTGCCTATCGGCAAACTCCTCAATGCCCGCTAATTGTAAGGCTTGTGTAACTTTTTCTCGATCAAGCTCTCTTCCTCTTTTGAGCAAGTTAATATGAGGATACCTACCCATCATCACAACTTCACGTACAAGAATAGGAAACTGCCAATCAATAGATTGGCGCTGCGGCATGTATGCAATTTTTTTTCTCACTTGGTCAATAGTTTCATTCAAGAAATAAACACTACCACTATCTACTGGTATCAGTCCCATGACGCTCTTAAGAAATGTTGTTTTCCCTCCTCCATTAGGCCCAATAATACCTATGAGTTCACCTTGCGGTAAATCCACGTTAATGCCCCATAGCACTGGCTTATCATCATAAGAAACTGTTAAATCATGTACACTAAGCGCTGGTTGTTTTATTTTGTTTTGCATGATCTGAGTCCTTTTATAATCATCTTTAAATTATGCTTCATAGCACCAATATAAGTACCTTCTTGTGTTCCTGATTCGCCTATTGTATCTGAGTATATTGTATAACATGCTACAGAATGCCCTGCTTTTCTACAATCCTCTTGAATCGAATACATACCTTTATGATTAACAGAATACTCTAAGAAAATAGCTTTAATACCATGTTGGATAATAAATTTTTTGAGAGCAATACGCTGGTAAGTACTGGGCTCTGTCACTGTAGAAATATTTTGTAGAGATACTACTTGCAGGGAGTAACATCTACCAAAATAGCCAAATGCATCATGAGATGCTACCAATTTACGTTTTGCTATTGGTATAGAGTTAATAGCATTTTGAATCTCCTGATGCAGAATCTGTAGCTGCTGGATATACCGCTTGGTATTTCCTTCATAAAAAGAAGCATTAGCTGGATCATAAAGCTTGATCTTGTCACAAATGAAGCGGGCAACCCTAATCCAAATTGTAACATCAAACCATATATGAGGATCTTTGCCTGCAGGGAAATTGGGGTCTTGTAAAATCATCTTGGGGTCTAGTGCATTACTAACTGGGTATACTTTCTTATACCTAGCCAAGCTATTAAAGCTATGATGCATAGGGCCTTCTAAATGTAATCCGTTGTAAAAAACTAGATCACTATTATTTAGATTGATAGCATCTACAACAGTGGCTTCATAGGTATGGGGATCTACACCAGGCCCCATCATTGTGATTACTTTTGCTTGGTCACCTACTATGTTGCGTACTGTATCTCCAATCATTCCCGTTGTAACTACTATTGTTAGCAGCTCTTTTCTATGCCTTTTAGTCTGACGTTCTGAGTAAAAAATAACAGTAATTCCTAATGAAGCTATTATTAAAACCAGTAGAGCAGCAAAGAACCCTCTTATAGTCATTGTATATTCTATTATTACCCCAATAATAGGTATTTTCTACGATTTTAATTGTATTGGTTGGAGTAAAAACACCCATGAAATGCAAAAACACAGGCACACTATGCTATAGCAACCTATGAAAATCATATTTTTTACTAATTATGAGACCAGTATCTTAGTAACAACATGATATATTTTCATAGTAGTTATTGATAATATTAAGTTATTCTTTTTTGATCAAATCGCTATTATAGAAGTCTATACCTATACTTATTCTAATCACAATAGATCACTGTTTACATCTAATTTTTCCAAAAAAAATCACTTATAAGTTGAATTTATAAAAGCAATTTTACACATGTAAATGTGTAAAAGGTAGAAAACTATATAGCTAAATTTGTACAAGGTGATTTATTTCAAGTTTAACACTATTATATTATGGATATTGGCATAAAAAAAGCTATGGGTTGTCTCGTTCGTGAAATACGTAAAAGACAAAAAATATCACAAGCAGAATTAGCTGCTCGATGTGGTTTTCACCCTAATACAATACACCTTTTAGAATCAGGGAAAAATGAGCCAAAGCTTAGCACACTCTTTTTCATAGTTAAAGGAATGAATATGGATGAACAAGAGTTTATGTCATTACTTTGCGAAAAGTATTATGCTACATAATTAAGAATATAAATGAATAGTCTATTTCTACTAGCCAAGTAATTTATCCAGCTTACACTTAATAGGAAAGTGTCGTCATAATCATAGAGATATCTTGTTCAAAGATAGCTTATATAAAATCTAGAAATCACTTTTTTCTATCTGAACAACTAAAAAAGAGAAAAAATACCCAATTTTTTCAGAAGAGAAGTAAGTTGCAAGCCAAGATAAATACATATTTGTATAATTATGACCTGATAGTTTACACTAACTTGAAACGAGCTAATAGCTATAGTAAAGAAGCGGTACCATACCATTTATAGTGTTAAAGATGCCAATACAAGCGAGCTATTTTTACTACAGGTCAATACTACAATAGAGAGGATAGTAAGGTATAGAGATTAATACCCCCATAAGCTTCCTAAGAGAGGCGTGGAGCAAGTAGATCTTACAGTTTCCGATAATATACTCCATTTTTCTAAAGAAGCCAGTAAAAGTTATCCATCGGAAAATATTTAGAAATGTGTAGTCCACTTACAACGTAACTTACTCAAAAAAGTAAGACCTAAGGATAAAAGTGCTTTTTTTCTGATTTGAAAGAAGCATCCAATAATTTTAGTTCAGAAAGCAGCAAACAAAAAGCTCGTACCAAGATAAAAAGTTTTGTAGATGAGTGGAAAGAAACGTATGGACACAGTAACTCAATTGGTTAATGAGAAATTATTTAACCCATATGCATTATTCTGTTGAAGTCAGACGTATAATATATACAACCAACTCGATTGAGAATTTGAATAAATAAATTCGCAAGATCACCAAAATCAAAGTTAGCTTGGAGCAAAAAAAAATTATTTGATTTTATTTTTATGATTATTAAATATTTTAAAGCTAACGATTGGTAGAAATATGCAGTAAGTAACTTTCAATATCTTACCAAAAAGTACAATTATACATTAGGAAAATTTGTAAAAATCTCTTAATTAAAATGAAGAAAAATACCAAAAATACGGAAAATATCACCTTTTTATTTAGTTTTGGATATGAAAGGGGAAAACTTTGTAGAATTCATATATAGCGTTTTTGAAAAGAATGTATCAATCTCTAGCTGACTTAAAGTAGGAGTAGTTAGGATAGATAATACGAAAGTGTAAAAATCATTAAAAAATAGCTGTATAAGCGACTCTATTAATATTTTTCTAGCTAAGAATAGCTGATAAAAATTTAAAATCCGTGAAAATGAAAAAATTACCCAAAATTGAAGAATCTTACCTCTTTTTTTACTTATGGACATGAATAAAAAAATTTTTCTAGAACTCACATAGCATGGTTTAAACAAAAAAGTCTCTACTTCTGACTGGTTCAAAGTCGAGGTATCTACTTGATTTTGTTCTTGATGGTTTCTATTTGTACAAAGGCTAAGATTCTGATTGCACTTCAAGAGTAAATGTAGATTCTACATCATAGCCTAAGTTCACTTTTACATCATACTTACCTACTTGTTTAATAGTAGCTAGCAATGTCACTTGGTTATGGGCTACTTTAATATCATGCTTCTTAAGTAAGTTAGCTACTTGGAGAGGAGTTACAGAGCCAAATATTTTACCACTTTTGCTTGCTTTTACTAAAAGGGCAAGATTGAGCTCTTGAATTTGATAAGCAGCAGCTTCCGCCTCTTCCTTAAGCCTGGTAAGTCGATGATTAGCCTGTTTTGTATTCTCTAAAGCTATCTTTTTACTCGCTTTAGTAGCTAAAATAGCAAGTCCTCTCGGTATTAAATAGTTAGCACCATAGCCATTTCTAACAGTAACAATACTATATTTCTTCCCTAGACTAGGAATATTTGAGTGCAGTATAACTTCCATATTATTGAGTTGGTTGTAAATTAGATGCTAAGTAAGGCAAATAAGCCATTGTTCTACTTCTTTTAATAGCTCTTGCTATTCTTCTTTGGTGACGATCACAATTCCCTGTATAGCGTGGAGGTAATATATTACCTTGTAGATTAAGAAACCCTGTTAAGAAGTTTACTTCCTTATAATCTATATAACGCATATTAAATTTGCACGCACGGCAGTATTTCTTTTTTACTTTTTTTTTAGGAATCTTAACGTTATTGAGCCTATTTTGATTCTTGTTCTTTTTCATCTTGTTGGGTGGATTGGATGTTCAAGTTTTTTTTGTTGAATTTTTCTTCTTTATCATATAATACTTCTGAGGAACTCTTGGTAGATATCTTATTACTTAATTTTTTTTGTTCGTTATAAGTTATAGCATATTTATCTAAGGCAATAGTGATATAACGTATAATAGCTTCTTCACGCTGATAAAAAACCTCTAGTGGCTGTACCAAAGCAGGAGGCGCTTCGAACTCTAATATTTGATAGTATCCTTTCTCATATTTCTGTATAGTATAGGCAAGCTGTTTTACTTCAGAGTTATGCTGGTGGACTATAGAGCCGCTATTTTTTTTGATAATATCGACAACTTGATCCACTAGCTTTTTAACTTCCACTTTACTTAAAGTAGGTTTGATAATAATATTAGTTTCGTAGTAATTCATTTTAAGTATATCAATGTTAGTCAAAAAGCGTGTTTAGCTCCTATGCTGTTCGCTCTTTTTTACTTGGCTAGTATTTTTTTGTTCTTGATTAAGTAGCTTCTCTTTTGTGTTAGTCATATTTTTTTCTGTCTTTTTTGCTTGCTTGTTAAGATCAGCTATTTCTAAATCATGTTTATTTTTTTTGCGACTTCTTCTTGTTGTTTTGGTTTTTACTTCTCTAGTATAAAGTGCATTATAGTCCACAAGCTCTAAAAGAACACGTGTTTTATCATCTCCAGGACGATTCTCCAGGGTAATAATCCTTGTATATCCTCCTCGCCGATCACCTATTTTAGGTAAAATATCATTAAATAACATTTGAACACTCTTCTTATCTCCTAATAAGGAAGAGGCTCTCCTTTTGGCATGTAAGAAATCACGCTCTACATACTTTCTAGCTTTTGTGATAATAGGAGCTAGGTAACGAGCTATCATTTTAGCTTTTACTTTAGTAGTAAAAATACTCTTATGCTTAATTAAAGCATTACTTCCGTGGATAAGTAGTCTTTTTCTGTGAGCGCTTTTACACCCTAATGTGCTTTTACCAACGTTTGCCATAATTGATTATTAATTTTTCTTTTGTGAAGAGCCAATGTCCATTCCAAAAGTAAGCTTTTTAGCTCTCAAAAGTTCTTCAAGCTCTTCCATAGACTTTTTACCTAAATTTTTAAATTTCATGAAATTTGGTAATTTCATACTTACAATATCCCCTAAAGTTAAGATACCTTTGAATTTTAAGCTATTAACAATACGCTGAGATAGACCAAGCTTGTCACTAGGCGTTTCTAATAGTCGACGAAAACTCTCTATTTCTTGATCAATAGTTTCAACTTGTTTGTCCTCTTCAGACATAGTAGATACTTGCTCTGTACATAATAGAGCAAAATGCTCACGCAAAGTAGCCGCAGCTTCACGAAGTGCTTGTTCGGGTGTTATAGAACGATCTGTGGTGATTAAGATAACTAGCTTTTCATAATCTGTTTTACTGCCTACCAACTTGTCTTCGCGTTTTAAAGAAACATTAGTAACTGGTGAAAACATGGCGTCAATATCAACTTCTCCTAACACTTGTGGGCCATTAGATCTATCATTTGCTAATGAAAAGCCGCGTCCAGCTTCTACAGTAAGTTGTAGTTCAAAATTAGCACTTTCATCCATCTTACAAATAACAAGATCAGGGTTCAGAATCTCAAAGTCAGTAGTAGTATGTTGAATATCTCCTGCTTTAAATATAGTCTTATCTTTGAGTGTAACACGAATAACAGCACTATCAGTATCTCCCAGTTTCTTAAATCGGACTTTCTTGAGGTTGAGGATAATATCAGTAAGGTCTTCGGTAACACCAGGAATATTACCAAACTGATGAGGAACATTTTCTGGAAGCTTAATTTTCGTGATAGCGTAACCTCTCAAAGATGAGAGCAGCACGCGACGCAGAGCGTTCCCCAAAGTATATACATAGCCTTGTTCAAGTGGGCCCCAACTGAATACTCCATGAACAGGAGTACTCTCTTCTATAAGAATCTTACTAGGCATTTGTATTTTTTTGTTTGTCATTTTACTAAATTAACTATTTTAAAAAGTGCTAAATATCATCAAAGTTATCTGGAGTAAAGTTCTACGATGCTTTTTTCATCTATTTTCTCAGGAATATCCTCTCTCGTGGGAATAGCTACAAAGGTACCTGTATGCTTCTCTTGGTCCCAGGTGAGCCATGTATATTGTTCTTTCACTCCTGTTATACCTTCAGTAATATTACTATTTTTTTGTGCTTTAGGGGTGAGTCTAATCAGGTCTCCTGGACTAACTGAGAAGGAGGCAATATTAACAGTTCTTCCATTGACCTGTATGTGTTTATGAGAAACGAACTGCCTAGCTCTATCGCGACTTCCTTCTTTAAGACCTAACATACGGAATACGACATTATCTAGCCTTCTTTCTGCTGATTGAAGTAATAGTTCGCCTGTTTTTCCTTGCATACGCGTGGCACGTTTGAAAAGATTTCTGAGCTTTCCTTCTTGGATACCATAAATAGCTTTCAGTTTTTGTTTTTCATGTTGTTGGATTGCATAGGCAGATTTTTTTCTTTTTTTCTGACCATGCATACCAGGCGGATATTTCTTTTTATTAAAAACTTTACGATTTCCTTTAATATATTCACCATATTTCCTGGATACCTTAGTCTTAGGACCTATATATCTTGCCATCTATTTTTGTTAAAATTATGGGTTGCGTTGTTTAGGAGCTCTACACCCATTGTGAGGGATAGGTGTGAGATCTGTAATCTTATGCACTATCAAACCAGATCCTACTAAAGAGCGAATAGCAGATTCTCTGCCTGCCCCACAGCCTTTTACAATAACTTCTAGTTCTTTCATCCCTTGCTTATAAACTTTTTTAGCAGCTTCTTGAGCAGCTTCTGCTGCTGCATGAGGGGTAGCCTTTTTAGTGCCTTTAAAGCCTACACTGCCGCCTGAACCCCAAGCTAATGTTTCCCCATCAGGACTAGTAATAGTAACAATAGTATTATTGAAAGTAGCTCTGATATGAGCAATTCCGTTGGTACTAATTTCTACTCTTCTTTTTTTTGGTTTATTAATAGCCATTTTCCAAAATATTTATCAATTTTTACTTACCTGCTTTCTTCTTATTAGCGACAGGACGGGACTTACTCTTGATCATTTTACCACTATTTCTCGTATTTTGCCCTCTAACTTTTAGCCCTACTCTATGCCTTCTTCCACGATAAGATCCATTATCCATCAGTCGTTTGATATTAAGTCTCACCTCTGTACGCAAATCTCCTTCTATTTTATAACCATCTGCAATGACTCTTACTATCTTACTCATTTCTTCAGGGGATAAATCCATAATTTTTTTATTAGGATCTATAAATGCTTTCTTGAGTATAGCAGATGATGAGGATTTACCAATACCGTACAGATAGGTTAAACCAATAATGCTTCTTTTTTTACTGGGAATTTCTACCCCTGATATTCTAGCCATAATTGCTTATTTTATCCTTGTCTTTGTTTAAGCTTCGGGTTTTTTTTATTAATAATATATATACGCCCTTTCCTACGCACAATTTTGCAAGTAGGTGTTCTTTTTTTAACAGATGATCTCACTTTCATATTGCTACTTTCTTAGTTTCTATAACGATATACAATCCTCCCACGTGATATTTCATCGGGAGATATTTCCAGTTTTACCCTATCTCCTACTACTATCTTTACAAATCTTTTTCTTAACTTGCCAGCAGAATAAGCCAATACTTTAAACCCATTATTTAGTACTACCCAATATCTCATATCACGTAGTACAGCCGTAACTGTTCCTTCTTTCTCTAAGACTGGTTGTTTTGTCATTTTTTAGCTATTTTCTGTCTGATATACTCAAACGTGGTTAATTTTTTAGGTTTACCATCAACAACAGCAACCGTATGCTCAAAGTGAGCACATGGCAGGTCATCTTTTGTATATACTTTCCATTTATCAGTACCTTCTACAACTTCTCTAGATTCAAGAGTAAGGATAGGTTCTATCGCTACAACCATACCTTCTTGAATTTTTATGCCATTTCCTCTAGCCCCAAAGTTAGGAATATGAGGTAGTTGATGCAATTTTTTTCCTATTCCATGCCCTCCATACTCTCTTACAACATTGTATCCAAGCTGATCAGCCAAGGAAGAGATTGTATAACCAATATCGCCTACTCTGTTGCCTATGGCTACTTTTTCCACAGCTAGCTCCAACACTTTTTCAGTTTCAAGGCACAAATTTACTAATTCTTTTTTTACATTAGCTAATTCTCCTACGATATATGTAAAAGCAGCATCTGAGTGATATCCTTTATGGTATACACCACAGTCTATAGAAATAATATCACCTTCTTGCAGTACATATTCGTTGGGGATACCATGTACGACTGCATGGTTAACAGATGTACAAAGCACACTAGGAAACCCTTCATATCCTTTAAAGGAAGATTGAACTCCCCATTGTTTCATGAATTGGGCTGCTAGATTGTCAAGTTTCCGCGTAGTTATTCCTGGGTTGACATGCAATGTCAGCTCACCTAGTAGCTGGCTTAGGATAGTGGCACCTTCTTGCATCAGGTCTATTTCTTGGGGAGACTTTTTATACATTTGCTTATGTAGAAGGAAGCAGATTAGGACCTTGTATCATCCGATCATAATAGCGCATAAATAAATAGCTTTCTATTTGCTGTACTATTTCTAGGATAACACCAATTAAGATAATCATTGAGGTCCCCCCATAAAACCTGCTAAACTCTTTAGTTATACCAAAATAAATAGCACCAGAAGGAAGCATGGCAATAGCAGCTAGAAAAGTAGCCCCTGGGAGAGTAATTTTACTAATAATGCTATCGATATAGTTAGAAGTAGGTTTACCTGGTTTTACACCTGGAATAAATCCGTTGTTACGTTTCAAGTCATCTGCAATTTCTACAGGGTTTGTGAAAACTGCAGTATATAAAAATGTACCTGTAAACACGAGAAAAGCTTGAGCTGCATTAAACTCCCAGGTATGCTGGTCAGCTAATTTTTTAGCAAGCCATGAAGCTACCTCAAGTCTCTCACGCAAGAGTCTAGCTACCATTAAGATACCTACTAGAAAAAGGTTAGCAAAAATAATAGGCATAACACCAGATCCATTCACTTTGATAGGCAAGTGAGGACGATTATGCTGATAGATTTGCTGCTGACTATTGATCATTTGACGTGCATACTGCAAGTATATTTTTCTTTTAGCTTGCATAAAAGCTATCAACAACAAAGTTATGAAGAATAGGATAAGCAATTCTACAATAAAAAATAGCAAAAATTGAGTAGGATAGTCTTGGCTACTACAGTTTTCATATTCACGCCAAATACCTCCAGGCAAGTTAGAAACAATCCCGACCATAATTAGTACAGAGGTACCATTGCCAACGCCTTTTTCTGTGATACGGTCTCCAAGCCATAAAGAAAACATGGTACCCGCTACAATCAATAAGATACCTACAGCAAAAAAATAATACTTATTAACTAAAAGCGCTTTTTTTTGGTTGTATATAGCTTCTACAAGAAAGGGAACAGATTGTACTAAAGTTATTAAGAGTGTTAGTAGACGTATAATTTGATTTTTTTTTGCTCTACCTGCAGCTCCTTCTTTTTGCAAGCGTTGAAAATAAGGAATGCTGATAGAAGCCATTTGAATCATAATAGAAGCTGATATATAGGGTGTAATCCCCAATGCCAAAACAGAATAACTATTAAGAGACCCGCCCAATAGACTATCCAGTATCGCTTTTACCCCTATTTTACTTTTTATGAGTGCTACTGGGTTGAGGCCAGGCAATATAATATGTGTTCCAAGGCGATAGATAGCTGCAAAAAATACAGTATAAAACAACCTAGATCTCAGTTCTTGGAGTTGAAAGATATCTCTTGTTGTAGTAAACATTGTTTTCATGAGCTCTACTTTTCAATAATAATTTCCCCTTTTTGTTTTTCAATAACCTCTCGAGCACTTCTAGAACAGGCATGCGCATTAACAGTCAGTTGCTTAGTAAGAGAACCTTTGCCTAGAATCTTATATTTCTCTCCTTTTTTGAATAACCCATGAGCTATTAGTAGATCTGCTGTGATAGTACTTTTTGCAGATTTTTCAGCAATCATTTCTAGGGTATCGAGGTTAATAGACTTATACTTAGCTTGCGTATTCCTTTTTGCCATTTTAGGTGCACTCATATGCAGGGGGAGTTGCCCCCCTTGAAAGTTAGGGCGTGTTTTATAACCAGATCGAGACTGGGCACCTTTGTGACCTCTAGTAGCAGTACCTCCTTTCCCACTACCTTGCCCTCTACCTATTATTTTTCTTTTTTTAATTGCTCCTTCAGCAGGCTGTAAAGTGTGTAGTTCCATTTTTATCAGCTTTTATATTCTTGGACAGTAACTAAATGATGAACGCGTGATATCATACCTTCTGTAGACGGTGTATCTTGATGAACTACAGATTGATTGATTCTTTTAAGGCCCAATGCTACCATAGTACGTTTTTTATCTTTTGATTGTCCAATAATACTTTTAACTTGAGTAACTTTGATTTTTCCCATAACTTTTTATCCATTAAATACTTTGTCAAGCGTAATCCCCCTATCTTGGGCGACCATAACAGCACTCCTAAGACTTTGCAATCCACTAATAGTAGCTCTTACAGCATTACATCGATTATTAGCCTTATTAAGTTTTGCTAGTATGTTGGGCACGCCCGTACACTGTAAGACAGCCCTTACCCCACCTCCTGCGAGTACTCCTGTTCCTGGAGAGGCAGGCCTTAGTTTGACACGAGTAGCATTATACTTACCTTCAATGCTATGAGGTATTGTACCTTTCGTCAAAGGTACTCGAATCAATTTTTTTCTAGCTTTATAAACTGCTTTTTTAACAGCTTCTCTAGGATCCTTAGCTTTTCCTACACCATAACCTACTACACCAGCCTCATTGCCGACTACTACTAAAGCTCTGAACTTCAATGTTCTACCTCCTTTGACTACTTTAGTGACTCTCTTGATTTGTATAACTGTCTCTTTAAGGTTCAGCTCGCTCAAGTTAATTTTTTGTGTACTATTATTCATCAACAGTTTGTCTTAATGGTTTAATCCGTTTTGTCTAGCTGCGTCAGAAAATGCTCGAATATTACTAGCAAAAATATATCCAGATCTATCAAATACAACTTTTTTAATATTCTTTAGAGCTGCGCTTCCCGCGAGTTCTTCTCCTGCTTTTACACATTGTTCATGTTTAGCTCCTGTCATTTTTCGAGTATCTATAGCTAGCAACGTTTTTCCTGCTTCATCATTAATAATCTGTGCATAGAAATCTCTATTACTTTTATAAACAGCAAGACGTGGACATTCGGCTGTTCCGGATATTTTTTTTCTGATTCGGTAACGCACTTTAAGCCTTCTTTCTTTCTTAATATTTTTTGTTTTCATAGATTATTCATTAATTACTTTGCGGCTGTTTTTCCTGCCTTTTTCCTAATGACTTCTCCCTTAACCCTAATGCCTTTCTGTTTATAAGGCTCTGGCTTTCTAATACTTCTTATTTTAGCAGCAAGTTGCCCCAGAAGTTGTATATCATTACCCTTCAATAATATACTAGGATGCTTACCGCGACCACCTGCCCCTAACGCTACTTTCACCTCATTAGGTATAACAAAGTAGATAAGATGCGACTTGCCTACATTAATCTCCAAGACATTTTTATCTAAAGAGACTTTATAGCCAACGCCAACAAGCTCTAAAGTTTTTTGATAGCCTTTAAAAACGCCTGTTATCATGTTTTGCATGAGTGCTCTATATAAGCCATGCAAAGATTTTTCCTTTTTGGTATCACCACCCCGCATTATAGTTAGTAAGTTGTCTTCTTTTTCTACTTGTAAGACCGAAGGAATGTTTTTTATTAGGGTGCCGAGGGGGCCTTTTACACTAACCTCATTAGTAGAAATAATGACTTCTACTTCTTTCGGTATCAGTATTGGTTGTTTTCCTATTCTAGACATAATTTCTTAATAAACATGAAATAGCACTTCTCCCCCTAAGTTTTTTTTTCTGGCTTCTTTATCACTCATAATACCTTGAGAAGTAGATATAAACGCATCGCCAAGCCCATTGAGCACATGTGGCAAGTCTTTTGCTTTAATATACTGGCGGAGACTAGGCTTACTTATTCTTTTAATACAAGTAATAGCCGGTCGCTTATTTTGAGGGTTATAGCGCAATTTTATATTGATGAATCCTTGAGGAGGATTCGACTCAAAAGTATAATCTGTTATATAGCCTCTCTCTTTCAATAATTTTGTAATTTCTTTTTTAATACGGGAGCTCTTAACAGTCAAAGTGGTATGAAATGCTTGAACTGCATTTCTTATGTAAGTTAGATAATCTGCTATTGGGTCCATGATAATTTTATTATGAGCTTAGAGACAAAAGTAGCTTTTTATTTTCATTTTTAAAATTTTACCAGCTCGCCTTCTTCATACCAGGTATCTTTCCTTCTGAAGCAAGCTTTCGGAAAAAATTACGACATATACCAAACTTACGTATGTTACCTCTTGCCCTTCCTGTAACACTACACCTAAGTCTTAAGCGAACAGGAGAAGCATTTTTAGGTAGTTGATCTAATCCTATGTAGTCCTTCTTTTCTTTCAGTTGAGCACGTTTACTTGCATAACGTTCTACAAGCCGCTCTCTTTTTTTTTGACGTGCAGTGAGTGATTTTTTAGCCATTTTTTTTACTAGTTTTATGCATATTAGCAAAAGGCATGCCTAATTCTTTTAGAAGTGCATAGCTACTTTCTCTATTTTTTGCATTGGTTACAAAGGTTATATTAAGACCTGCGATTTTATCTACTTTATCTACATTAATCTGAGGAAATATGATTTGCTCCTTGATACCTATAGTATAGTGATGCTGCTGGTCAAAGCTTTTAGGACTCAACCCTCTAAAATCGCGGACACGTGCTAATGCTAGTGTAACGATAATATCAAAAAGCTCAAACATGCGATTGCCGCGTACTGTAGCACGCCCTCCCACTATCATACCAGCACGTAATTTAAAGTTAGATATAGCTTTTTTAGCACGAGTAGGCACTGCTTTTTGACCTGCTATTAAGGTCAAGTTATTCAAAAAATTTTCTACTAGTTTACGATTTTCTTTGTGACGAGCAAAACCCATGTTCAAGTGAATAGCTTGAAGGCGAGGTACTTGCATGGGCGAATTGTAGCCAAACTCTTTTTGGAGTTTGGCTACAATTTTTTCGTTGTATTTTTTCTTTAACCTAGGAATATACATAAGTTTAGACTAATTGGTTACTTTTTTAGGATAGCGATCCAAATACTCTTGGCTATTTTCCGGAATTCTATTGCGTATAGCATTTTGAGTTGTAGGATCTACAAGCATTAAATTACTAATATGAATAGGCGCTTCTTTTCTTATTCTACCTCCTTTAGGTTTTTGCTGAGTTGGTTTCAGGTGTATAGTTACCATATTAATTCCTTTAACAATAGCTCGACTTCTTTGAGGAAATACTTGTAATACCTCTCCAGTCTGATTTTTGTAATTACCAGCAATCACTTTGACGGTTTCGCCTTTCTTTATGTGTAACTTGTGACTATTTTTGATATTCATAATCTAGACCGATTCAGGAGCTAAAGAAACAATTTTAGGAAATTTATCTTTCATTTCCTCACGAGCAACAGGCCCAAATACACGTGTCCCTCTTGGGGCTTTTTCCTTATTAATCAATACAGCAGCATTGTCACTAAAGCGTATGTAGGTACCATCTGAACGTCGCTTTTCCTTTTTTGTACGAACAATAACAGCGTGTGAAACATCGCCTTTCTTCATGTTTCCCTTAGGATTAACTGACTTGATAGCCAATACAACTACATCTCCTAAAGAAGCATATTTCTTTTTGCTACCCCCCAAAACGTGAATACATTCTCCTTCTTTCGCACCGCTATTATCAGTGATATTAAGCCTAGATCCGTTTATGATCATAATTACTGGTTTGCTTTTTTTACAATTTTATTAAGACGCCAACATTTCTTTTTACTGAGCTTCCGAGTTTCCATAATACTAACCGTATCACCCTTGTTGCAGCTATTTTCTGGATCATGCGCATGCAATTTTTTAGTTCTCTTCAGAATTTTACCATAAATAGGATGTTTGACCTTTCTGCTAATAAGTACTACAGCGGTTTTATCTCCTTTATTACTTACTACAGTGCCCACACGTTCTTTTCTTAGATTACGACTGATGTTCATAAAATTTTATTGAGTTGTTAGCTTCTCATTTTCTTTTACTTGCTCTAATTTTCTCTCTTGTAAAGAACTCATATTAGCGGTTTTAGCTTGCAGCATTTGCTGCAAAACTGTCTTCATTCGTGCAACTAACTTTCTAGATTTTCGAATCCTCATTGGGTTATCAAGAGGATTCAAAGCATGGCTGGAGCGTAGTTTACGCAATACCAATTCTTCTGTTTTGATATGGTTCTCTAATTCCATCAGTGGTAATTTTCTAATGTTTTCTATTTCCATGGCTTTGTTAATTAAGTCTAGGCAGTGATATAATCTTCTCTAAACACAATCTTAGTTTTATAGGGAAGCTTCCCCCTTACTAAACGAGCTGCTCTTTTAGCAACCTCTTCACTAACTCCCTCTAACTCGAACAATATTTTTCCTGGCTTAACAACTGCTACCCAATATTCTGGAGCCCCTTTACCTTTACCCATACGTACTTCTGCAGGCTTTTTAGTGATAGGCTTATCAGGGAAAATACGTATCCACATAGCGCCTTCTCTTTTCATCGTACGATTAATAACAACACGAGCTGCTTCTATTTGGCGTGCTGTAAGCCACCCCCCTTCTAGTACTTTGATGCCAAAAGTGCCAAACGAAACAGTATACCCTCTTTGGGCTATTTTGCCAATTTTTCCCTTCTGGCACTTTCTGTACTTGACTCTTTTAGGTTGCAACATACTATTTTATTTTTTACTATACTAAGAACGCAAAAATAGAAAATTTAGTGACTCTACAAAAAATCCAGCTCTTTTTTTATTTTTTTGGTTCGAAATTGCTCAATAAAAGTAAGGAAAACAGTAAAATGAAATAATAAAGCAGTTTCATCATTAAGGATGATGCTGTTTTTATTCTTTAACCCATTTTTATGACAAAAACGATAGATAACCTCCTTGATTTAAAATAAGATAGTGGAATGGTTAAAGAGAAGCATGAACCAGCTTATTCTACATTAGTTCTAGGAAATAGGAGGAGAGATACCAATAAGAAAGTTATGTATAGCTGGGTTGTAAGGGGTACTCTCTTCCTCCTTTTGTTTATCCTAGATTTAATCATCTCTTTCATAAGCCAATCATACATTGTCCAATAGCGGCATCATAGTATTGCTCAGCGTCAATTGTAAATTTACTTTCATCAAATGATTTGATAACTAGCATATTAGTAATGGACTTATGAAGAAAAAAGCCTGTACTGGTAAGATAGCTAGACTTAAGAGGCACATAGCCAAATAGTTCATCGTGATTACACAGGATAGTAGTTGGGCATGGTGTAGTACAGAATATGATACGTTTATTATAGACAAGATACACAGAATTTGCCTTTTTTTGACTTGTATTATAAAAAATATTTATGCCAATGTGAAAAGTGAGCCAGGCACTATATAGCTGTTTTAGTTGCATAGATAAAGTAAATGTATAGCATTCAATTTGTACTTAAATAGTAAGTAATATTTTACTATTTTCTATACGAATCCCATAGCAATGTGCTTTGTGTTTTCCTTATTTAAAAATTGTATACAGTGATAACAATAAGTTATCACTGTGGCTTAAGTACTAACTTCCCTTTTGAGTCAATATCAGCTAATACACGCATATTAGGCTTGATACTTTCATTTAATAGCTGAATAGCAATCTCATTGAGTAAGGTTTGAACAAGCCTTTCTAGGGGGCGTGCCCCAAATTTTAGATCATATCCTTTGTGAGCTAAATAGCTTTCGTAAGAAGCAGAAATAGCTAGTTTTATTTGTTTTTCAGCAAGTCGCTTGGTTATATCACCCAGTTTAATTTTGGCAATCGCTTTCAATGACGATTCATCTAAAGGGTTAAAGACAATTGTTTGATCTATACGATTAACAAACTCTGGACGTACTGATTGATACAAAAGCTTGATGACATTTTCTTTTGCTTTGCGTATTTTAGGAGTGTGGATATCAGGGTCCGTATCAGTGACAGCATCTTGTAGAAAATGAGAGCCTAAGTTGCTTGTCATGATAATAATAGTATTTTTAAAATTGACAATACGCCCTTTATTATCTGTAAGATGCCCCTCATCAAGCACTGGTAAAAGCAAGTTGAATAAATCAGGATGAGCCTTATCCATCTCATCTAGCAAAACAACAGCATGGGGTTTGCGTCGAACTGCCTCTGTTAGCTGTCCTCCTTCCTCATAGCCCACATACCCAGGAGGAGCTCCTATCAGGCGACTTATGCTATGTCTTTCTTGGTATTCTGAAAGGTCAATACGAACCAAAGCTTTGCCATCATTAAAAAGAGCTTGCGCTAGAGCCTGACTTAAAGCTGTTTTCCCTACTCCTGTAGAGCCTAAAAAGATAAAAGATCCAATAGGGCGATTAGGATTCTGAATCCCTGTTCTACTTCTTCGAACAGCATTGACGATTGCGCTAATAGCCTCATCCTGTCCTACTACATATTTACTAAGCTCTTCTTCTAAGTCAAGCAATTTTTTTTTCTGTTCTTGTGCCAATTTACTAACGGGAATACCGGTTAGGCTAGCTACGATATCAATAATATCTTCCTCGTCCACTTCTTCTTTCAAAAAATAGCTCTTCTTGTGATTATTATTAATAGTAGCATTCAGTGCGGCTACTTTCTTTTTTGCATTAGGTATTTTTCCGTAACGTATTTCGGCTACTTTCCCATAATTAGCCTCTCTTTCAGCACGCTCTGCTTCCTCTTGCAAGTTTTGAATAAGTTTTTTTGTTTTTTTGAGATGTTGAATTAAATTTTTTTCTTGCTCCCACTGTTTTTTAAGTATTTGATAAGATTGTTTTTCTTTTTCTATTTTTTTAACAATAGCAGTTTCTTGTTCTTGATTTTTATCGCGCCGCATAGCTTCTTTTTCTATTTCTAGTTCATGAATAGTGCGGTGTAATGACTCTAGTTCAGGAGGCATAGAAGAAATAGCTATACGTCTCTTCGCACATGCTTGATCTATTAAGTCAATAACACTATCGGGCATAAATCTTCCCGTCAGATAGCGCTTTGCATAATGAACGGCAGTGACCAAGGCTGCATCTTTAATACGAACTCCATGATGGGTTTCATACTTACTTTTAATACCACGCAAAATAGTAATAGTAGCAGATATACTAGGCTCTTCTACCATGACCTTTTGAAAGCGTCTCTCAAATGCTCTATCTTTTTCAATGTGTTTTTGATATTCATTCAGTGTAGTAGCACCAATGGTATGCAACTCACCTCGAGCAAGAGCAGGCTTCAATATATTGGCGGCATCCATAGCACCTTCTCCTCCTCCACTACCTGCGCCAATTAGTGTATGTATTTCATCAATAAAAAGAATAATTTTATCTTGTTCTGCACCAATTTCTTTGATGACTGTTTTTAAGCGCTCTTCAAACTCGCCTTTATACTTAGCTCCTGCTATGAGAAGAGGAAGATCTAGTCGCATAATTACTTTATTCTGCATATTTTCAGGTACAGCTTGATCAATAATACGCTGTGCTAATCCTTCTGCAATGGCCGTCTTCCCCACTCCCGGTTCTCCAATTAAGACAGGGTTATTTTTGCTACGTCGCGAGAGAATTTCAATGACTTGTTTTATTTCTTTTTCGCGCCCTATCACAGGATCTATTTTTTGGTCTAGTACAAGCTGATTAATATTGACAGCGTACTTTTCAAGTGCCTCTCTTTTAATTTGTGCTCCCTGTTGTTTAGAGTAGTTTCCTTGTGTAGCGATCAAAGCTTCTAATGCTTTAGTTACTTTGTCCGGTGTGACTCCCTTTGCCTGTAGTAACTTAGCAGTACTATCTTCTGTATATAAAAGACCAAGCATTAAATGTTCTAAGTCAGCATGAGGGCTCTTTAAATCGAGCGCTATTTCTTCAGCCTTATGCAGCAAAGTAGCTGTGTGGGGAGCTAAGTATGTCTTGTTACTATCACTTTTTGGGTAGTTTTTGATTAGATTATCCAACTTCTGAACAAGTTTATCTGGGCTGATATCAAGACTAGATAGTATAAAAGTCAAAGGCCTATTGAGATTTTTTAAAATTATACTAAGTAAATGAGCAGGGTGTAAAACTTGCTGGCTATTGTACTGTACCAATTTTTGTGCTTGCTGTAGTGCATGTTGTGCAGCTGCGCTGTAAGCTTCTATATTCATAAAGACTTTTTTAATTACTAACCATTAAGTAGCAAACAGTAAACCACTATTATTAGGTATGACAATTTGTCATAGACAAACGACTACTTACTTAGTAGATTATTCTGTATTGCTAGGGAGTTTCATAAGTAAGAGATTTTTCTTTATTCGAAATAAATGCAATGTTTACTTTCCTAAATTCTGCGTAAAATTGTATCTCTTCGGAAGAAAAAAAGTTCACGTCCATCGGGATCAGAAAAAATTGAATTTTCAGTGTATAGCCATTATAGTACTCCCATAAAGGAGTGCATGCCAGTTACGATTGGAGTCTATCCAAAACTTTGTGTAAGTAGCTTAAAGGAAAAAATTTAACTTTAAACCTACTTAAACATGACAAAACAAACATTAGATAAAATAGCCTAGCAATTAGCCCAAAACTATACTACGCAAGAAGAGCTTGTAGGCAAGTCAGGTATTTTTGATAAACTTTTTCAAAAAACACTTCAAGCTGCTTTAGATGCAGAGTTAGCGAACCACGTAGGTTATTAAAAATACTCCAGAGGCAAGAAACAGAACAATCGAAACGGTTATAGTGAAAAGACGCTAAAGTCTACGCAAGGCGCGTTTAGTATAAAAACACCTAGGGACAGAGATTCTACCTTCGATCCTCAGATTATTCGAAAGAACCAAACCCGCTTCCAAGGCTTAGATAAGCAAATAATAGCTTTTTATGCCAAAGGATTAAGTAATACACAGATACAAGGTCAGCTCAAAGAAATTTATGGGGATTAAATCATTTAATTGTGTCAAAGTAAAAAAACAATTTTACACTTTTAAATTTTTTAATCATGAATAAACAACAAAAAGAAATAAATCAAGTAACCTGGGAAGGTATAAAGCAACAAGCTGTAGAACGTCTATTAGAGACA
>JBCCTJ010000017.1:0-19439 GCA_039198585.1 Bacteroidota bacterium
CACCATTTTTTCCTGATAATTCTTTTGTCTCTAATAGACGTTCTACAGCTTGTTGCTTTATACCTTCCCATGTTACTTGATTTATTTCTTTTTGTTGTTTATTCATGATTAAAAAATTTAAAAGTGTAAAATTGTTTTTTTACTTTGACACAATTAAATGATTTAACCAGCAATCAGCTCTCTTATTTTATGTGAGTCAATCCATGTAGCTCTAGTAAGTAGAGATTTTACTGGTTATCAACACCCTGTAGTCAGCTGTATCGTGTGTAGGTTGCTTATCCAGATAAGAACTTTATATTGTAACTACTATTACTAGATAAAACTTACTATTATGCAATATGATTCTTATTACTCTTTTATTGTCGCTTCTTTATTTTGCTATAGGCTTTTTTTGGTATAGGCCTCTATTATTTGGGAATATATGGCAAAAGGAAATTAAAATGAAGTAAAAGTATAGGAAAGAAGCCAATATGCCATTGCTCATGGGCAGTAGCTTTAGCTGTATGTTCATTTTAGTTTTTGGTATGATTCGCTTTTTCGACTACAGTGCAGATATGACTTCGCTAGAAAATGCTCAGCAATCTATTTTGGCTATTTTATTCATAGCAGCACCCTTGAGTACGATCAATCATCTCTATGAAGGGAACTATAACTGATTAATACTGGTAGGTCTAGCAGCTATAGGGCTACTTGATCCTTTCTTGGTATAGAGAGGCATTACTGAATATATTCAGCAATAAGGTACTCTCTTGATTGTAAGCGTATCTGTGCAATTCTTTCTGTTATTGTATAGGCTCAAAAAACTATATAGATATAGACAACAAAAAATATCGTCATGAATGCAGATTATATTCGATCACTGATCGCAAAAGAAAAAAAACGCCAAGAAAACAGTATTGAGCTGATTGCCTCTGAGAACTTTGTCTCTGATGATGTGCTAGAAGCACTGGGCAGTGTGCTCACCAACAAATATGCAGAGGGCTATCCAGGAAAAAAACGATATTATGGAGGATGTGAGGTAGTAGATGCTGTAGAAGATGAAGCAATCAGACTTGCCAAAAAACTTTTCAATGTCGGATATGCTAATGTACAGCCTCACTCTGGCAGTCAAGCCAATGCAGCAGTCATGCTCGCTCTATTGCAGCCGGGAGATAAAATTCTTGGCTTTAACTTGTCTCATGGAGGACATCTTACCCACGGTTCTCCAGTCAATTTTTCTGGCCGCTTATACCGTGCCTCTTTTTATGGGGTACAGCAGCCAACGGGCACCATCGATTTCACTGCAGTAGCCCGTCAAATCATACAAGAGCAACCTCGACTAGTGATTGCTGGTGCTTCTGCTTATAGCCGTGATTGGGATTATGCCATTTTGCGTGAAGCAGCTGATCAAGTAGGAGCCTTCTTGCTAGCTGATATTGCACATACTGCTGGCTTCATTGCATGCGGTTTACTTAATAATCCCTTTCCCCACTGCCATCTCGTAACGACTACTACCCATAAGACGCTAAGAAGTGCCCGAGGCGGCATGATTCTTATGGGAGAAGATGATGACAATCAACTAGGTATCCGCAACGCCAAAGGTCATCTCAGATCCATGTCCTCTTTGCTTGATAGTGCCGTTTTCCCTGGTACACAAGGCGGCCCGCAGATGCATTCTATTGCTGCTAAAGCAGTTGGACTAGCTGAAGCCTTGCAGCCTTCTTATCATCACTATATGCAAAAAGTTCGCCAAAATGCTCAGCGAATGGTTCAAGCATTGCAAAAGCAAGATTATACTATTGTTAGTGGAGGAACAGACAATCACCTATTCCTCATCGATCTTACTAAGCAGAACATAACGGGTAGAGAAGCAGAAAAAGCATTGGAAAAAGCTGGCATTAGCGTCAATAAAAATATGATTCCCTTTGATCCCTCTTCCCCTTGGACTACCTCGGGTATTCGAATCGGCACACCAGCTATCACCACACGTGGTATACAAGACAACGAAATCGAGCGCATTGTCGATTTGATCCATCGCGCGCTAACTGCCTACCAGCATGAGAGTAGCCTTTTGGCCATTAAGGAGGAAGCTAAAGAACTAATGCAATCTAAACCTCTTTTTCAGCAACATTGATTCTCAGATTTTGATGTGCTATTTTTCTCTTTTGACCTAGTTTTGCAATATGAGAACCTCTCTACATTTATATAACACACGGTCACGAAAAGTAGAACTCTTTTCTTATCCACCCCAATCATCCATAGGGATCTATGTATGCGGCCCTACTGTTTATGGGGCAGCCCATCTAGGGCATGCCAGAAGTGGCATTACTTTTGATTTACTCTTTCGCTACTTGAAGTACCTAGGCTATCAAGTCACCTACATCCGCAATATTACTGATGTGGGCCATTTGGTCAGTGACCTTGACCAAGGAGAAGACAAAATCATAGCACAAGCAACCAAAGAAAAGCGCCATCCTATGGCAGTAGCGCAGCATTATACCAATAGTTATCGTGCAGATATGCAGCTGCTGCGAGTACTACCTCCTACTATAGAGCCATGCGCCACAGGACACATCCCTGAGCAGATTGCTATGGTAGAAAAACTTCTAGCCAAAGGACTAGCTTATCTAATCAATGGATCCGTATACTTTGATGTAGAAGCGTATAGTCAGCACCATGTATATGGTTCACTTTCAGGCAGAAAAATAGAAGAGCTGATGACAGGTACACGCCATCTCACTGGAACAAGCGAAAAACGACATCCTGCTGATTTTGCTCTCTGGAAAAAAGCCGACCAAGAGCATATCATGCGATGGGCATCCCCTTGGGGAGAAGGATTTCCAGGATGGCACTTAGAGTGTACTGCCATGAGTCATCAATATTTAGGGCCCCAATTTGCCATTCATGGAGGAGGACTAGATTTAACTTTCCCTCACCATGAGTGCGAAATAGCACAAGCCATCGGCCTAACAGGCAAAGAGCCCGCCCGCTGGTGGATGCATCATAACTTAGTGCAACTAAACGACCAAAAGATGAGCAAGTCAGCAGGTAACTTCATCACTCTCCAGCAAGTTTTCCAAGGCAATCATCCTTTACTTTCTCAAGGATATCACCCGATGATTGTCCGTTTTTTTCTCTTGCATGCTCATTATCGTAGTCCTATTGTCTGTACAGATGAGGCATTGCAGCGGGCTGCTAAGCAGTACAGTAAGCTGCTCAATAGCTGGAAAATCAGCCAAGATCTTAATCAACAACCCCCTGCAAACCCTAACAGCCCAAATGAAAAGTTATCTAGCGCTATTATCGCAACTAGTTATGCTTGCTATGATTCCCTCAATGATGATCTCAACACACCCCAGTTACTAGCTAATCTCTTTGAGCTCAGCCGTTATATACGGGCTTTGCATAGAGGAGAGTATACCCGCTCTCAAGTCAGTCAAAAAGCATGGAAGCAGCTTCATACCACCTATGATGTTCTCATGGGAGAGATCCTTGGTTTTTACTTACCCCCCAAGCCTACGGATTTGATCCAATTACTTATCAAACAATACCAAGAAGCCAAACAGCAAAAAGATTATGATCAAGTAGATATCATTCGCCATGCCCTACAGCAAGAAGGCATGGCTGTGCAAGACAACCTGCAAAATGTAACATGGAGTTATCAACTATGATTATTTCATCTACTGTTATAATACTTCGCTCTACTAATTGCCCTTTTTTATGATCGATACACATACCCACCTCTATGATCAGCAGCTAGTCAGTGATCTCCCTGCTATTATCAACTCCTGTCAAACCATTGGTATAGAGGCAGTCTATATGCCCAACTTGGATCTTGCTACGATCAAGCCGATGCTAGCTATAGAAGAGGCCTATCACGGATTTTGCTATGCTATGCTAGGATTGCACCCCTGCTCCGTTAATAAAGAGTACCCCGATACGTTAGCAGCCATGCGGCCATGGCTCAATCAGCATCCCTTTATCGCCATTGGAGAAATAGGCCTTGACTTCTACTGGAGTAGTAAATATAAGCTAGAGCAAATTCAAGCGCTAGAAGAACAGCTATCGTGGGCCAAAGAGGAAAACTTGCCCGTTGTGCTACATGCGCGCAATAGCTTAGATGAAGTCATTCAGGTCGTTCAAAAGTCTGGCGTCACAAGAGGCGTCTTTCACTGCTTTACGGGTAATCTAGAGCAAGCCATAGAAATTACGAAAATGGGATTCTTTTTAGGCATAGGAGGCATCATTACTTTCGAAAAAAGCCACTTACCTGCTGTGATTCAAGCCATTGACTTACAATACTTATTGCTAGAAACAGACAGTCCCTATCTCGCTCCAGTCCCTTATCGAGGAAAACGAAATACCCCCTGTTATCTACCCGCTATTGCTGATGCCATTGCTGCGATTAAACAGGTTCCTACAGCGTTAGTTCGCGCGCAAACCAGTCGACAAGCACGTCAGCTATTTAGTAGCAAGAAAAAGTGACCTTGACAGAACTCAAGAGAACAAGGCCTCACCCAGCAGCTACAAAATACCTCGATAAGCTTGTTTGAAAACCGTGCTATAATCCTTGTTAAAGAAGGGAAGGTCCATCAACCTATAAGTTTCATTCTAATTTTGATGATTCTTTGCACATATTGCACTGTAATAGCTTGCAAAAAATCCCCTTTCCATGTTTTGAATGTGACATCATGTCCTAAGTATTCATTCCCTTTTGCTTCGATAAGCACTTAATAAGATATCTCTTGCGCACCTTCCTCCTTTAAAAAGAGAAAAAAATCGTGCTGAAGTCCTCGCACCTGTTCAAAATCATAGATCGTATATTGCTCCTCATTGCGCATAAAATATACCTCATCATACTTTTTTTCTAGATTGACTAAAGTTCCCTGTAAAAATCTGATTAAGTATATCTCCTCACTGGTACCATGAAAAGCATATACCACATACCATTTTTCATTACTGAGTTGCTTTTACATTCGTTCAGATGCCTCATTTTCTTATATTGTTTTCTCTTTCGGCCTATTAAAAACCTCTTTCAGTAGCTTGAGCTCAAAGACATTCCCTACTATCCATGTCACTTTTTCACCTAATCTTTGTTCCAAGCGATCTAAAAATAACAAGCATTCCGCTAGCTTCTCTTTTAGCTCAAGGTCATCATCATATAATAGATGACTGCTAACAACCAATCTTCAGCTAACAGTCTGCAAGGCATTCTTGCTGTAAATCATTCATGTTGGTGATCGGTAGCATTTTGCTTAAATTTTCAAACCGAAAAATAAAGCCTTTCTGCGCTGCCTTAATGTGAATTGTTTTCATGAAAATATGCCTTTCAGAATCTTTGGAGTAATTAAAGGAAAACCAACAAAAATGATTTTTTGGATACAATTATACCTTGCTTTTTTGAAGTAGATGATTCATGCACAAGGTCAAATTATTTTTTAGGCTATTGCAAAGAATTTATCTTTTCAGGGCTACTCATTCATTACTGAGCTAGCCTATTCTTCTTATATTGGTCATACGCGAAAAGTACAGCTAGAACAATGCTAGATAATATCCCTAGAGTGGCTGCTATTTTCCAACCAAATTCCAGTTCATCTTTCTTCACATAGTTATCTGGAATATGTTGCTCAATATCCTTTTTCAGGATATACTTACCTAATCTGCTAATCTCTTCATCACTTATTTTTTTCTTATTTTTTTCTATTTTATCATCTCGCTCGACTATTTTACGATATAGCCTTCTAAAGGCACTCTTCAACTTTTTCTCATCCTCGATCCAATTAGGTACATCAGTGAGGGTTCCTCCACCAAGCGCATCTAGATAAACTACCGTGCAGTTTATTTCTTCTTCAGAAAACTTGCTTTTCGCCCCTTGGACAGCAGCCAGGCTAAAGAAGAAAAAGTGAATAATCAGTAGGATTCGCTTGACATAATCATAAATTTTCTTTTTCATGGCTTTTTGATTGGTTAGTTCTTAAAGTCTCAAAACTTATAAAATTATTTCTATTCTTTGCTATTAAGTTCTTTTATTAATTGCTCGATCGTCATCATTCCTTGCTGGCCAGCCCCTTGTTTCCTGAGGGCTAATTGCTTGTTGGACACTTCCTGATCCCCAACAATCGCCATATAAGGAACTTTAGCTACTTCGGCATCGCGTATCTTTCGACTAATTTTTTCATCTCGTTCATCAAGCTTTGCGCGAATACCTTGCTGGTTAAGCTGGTCTACCACAGCAGTAGCGAAGGAAACATGTGCTTTGCCGATGGGCAAGATCACTACTTGTGTAGGTACCAGCCAAAGAGGCAGCTTGCCAGCCGTATGCTCTAGCAAAATAGCAATGAATCTTTCCAGCGAACCAAAAGGAGCGCGATGAATCATAACAGGGCGATGCTTTTGGTTATCTTCTCCTACATAAGTTAGATCAAATCGCTCTGGCAACTGATAATCTAACTGAATAGTGCCCATTTGCCACTTCCTTCCTAGTGCATCGTGAACAATGAAGTCAAGCTTAGGTCCATAAAAAGCGGCTTCGCCTGGTACAACATGTGCCTGCAAGCTCCTTGCTTGCACTACTTCTTGAATTGCTTTTTCTGCTTTGTCCCAGTGACTAGGATCTCCTATGTATTGTTCTTGTTTAGGCCTATCACGGACAGCTATTTGTACTTCGTAGTGCTGAAAAGCAAACTTTTTTAATATATCTAGCACTAAGTCTACTACTTTAGCAAACTCTCCTTTTACCTGCTCAGCTGTGCAAAATATATGGGCATCATCTTGGGTAAAGCCCCGCGTGCGCGTAATTCCATGGAGCTCTCCATGCTGTTCGTACCGATACACAGTGCCAAACTCTGCCAAACGCAATGGCAATTCCTTATACGATTTCGGACTGGCTTGATAGATAGCGCAGTGATGGGGACAATTCATCGGCTTAAGCATGAATGTCTCTCCTGCTTGAGGAGTCTGAATAGGGCGAAAAGTATCGTTCTGGTACTTATCGTAGTGACCTGAGCGGACATACAATTTTTTATGGGCAATATGTGGAGTCACAACAGGCTGATAATCCGCCTTATATTGTTGTGCCTTGAGGAAGCTGACTAGTTGTTCCCTAATGAAAGTCCCTTTAGGTAGCCAGAGAGGAAGACCTATTCCGACATCTTCTGAAAAAGTGAAGAGCTCTAGCTCTTTGCCAATCTTCCTATGATCTCTTTTTACTGCTTCTTCTCTCTGCCTTTCATAGTCTTGGAGCATTGACTCTTTGGGGAAACTAATACCGTAAATACGTGTGAGCTGCTTCCTTTTTACATCTCCTCTCCAGTAGGCTCCAGCTATATTAGTGATTTTAACTGCTTTGATCAGTCCTGTGTGAGGGATATGAGTTCCTTTGCATAAATCGGTAAAATTTCCTTGCTGATAAAAAGTAATCTGACCATCTTCTAGCCTCTCCAATATTTCTAATTTGTAGGGATTCAATTTTTTTTGATAGTGAGCAACAGCTTCTTTTTTACTAATAGGTATACGATGAAAACTATTCCGCTGTGCAGCTAGTTCTTTCATCTTTTTTTCTATAGATGTAATCCCTGATGCATCTAGTTGATGCCCCCTCAAATCCACATCATAGTAAAATCCATTAGCCACCGGAGGCCCCATCCCTAAATGAACATTTGGATATAAGGCTTCTATCGCCTCTGCCAACAAATGAGCTGAGGAATGCCAGAATACCTGCTTAGCTTTATCATGTTCCCAAGTGAGTATTTGCACAGTGGCATCTGTTGTGATTGATCTACTCAAGTCTTGTGTGAAGCCATTCACAAGAATGGATAAAGCTTTTTTAGCAAGTTGAGGGCTAATACTGCGAGCTATTGCTGCCCCCGTAATGCCCAGTGGATAATTTTGTTCACTGCCATTCGGAAAAACTATCTTTACATTTTGTTGTGCCATATCGGTTACTAGTTAGACCTACAAAGATAGCTATTCTTAGGAAGAAGAAAACCCTACTCCTTCGTTAATCCCAGCTTGCCTCTCATGATGTGCTGTATCAAGATGAAAAAAGTATCAGTAGACAGCTAGTACAAGTGCAACCATTGAACAGCTGATTATATATAGCATGGCCTATATGACTATTTTTTTCTAGATGACACTCATTAGTCAACTACCCTAACCTAAAGGTTTAGGGCTTCTGCAGTCTGGTGATTGCTTATTTTTTAACGATTCTTCGCCACTGCACAAGTCAGCTTATTAGCTTGCCTATCTCTTAAGTGGGCTCCACGTCCGATGTCGAAAAGAGAGAGTACCCCTATAGATATAACTCCGTTCCAGAGTTAAGTAATAGTTGTATTGCCCGTAGCTTAATGACTTTAGCTGCATTGAAATTTGCATTATCGGTATATCCACAACAAATGCACTGAAACCTTGATTGACTCTTTCGATTGTTGGGGTGAATGTGGTGGCAATTTGCACATTTTTGCGAGGTGTGATTTGAGGCTACCTTGAAAAAAGTTTCCCCTGCTTGATGGGCTTTGTACTCAGTGTATTGTTGTAGTTTATACCAATTTTATCGACAGCTCCCTTGTTGAACCCAGCCTTGGCTCTTGCACGATTGGGTAGATCGTTCCCTTTTTAATCTTGTTTTACCTTGGGTTTTCTTGTCATTATCTTGGTTTCTAAGTCTTGGAATATGATGACTTTTGTTTCGGCATGATCGACCAGTTTGCGGCTGACTTGATGACAAAAATTATCTCTGATGTTAGCTACGCTATTGCGTAGAATAATGCTTGGATAATCAAAGAGCCATGGCGTTTCTTTTTTGTTTTTGAGATAGCTGTAAATTTGATTGTGGTTGGATATTCTTTTCTCTTTTCAGTAGATAAATAAAGCCTTTGTTCTTTTTCTTCTTTGGTTTTGGGATTCCATATATGGCGAGCACATCCCATCCATTGGCTTAAAATGACTTTTGCTGTTTATTAGGATTGGCTTTGAGTTTGATATTTTTTAACATACTTAATGTTATTTAGCATTTTCTAACTGTACAAGTATTTGTCATATTCATAGCATGAATTATAAATGGCGAACAGGAAGATATTGTGTTTTTAAAAATTTTGTACACTTGGTTTTCGTGCCTAAGTATAGGAAAAATGTATTTAGTGATGAGATGTTGGATAAGTTGAATAAATCTATTGCGGTATCTTGTACTAAAATGGGGAGGGTGAGCTTTTGTAGTTTGGCGGTGAAAATAATCACATCCATATGACAGTATTGATGCCCCCACAATAGCTTTGTGCCATTTTGCAAGAAGACTTAAGGGGTATTTTTCTTTCTCTTTAAGAAAGAAATTTAGGAATGTCATACGAGAAAAACTTTGGGGGAGCCACCTCTGGAGTCTCAACTATTGTGCTGTTTCGTCTGGTGGAGCTAGTCTTAAGGTAACGAAAGCTTATATTAAGATCAACGTAAGCCTTCTAGTGGGAAGCAGATTAGACAATCCTTGCAAGAGAAGGGAAGAATAGGGGAAAGAAGTAGTGTCAAAAATAGAAAAAACGGACGAGTTTGAGACTCCCAGCTAAAGCACAAGAGATTGCGGACGCATTTTATTTGAGCGATTTTATGCTATAGTTTCACATATATTTGGTTCCCTGTTCTATCCAATATAAATTGTATTTTTTAATACATTTATCAATCAGTTATGTCTCTTATTCTTAGTCAAATAGAAGTTAAACTTGTGCAAGCTAGCAGTGTCAAGCGCGCTGAACATCATACCCGTTTTTTTAAAACAGGAAAGGGAGAATATGGGGAAGGAGACCAGTTTCTCGGCATTACCTTACCTTTTTTGCGAAAAATAACGGACAGATATTATAAAAATCTTTTTCTACAAGAGATAAAAACGCTGATTGAATCACCGATTCACGAGAAAAGATTGCTTGCAATCATGGTGCTTGTCAAACGATACAGCGCTAAAAACCTCAAGTACCAGGAAAGTATTTTCCAATTTTATATGGAGCATATTGATCAGGTCAATAACTGGGATCTCGTTGATGCATCTGCTCCTCATATTATCGGCCACTACTTACTTCATATGGGCGATCATGATTTACTCCATCGTTTATCACAGTCTCCCAGTCTTTGGCGACGCAGAATCAGTATTATAGCAACTTTTTATTTTATTAAAAATGATCAATTAGATATGACACTGGCCATTGCACAGCAGCTCTTGCATGATAAAGAAGACTTGATCCACAAGGCAGTTGGCTGTATGCTTCGGGAAGTAGGCAAGAAAGATCATCGCCGCCTTCTTCACTTTTTAGATCAACACAGTCATTATATGCCACGTACTATGCTTCGTTATGCGATAGATAAATTCAACCCCCAAGAGCGTCAATTTTACATGGAGGCAAAAAAGAGAATGGCTAACTCAAGTAGAAAAAAGGGTTAGTACTGATATTCTTCTTAGTAATCCACTTTGCATTACAAAGTGCTTACAAGAAAATAGTTCTAAGTTTGATAGGATATTTGCGGCCTTAGGAGCCTCTCAAGTCGGTGAATAGCTGTGTAGAGATTCTAGTAAGCCTACGCAAATATTACATGAGGTAAATGATTATTTTTTGAAAAAACATTTTCTAAAAAAATACAAAGATAGAAAGCTGCCTGTGGGGGTAGATCATTATGCACAGCTTAGTCGAGTAAAGTAACTAAAATATGAGTACAAATTGTAGTATTGAAAAATATCAAACCAATTTTTTTGCCCTCAAATAGATATTACTGCTGTCAATAAATAAACAACAAAAAAACATATTAAATTATCTGCCTTTACAGTGCTTATTTCAAAAAGTTCTCTGCTTCAAGTTTTTTAGACCTTTTGTCTCTACAGAAAAAGTTATTTGTGATAAGTATACTTTTCATTATTTTTACTTACACCTTGACTACACATGCATCTTCTTATGGCAATATATCTAAAGATGCGACTAAGAAAAAAATAACAAAACTGCTTATACAAAAGCGATCTTCTTTTTTCAAAAAACTGGTTGAAAAGGGGTATTTGCAAAATATAGTAACGACTTTTGAAGTACTTGTCAAAGAGAAAATAGTTCCTAATAGTATGCGCAGGCAACCTGTTATCTCATTAGGTTATCCAAATTTTTTGTGGAGTTTTAAGACAAATTGACATGTGCATATAACTTATTTAAAACCAAACCTATCATATTTTATGAATCCAATATTAGCTCTATATCTGATTTTTCCTCTCGGGATTCATGTATCACAAGAAAGCGACTGTCTAGTTCAATTATGTGATACCAAGTAACTGATTGATAATTTACCTGCTGGAAAAAAAAGAACTTTAAACATTCTTCAATGTCATATCGATGTCTTGGTTTTCCATTTACCTTATAAGAAGCGGCTTAAAATTGGAAGTAGACTGCTCCTCTATAGGAAGTCAAGAATAAGTAAGGCGTGTCTAACTTGTAACAAAAATTTGAATTTCCAAGCAAGAAAGTGTTGTAATAGACCTCCTGGAAGTCTTAGTAGAGTAACACATCTTGCCAAAAAGAGATTGGTATTTACATAAGGGTATATGCGCAAGGATACAAAAAGTGTATCTGAATTTGTAACAAAAAAGCATCCACTTGCTGAAGCAAGTGGATGATGTAAGATGCCTACTGTGCAAGCCTACTATTGCACGCAACTTTGAAAAAAAAGCAATAGGTCTTCTCATAAGCTTGTGTGCCGGAATAAAAACTAGTATATCAACATGTTCTAGAAAAGTATTCAACAACTGCTGAGTAGTCTCAGAGAGTTGGTAAATATCCATCTTCTTCTTTGAGCATTTACTGCTTAGAAAGCTTTTTTATCAGTGGGAGCATGTCAATTTTTGAACCCTTACTGAAATGATTATTTTTGCTCAAAATAAGCTTATGTTATATATTTATTTAAGATTATCTTTTTATCGATTTTTCTCTTTTTACGTGCTTTTTTCATTGTTCACAAACTTTTCAGTTTATGCTACTGATCAGGGCAGTCACGAGAATAACCACGATGCTAAGCATGAAGAAGATGCAGTGATTGATGACCAAAAGTGGTTTCAGCGAAAAGAAGACTTCTATCAGCTTATCAAACAATGGAAACTAACCCTATTTCCGCACCAGCTAAAATGCCATCAGAAAACTATTCAAGGTTGCCTTGTGAATTATCTTAATCATGTATTAATGGTGGATGCTCATTATTTTATATTACATAAAAGCCCTCAAAGGCAAGATATTATTAAAACACTTATTGATGGAGAAGTTAAGAGGATTCTTACTACCATTCTCCCTAGTCATGATCTTACACAGCTAAATAACCTTACATCTTTGACTAGTGTAATTTTCTTTGATTATTTATTGGGTATCTTCAGAGATGTTAAGTACATAGATTATCAAAAAGATACTATTAAAAAGGAGGTCTTTTTTGCCTGGAATCAGGAAATAAACCAAGTTAAAAAAAAGCTTGATAACTGGCTGTGGATATTGGGTCAGTCAAAAACAGAATGGCTTAATACCCAAATCAAAGAAGCCCAAGAAGCTGCTACTCACTGGGTAAGTAGCTATTCGTTACAATCTTTGCTAGCACATGATGTTGATATCAATCCACTTTTGAAAGGTGCTACGTTGCTCAATCAGTTGGTTACTCTGGAACAAGCGCCTGAGAAGACTTTTACCCCAGAGCAAAAACAGCTGATTACTGATGCACGCCTGATTCTGGATGATCAATTTGAAGCCGATCTCCAGATAATTTTCAAAAAAACTACCTTCTTTGATGAGCAAAGTGATACTCGTTTTAACCTACAGCAAGCCATTGACATGTTACAGGATCCAAATTTTTTTATCAGATACAGCCAAGAAATGACCAACGGAATGGAAGCGCTCTTTATTCAGCAAAAGAATGAAAAGCAACGTAAGCTCATTAGTTTGATCAGGCAGTTTAAAATTGATATTAACAACTTTTTTGAGCAGGCATTGAAGGGGACTATCCTTTACGAAGCTGATCTAAAGGTCGATCATCTTTCCCTAAGAAGCGAAGAACTTGACTTTCCACTTGGAACCATAACTACTTTTCAAAAGTTGTACGGACTCCATCGAGCACTTGCTGAGTGGGGTAATCAACTATGGGATGCTAATTATGACAATAGCCTAGACCAGCTTAGCAACCCTTTAAGATTGGGAGCTACAATAGTAATCATAGAAGCTTATTTGTATCACATTAAAGAGAAGGGGCTTGTCAATGAAGTTGATCAAAGTATACAAGCGATCATTGAACAACGAAAGTTTAACTTATTTTTAGATGATGCCCAGTTCAAGGACTTTTTATTTGCTGTGCGACCAGAAGAAGATAGTATGATTGTCAACGAGGATAGCAGCAGCCTATATTTGGTATACTACCAATCGAAGCTCAAAAAAGGGTTATATAATCGCTTTCAATTGCAGTTGTTCAATGAAAATCCTATCAACAATTATACTGAATTTGTCCAAACCTATCCTGCTACGATTGTAGCTTTTAGCAATTATGTCAAACCACTTATTGAACAGCTTTCTGTGGAGGAAAAAGAAGTCGTGATCAAGGAGCTAAATGATCCTGATTGGACTATTTTGACTACAGCTGCATTGCGTGATAGACTGAAAAGCAGACAAGGTCATCCAAGAGCAAATCATGAAAAGAGCTCTACTCATGATGGTCCAGCACCGAATGCTAGTCATCTCGATAGCCATAAGACTTATGATTTAATAAATCATGGCATCACTTCTAATACTCAAGAGGAGCAGGCCCTGTTGAGTCAGCCAGACAAGTCACTTAACCATCCTGATAATCAGTCTGATACTCAAATAGGAGTAAGATGGGAAAGATACATTGTGCTTACTATTCTCTTTTTTGCTATTTATGGAGTTGGGTATCATTTTTACCAAAAATGGAAAAAAATAGTAAATGATGAAAGGATTGCGACTAATGAGCGGGTACTGGTTGGATAGATAAATACTCTTTTTGGTAAAAAAAGCTTGAGATACAAAATAATTTGTAATATCGCCGTATTAGAAATTATTATTATGACACCGATCATAGAACATTATATAGAAAGCCATCAAAAAAGATTTTTAGAAGAGCTCTTAGCGCTATTACGCATTCCTTCTGTAGGAGCTGATCCTACCTGCCAGGCAGCCATGCAAAAAGCAGCTACCTATATTAAAGATCATTTGGTGGAAGCAGGAGCAGATGAAGCTCAATTAATCCAAACAGCAGGTCAGCCTATTATTTATGCTGAGAAAATGATAGACCCTTTGTTACCTACTATTCTAGTTTATGGTCACTATGATGTACAGCCTGCTGATCCTCTTGATCTTTGGGATACGCCTCCTTTCGATCCTAACATCCGCCAAGGAAGCATTTATGCTCGTGGTGCAGCTGATGATAAAGGGCAGCTATTCGCTCAGATTAAGGCCTTTGAAGTCATGGTACGAACAGAGCAGCTCCCTTGTAATGTTAAGTTTTTAATAGAGGGAGAAGAAGAAATACAGTCCCCCAATCTAGCTCCCTTTTTAGAAAAAAAGGAGAACCAAAAAATGCTCCAAGCAGATGTTGTCCTAGTATCGGATACATCCATGCCTTCACCCGATCAGCCTGTTATTTTAGTGGGTCTTAGAGGGGCTATGATGTTTGAAATCACTATTAAGGGGCCTAATAGAGATTTGCACTCAGGAAGCTATGGTGGTGTAGTGAATAACCCTATTCATGCGCTTTGTACATTGCTTGCCCACCTCCGTGATGATGATCAAAAGATTACAGTCCCTGGGTTTTATCATGATGTACGAACCTTATCAAAAGAAGAAAGAAAAAGCTTAGTCAATGATGCCTTTACTCCTAATACATATCAAAAAGATATAGGCCTTCAAGCCAATGTAGGAGAAAAGGGGTATAATACGATAGAGCGTCTTACTATACGCCCTACATTAGAAGTCAACGGTATTTGGGGAGGAACGATAGGCAAGAAAAAAACCGTACTGCCAGCTACTGCTCATGCGATTCTATCCATGCGTCTTGTACCCGATCAAGAATGGACTACTATTCAACACCAGTTTGAGGAGCATATTCATCATCTTGCTAAGACACTTCCAGCACTTGCAGGCACGCAGGTTACTATTGCGAAAACAGCAGGCAGTAATGCTTTGCTGATTCCTAGCCAGTCGAGGTCAGTGCAAGCAATGAAAAAAGCCTTTAAAGATACTTGGAAGGGGAAACCCCCACTCTGCATGAGGCATGGGGCAAGCATTCCTGTCTTAACAACTTTACATGAAAAATTAGATGCTGAAATAGCGCTATTGGGTATAGGCCTCGATGATGATAATATTCACTCCCCTAATGAAAAATTTGGCATTGAGAACTATCTCAAAGGAATAGCCACTATTGTTGATTTTTATCGCAATTTTGTACAAAGCTAGCCTAAGAGCCCTACGTTTTATAAACTTGCTTTCTAATTGGGGAATTAGCTCAGTTGGCTAGAGCACTTGCTTTGCAAGCAAGGGGTCGAGGGTTCGAATCCCTCATTCTCCACTTTCTCAAGTTTTGGGTAAAAAGTATATCTCTTTTACAGTAAAAAAGTCCCCGCTGACCGTATGCGAATAAGTCTTACCGCTAAGTGACTAGGGGCAGTCAGAAGTAGATACGTTTTTGTTTAAAAAAATTTCATATGAGCTCTAGAGAAGGGGGGCCTTCATGTCCATAGAAAAAAATCGTTGAAATTCATCGCTTTTAGGTACTTTTCTTCATTTTCGGGGATTCCTACAATTTTTATCAGCTATTCTTAGCTAGAAAAATGTTACTAAAGTAGCCTCAAGAGCTATTTTTTAATGATTTTTACAGTTTCGTATTATCCTGACTGCCCCTGACTAAAGCAGCTTTGATAAAGAGAAGCATATGATTTTTCAGCATCCTTACAGAGTCAGACTTTAAACTCCTTTATTAAAAAATCTTTTATTTTTGCTGAAAGGTATTTTTTATGAACAAAAAACTGACCCCCCTTAAGGAAAACTTTTCTGCTTGGTATAATGAATTAGTCAAGCAGGCTGACCTGGCAGAACCAACAGCACCACGTGGTGCTATGATCATTAAACCCTATGGATATGCTCTTTGGGAAGCAGTTAAAAACCTTCTAGATCAAAAAATTAAAGAGACAGGCCATCAAAATGCCTATTTTCCATTGCTAATACCCGCTTCTTACTTTGCTAAAGAAGAAGATCATATCCAAGGATTTGCTAAAGAATGTGCTATTGTAACCCATTATCGCCTGACTACCCATGCAGATGGCAAAGGCATCATGCTTGACCCCAATGCTCGTCTTGAAAGTCCTTTGGTAGTGCGGCCAACATCAGAAACTATTATCTGGGAAAGTTTTCGAAAGTGGATTCAATCTTATCGCGACTTACCCATGCTCATCAACCAATGGGCTAATGTAGTTCGCTGGGAAATGCGTACGCGCCCTTTTTTGCGAACGAGTGAATTTTTATGGCAGGAAGGACATACTGCCCATAATACTAGAGAAGAAGCCCTCGATCACGCACACCAGATGCTCCAAGTCTATTGTGATATCATTCGTAATGAATTGGCTATTCCACTCATCGAAGGCGAAAAAACAGCTCACGAACGCTTTGCAGGAGCAGAGGCTACCTATACAATGGAGGCTCTTATGCAAGATGGTAAAGCTTTGCAGCTAGGAACTTCTCATTTCTTGGGCCAAAATTTCGCGAAAGCCTTTGATGTGCGCTTTGTCAATCAAGAGGGAGCTCTCACTCATGTATGGGGGACTTCTTGGGGAATTACTACGCGGCTGATAGGAGCCTTGATTATGGTTCATGGTGATGATCAAGGCCTTACTATTCCTCCTAGAATAGCGCCTATTCAGGTAGTTGTAATTCCTGTATTTCGATCAGGTACCTCCCAAGAGATACTCATCGAAAAAGCTACCTCGATCAGGAAAACGCTAGCCAGTCACGGTATAAGAGTCAAGCTAGATCAACGGGATACCCATCAGCCGGGATGGAAATTTCATGAATATGAAAAAAAAGGAGTCCCCCTCCGACTTGTGTTAGGACCTCGTGACCTAGCCAATCATACAATTGAAATGTTGCGCCGTGATACAGGAGAAAAAAGAGTCATTTCACTTGACAGGTTAGTCAGTGTGGTAGAAGAACAACTCATAGCTATTCAGGATAATCTCTACAAACGCGCACTAGCTTTTCAGAAAAAAAGCATACACTACGTTGATCACTTGGATCAGCTACAGAACATCATGCAACGAGATAGAGGTTTTGTTATGGCTCACTGGGATGGTACCACAGCTACAGAAGAGGCTATTAAGCAGATGACCCAAGCGACTATTCGCTGTATTCCTTTTGATAGTAGCGAAGAAGCTGGTCGATGTATTTATACTAGGAAGTCTTCTCAGCGTCGCGTACTCTTTGCTACTGCCTACTAAGATGCTAACGAACAGTGCAAAGTTCATGATGTATTAAAAATGTAGCATAAAACATTTTCACACAAGTAATGAATAGTTATTTTTCTTATTTAATTCGGTATTCTCATAGTATGAGACAGCTCTATTACTGTCTTGCTGTGGGCTTGATCAATATCCTCTCTCTAAAGGCAGTCAATCCAACTGAGATTACCTTATATTCTGTAGTTGATCTCAATGATGATTTAGATGTATTCGAGCAGCCCGCGCCTCCAGAGTACTGCGTATTCAACATTCCCCTTCATTGGACTACTTACAATAATCAGGAGGGATATGTAATAACTGATTTTCATCAGAATAGTACTCAAAAAGTGCCTTTTTTCTTTTATACGGATGTGTACACATTGCACCTAATATCTTATCCTCCAGTTGATGCAGCTGCGTCTACATTATTACCTGATGATATCGTATGGTTTGATCATTTTAAGAAAATAGCGGATAGAAAAGTAATCAATCTAGAGCACCTTAAAGTAAAGAATACTGATCAAGTTAAAATGCGTTTAATCCCTTTTTCTAAAAAATGGTCCATACTCCCTTTCCAGTTGACAGTAAAAGAGCTAGAACCAACCAAAAATAAAAATGCATATATAGCAAGCTATGCAGAGGGTAAGTTGCCTTTATTCACATTTATCAGAACCAAGAGAAAAATACACTACGCTACCATCATGATTATTACTCTTTTCCCATTAGGCTTATTTTTAATTTTCTGCTATGCTTTGATCAATAGTAAGAAAGAAAATAAGAAGTAAAAAGTTAAAAATGAGCAATATTTTATGCTAGAGCATTTTATACTTATCAGGCCCGCTTCTATTCTATTTTGCGTAAAGAGCCAAAAGAAATTAGTACCATTGTTATTATTTTAGCTATTTAGACACTACTTCTTTTTTTGATATGCAAATATCATATAATTATTTCTAACATGCTTGAAAGGAGTTTCGAACTACATTCTATTTACGTATTAGCCAAGAGAGTGCTTGGATTGATTTTCTTTTTGCTACTTTTAGTACAATTGTGTACCCTTGAGCGCTAAATAAAGCGCAGCAAGCTGCCTACCAACAGGAGCAGCCAAATCCTCCAAAACCCAAGAAGCAATCAGTATTGTTGCCAATAAAGATCACCTGTTTACTGGGCATAGTACTTGTTGGATACTTGATTTATCGGAATAGAATTCGTCAAATAAGACATGAGCATAGTGCTGAAGGTCATGAGTTCGGATTTGGAGTCTTTGGATTGGGTGAAACCATAGATCCGCAAGCACTGCTCTTCACTGATGCAGTTGATTATATATCCGAGGAGCATAATTTTACAATTAAGGCTCGAATCGAGATAGATCAAACTGGTAAAATAATGATTGATATTCTGGCCTTTTCTGAACCTTCCAAACCATTTGAGGTCGACTCATTTTCTGTATTCTATGAATTTGAAAGAGATCATGGATACCTTGTCTTTCTTCAAGGTATAAACTCTATCCCAACTTATGAATATGAAAAGATGTTTTACTTGATACCTTCTAGTTACAAAAAATATTATCCTATCATCAAAAAAAAGTTCTTCTTCCAAGAAAACTCATATGACTCTAAGCAAATTAAGCATGTAAAAGCAAAATTTTACATCATAACTAAATCGGTGGTCAGTCGAGAGAATACAAAGGTGCAGGCAGGAGAATAGGAAGCTGTAGAAATTATTAAAAAATAGCTCTATAGCCGACTCTATTAACATTTTTCTAGCTAAGAATAGTTGATAAAAATTGTAAAAATCCCCGAAAATGAAAAAAGTACCAAAAAGCGGTTAGTTTTACCGGGTTAAATCATTTAATTGTGTCAAAGTAAAAAAACAATTTTACACTTTTAAATTTTTTAATCATGAATAAACAACAAAAAGAAATAAATCAAGTAACCTGGGAAGGTATAAAGCAACAAGCTGTAGAACGTCTATTAGA
>JBCCTJ010000018.1:0-19284 GCA_039198585.1 Bacteroidota bacterium
ATATATTGGGTACCATGCACATCTCCTCTACCGCTAGGAACAATGCCCATGCAGGCAATATGTTTGGGGATAGGTCGCCAATATTTTATACTATTGGCGTATTAATAATCTATGCTAGCAGTTATAAATTCCCAAGTACAAAAACACCCTAGCCTCTAAAGCCTTATCATTGAACCATATGTCCAGACCACACTTCAACAAAAAATACCTCATTGCCCTCCTCTTCCCATTCATCGCCTTATGGGGTATCCCTACCCTGTATGTTACTGCCAAGGAGCCTATCACACCAAATAATGCCAAAGACCAGCTACTGGTGTACGGATATGTGAGAAAAGCAACCAATCAGTACACGCCGACACCTATCATAGAACGTATACGCCAGTACTATACGCCAACCCCATATCATAAAATCAAGTATCTATCTCATCGAGAGCTACCTACAAACCAACCTATTGATCTATACCTGCTCTCGAAATGGTATTGCTACGTAAAAAAATGTACACAGTTCCTTGTTTTTCATCCATATGATGCTAAAGGCGCCTCCACAAAACAATGCTCATCTCCCTTTGAGGGTACCATTGTTGCCATGCAGGAGATAAGTGACAACAACCTAATTATTATTGCTACTTCCAAACCTGAGCTGCTTTTGTTCGACCTTGTTCAAGCGCGTATAATACGGAGATTCAAACTAACTAGAAACAAAAATCAATGTTCTTTATATTATTGCCCCACTGTTATCTATAGCATAGGTAAGGGGCACTTCATCACCTTAGAATCTAAAAACAGAACATGGATACAATGGGATATAACAAAAGTGAACCCTATACAAGGTGTTTCGATGGCAAATAATGAGTATATATTGTATGTTGCCTCTATGCCTACAAGCCAGCACATACTGATTGTATACAAGCAAGAAATGCTCCTAGCTTCTTTTTCTCAAGACATAACAACCGTTCTTCTTAAATGTTATATCTATGATCTTAAAACATCTTCCTTCGTAGCTAAACATACTTTAGAACAAACCATACCACTAGACGACCGCATACATATTGAAACACAAGGTCCATTTTTATTCATACAAGTGACAGCTGCTTTTTTTCCTAACATTCAAGAATTGGTAAAGATACAATGCAAAAAGAATAAATATACTTTTGTTCACTACAAATATCAATTGCCACCTGAACTAAGCATTGATAGCGGAGATTCTCCACTGATACTATTTCCATATGGTCAAGAGCAATTGTTTGTACACAAACGAGGAAGGGTAGCACTTTATACTATTAAGCTCCAAAGAACGTTCCAGCCTATCGATACACTTGACGTAAGCAGCTTTACTATTGGTAAGGAATCACGTATCAAAAAGGTCAACAATACCGTCGTCATCTATGGGAAAAGCGGTATCATTAGCTTAAAATTTACCTAAGTAGATACACAGATCTAGATGTATTATCTATGTCTTGGCACCTTGGTCCAGTCAATTCGTAGCTATTCTATCGATCATTAATGTCTAAAAGACCCTTAGACAACGAAGAGACGATCATACCATGTGCACAGAAATTACTCTATATGTATCATCAACGTCAAGCTATCATCCAATGACTTTCCACAAACAAGCAGTGGCTACACAGTGATTCAACAATCTTTCATGGGATTTGGTTTCCTAAAGAAAAATAATTGAAAAATCGAAGTTCGCTCTATCTTGTACATGATATTTAACTAAATGCCCTGTTTTTAGCTATTTGTTTGAATTTTTGAGGTTAAAGGTATCTCTTATTATTTACTAGATTAAAGCAAAAACAGGTCGTTTTTTAGATTATTTTTTATTACTGGCACTCTCTTATTTGACAGCATTTTTTGAGAAAAAACGATTTTACTAGTATTTAACTCTGCAATAGTTTTTTGCATATTTTCCTTTTTCGAGAGATATTTCAGCTCCTTTTTTTAGATGTTGTTTTTGATTTCTTGATATGCAACTTAATTATTTTGAATAGCCATTTGATGCACTTCTTTTTGACACAAGCATGAATAGTCATTCCTGCGTTTACTAAGCATATTATGTAAAATATATAAAGCATATAAAAATTTTTCGATAATATGGGGATTGCTGACGTCAGTTTTACCAATACATAATAGGGGTTATCTTCTTGTGTATCCGCGTGCTGATCCTGGAGTGTATTGTTATTTAGGTTCTTTACTTCTTTAGAAATAAAGTTGGAGCGATACAGCGCTCTTAACCATAAATGAGAGGCAGCTTGACGGGTTACTATGTCCTCTTGAGAATTATGAATCACTTCTTGAATACTTTTAAGATCTTTGTTCAGTTTTCTATACGCTTGTTGGTAAGTGTTAAAATAGTCTATGATAGATTTGTATTTTTCTTTTCCTAGATGAATTGTAGGAGAGAGACGTGCTAAGACTAAATTTGCTGTAGCGTGAAAGCGTTGCTTTTTCTTATTTTTTAAGAATTCTTGTAAAGCTTCTTGTGCTTTTTGGCGGTCACTTTCATCAGTATAGTTGAGTTGACCGAGCGCTTCCAAGGCATTGACAGTAGTATAATAAAGCTGGTAATGTTCAGATAGGTCTAATGCCAACGTTCTGAGAATAATATCAAGGGAGTTTGTACTGCCTATATGTCCTAGTGCTAGCATAATACCTTTTCCAATGTCTTCACATTGCTCGCCAATTCCTACTTCTTCGTGATCTTCTTTTTCTTTTTGGTCTTCTGTGAAGCTACCTTTATGTTGATTGTATGTGTTAATTACACCATTCATCCTATTTGTAAGGTCGAGAATAGCATTTTCTTGCTTCAGCCAACCTAACCCTTTAGCAGCTGATTCTTCTAGGTGAGGATTCTTCAACATGTCTAGAAGAAGTGCTAAACTGCGTGAATCTCCAGAATGCCCCATGAGTTCTATCTTCTTCTTTAGTCGCTCATAGTTTGGGGATGCTCTTTTTTTTTCCTCTTTAAAAGAACTTGCTAGCCATGTGAAAATATTCTTATTTTGCAGCTTTTTAAGTGCTTTGACTGCTTCTGAGCTGAAAATAATATCATCTGGATTTTTTTGCACTATCGATAGCAGCTGATTGACTAGATCGTGATCTTCTTGTTTACCTATTGCTCCTAATGTCTTGATCGCTACTTTTCTTGTATACGTATTAGAATGATTGATCATGATATCTTTGAGTATTGTAGTCGCCTCTTCTTCTATGATAGTCTTAGGTAGGTGACATAAGCCTTCTATGATAATGGGAAGTCTATTACTATTGGGATTATCATTTTTTTTGATGGTCTGTATCAGATAGTAGTAAGCACGGCGCAGGCTTTCCTTGCCTAGGTAAGGGAGCACCTCTTCTAAAGGGTATTTTCTCTCTATTATATCAAATACAAGCTGATCAATAGAATAAGGGTTAATATGAGATAGGTAGTATTGCCAGCTCTCTTTGTTCAATACGTCATTATAGTTATCTAAAAAATTGAAGATTATATCATGATCATGCTCATTATTTATATACTTCCAAGCTAGTTTACCTGTTTTGACCGAATAGATTGAATTCATGCAGTTTTTTACTTTATTGATCCATTTCTTTTGCTCAAATCGATGCGTATTGTACTCAATGTAAGAAGAGGTACGATTTATTTTTTGTAAGTTTCCTTTGTTACCGATAGGATATTCGTTAAGATTATTGACAAAAAAGCAGGATTCATATTCGCTCTGTTCTGTTGCTTGCAGTAGTAAAGGATAGCTAAGTGTATAGGCAGAATATATGACTGAGCATATGGTGACTAAGCACTTGCTCCATTCAGCACGTTTGATTGGTAGTATTTCATAATTTTGGTTGATCATATCGCAAATTTAGCTGTCTTGGGCGTTACATTAACGTGTTATTGCTAAATATAATTTTTTATGAAAAAAAATAGTAGTATTGTACCCGATAAGATTGGGTAGCTCTTTGGATGTAAAAATAACTAACTTCCTCACTATTATCTTACTAATAGTGAGCTTATCAATGATTTTAATACGCTAAATTATGTACTTGAATCGACGTGCTCAACAGGATAGCTTGATCAGCTGGATTATTAGTATAACTGCTGCTGGTTTCTTCTTTTTTGATTTTGTCCAAATAGGTATGATGAATGTCTTAGGAAAAGATATAGGAACTGCTTTAGGCTTATCTCGAGCTTATGCTGTTTATTATGTTAATATTCCATTTGCACTAGGTAACTGGATTTGGATTTTTCCTGCTGCTATGCTTATAGATCGCTTTTCTATTCGAAAAGTGATGATGAGCATGCTTGCTTTATCTGTTATAGGTGCCTTTGGTACGGCTTGGAGCAAGGTGCCACTTTTCACGGCTCTTTTTCGCTTTGCTTCAGGAACTGCTCATTCTTTTTGTTTTCTATGTTGCACTACTCTAGTGAGAAGATGGTTTTCATCTTCCCAAAGGGCTACAGTAATGAGTATTGCGGTTGCTATTGGTGTTTCTGGTCTTTTAGCTGCTCAGCTTCCTTTGTATCTTCTCAATAGCTGGCTGGGCTGGCGAGCTGCTTTGTCTGTCAATGCTAGCTTGGGTATTATACTTTGGCTGTTATCTTTTTGTTTTGTTAGTGATTACCCTGTGGGACAAAATCCTACTCTTTCCTCCCGATCCAAGAATCCTTTACAAGGGTTTCTCACTGCTATTAGCCATGGACAAATATGGCTTTATTCGCTTTACACTGCCTGCTTGAATGCTCCTATACCTGCTATTGTATTTGCCTTCTTAAACGACTTTCTCATACATATTCATCAGGTGAAAAATGCCCAATTTGCAAGTGCTATGGCCTCTGTTCTCTTTTTGGGACATATTATGGGTATTTCTTTTGCTGGTTTTATTTCAGATCAATGGAAGAGTCGTAAGAAGCCTATGTTGTTAGGAAGCTTGTGCGCTTTTACCCTTCTCTCTATTTTCTTTTTTTATACCCCACTCCCTTCTGCTGTCATTGTTATTCTACTCTTTGTTTTAGGGGCTTTACTAGGCGCCCAGGTAATTAGCTATCCTGCTATCAGTGAAATAAGCGATCCAGCAGTTGCAGCTACCTCTATGAGTATTGCCTCTTTTGTGATTATGGGGAGTTTCCCTATCTTAGAAGCAGTAACACCCTTGATGCTTAGTTATGTCAGGGGTAACACAACACTCTATACCAAGTCTATTTACCTTTGGGGGTTTTCTCCTGTATTGATAGCAGTTGGTGCTAGTTTCTTGATTGCATCGGTCGTTAAAGAAACTTACCTTTTTCCTCGTCAGGACTTTGGGAATAAGCAAAACAAATAACTATCAATCTCCCGCGGCATATGGCACAGCTCTACTTTTATCATTCAGCTATGAATGCTGGCAAAAGTACCATGCTTCTGCAGGCTAATCATAATTATCAAGAAAGAGGGATGCGTACTTTACTCTTTCTACCCCAAATGGGAGATAGAAGTGAAAAATCTATGATTACTTCTCGCATAGGGTTACAAGCGGCTGCTTATCCTTTTGATGCGCGCTTTAACTTCTTGAGGTACGTAGAGAAAGAAAAGGACACTTCTACTCTTCCTATCCAGTGTATTTTAGTAGATGAAGCTCAATTTCTAACTAAAGAGCAGGTGATACAGCTTACACGCATTGTGGATGACCTGCATATTCCCATTTTGGCATATGGTCTAAGAACTGACTTTAGGGGAGAACTTTTTGAAGGAAGCCATTACTTACTTGCTTGGGCTGATTCACTGAAAGAAGTGAAAAGCGTATGTCACTGTGGGAAAAAAGCTACTAGAACAGTACGTACGGATGAGCAAGGCAATATAAGAGAAAAAGGTCCCCAAATACAGATAGGTGGTAATGATATCTATATGGCTACTTGTAGAAAGCATTTTTATAGCAAGAAAGTGGTTCCCTTCTCTCGGACTGAGCAATAGGTATCAGTTAACTTTCTAGCTCTTTTCTTAGTCTTGCAGGGGCAATCCTTAGCTGAGAACGATATTTAGCTACTGTTCTGCGTGCTATTAAAAATCCTTTTTGTTGAAGTAACTTAGTAAGTTGCTCATCTGGATAAGGCTTTTTTTTATCTTCTTTTTCAATGATTTCGATGAGTACTTTTTTTACTTTTCTACTACTTACTAGTCTTCCTTCTTGGGTCTTAATACCTTCTGAAAAGAAAAACTTCAGTGGATAAATTTGCTGTTCTGTTTGAAGAGATTTGTTTGTAATAGCTCTTGATATAGTTGATTCATCCACCTTGACTATATGAGCAATATCTCGCAAATACATAGGTAGAAGCTGCTTCTCATCTTCCTCCTTAAAGAAATTGTGCTGCAGTTTCAAAATAGCTTTCATGACTGCTAAGAGCGTTTGATGGCGCTGCTTAAGAGCTTCTATAAAATGTTCAGCCCGCTTGATACTGCGCTGTATAAATAGCATAGCTTTTTTTTTATCTTGTTCTCGCGCATCTTGATAGGCTTGTATTAGACGTAGATAATCATCATGAACACGTAGTGTAGCAGCTCTGTTGTAGGGAATTTCTATAACTAGCTGATTACCCGCTTTTTTTAATACAAAGTCAGCTTGTAGCATAGTAGCTTTTTGCTGACTACTTCCTAGCAGTGTTGGTTCTGGATAGAGTTTTCTAATTTCTGCGATCACTTTACCAAACATAGAAGCTGTGATATTGATTTTTTTCATAATGGTTTGATAATCACGCTTAGTAAAAAGAGTAAAGTGGTATGTAATGACATCAATAGCTTGCCTAATAACTTCTTTAGGTTCTTTTTTTTGTAATTGTAACAAAAGCGACTCTTGTAGATTACGTGCACCTACTCCGGTAGGTTCTAATTGTTGTATATGGTGCAAAGCAATTTGTAGTTCTTTAACTGTTACCTCTAGATTATATAAAACAGCTATTTCTGAAGATAAAACTTCTAAATCTGTGCGTAAATAGCCGTCTTCCTCTAAACTACCAATAAGATGTTCTCCTATAGTCTGCATGCTAGGAGACAGCTGTAATAAGTGTAGCTGATCTTCTAGTGACTCTCGCCATGGCTTTTGTACTTTAAGTGTGTGAGTATATCGAAGTGTCTGATCACTTTTCCCTCTTTGGTCGAATAAAGAGGTATTGGTAACTGATACCTCTTTAGGTTCTTTGGTTTGGCTCTTTTCCTCTTTTTCTATTAGTGCTACATTCTCTTCAACTTCCTTATTGATTTTGCCCTCCAGGTCAGTGTGATTACAGCTTAAAAGTTGCAAATACTGGATCTGTTGAGGAGATATTTTTTGTTTGAGTTGTTGTTGCAGTTTCGTATCTGGTTGCATACGCTATTGTATGTTGCTAGTAAAAAAAACACAAAAATAAAATAATTCCAAGTAAAATCCATGCTTGTCATCTAGTTTTTTTTAAATTAACAGGAAAACTAAACTTAATAACATAACTTTGCTAAAGTTTCACAATATAAAAAATGACTAAGGCTTATCTTGTACTATACTTATACTTTGGATTTTTTTGGTTATCACTAGCAGCTGCTAGTGATAACCAGTTGCCTTTCTATCAAGATGTGGTGACAAAAAAGAAAATAAGTAAAACAAAGAAAGAAAAACTACAATCCATTAAGTATTCCCTAAAAATTACTGGAATTACTACCTTATTCACTATCATTTTGTGGTGTTTATACTACTATTTTAAAATACCACCTATATCAGAAGAGGATCCCCCTACTCCATCATCTTATTGTGGACCTTGGCAGCAGGTAGATTTAGTAGTGTACAATCAAATCCTCCAAGATTCTATAGAGGATGACTACCCTTTAGTGACGATTGGTGAGATTGCCCCTCTGTTTTTTAACTTAAGCAGTAAGGACGATGTTGCTAAATGGCAAGATTATTTAAATGATAAAAAGATCACCAGCTTAGTTATGCACAATAGGGACAATCGTATCGCTTATCTTCAAAACTGGACGACCCTTTATATCATTGATGTAGTACAAGACCAGGTAAGTCAAAAGAAGCAAATCAAATTAATTGCTCAAAAAGAAATAGAAGAGCTAGTAGATCCTACTTTATTGCGAGAAGATAATCATATTCGTCTTTTTTCTTATAAAAATTATGAATTATTATTAACAGATGGAAGGCGTTTGATATCCCTCAAAAGTAATGCAAACCAATTACGTAGTCATATCTTATACACATTTGATCTTCGTGGGGATGATCGGTTTGTCAAATATAGTGTAATACATGGTGATTACATTTATGGTTGGCATCATTATGTTGATAGGGGCCAGTCTGCAGGTGCTTACCCTATGATCTTCAAATTTAACAAATGTCATCCTACTCGTAACCTTACTACGTTTGATATCGATAGAAGAGGGCTTTATTGGCAGAGGTACAGACAGAGAAAAAGCTATATGATTCAGCCCTGTTCTAGCCACCCAGACTGTGTGTGGGTAGTAGACATATTTGATAAGAAAGAGTTCTCTAAAGTAGTTATGTGCAATATTCGCCGTTCAACGATACTTTTTGAAAAAAACCAGATTTTGTTTTGTGCTATCACATCTGATTCTCAAAGTGTTATTACTTTTGATGGGGATGATTATAAAAGGTATTCAATAAAAAGAGAAAGCTTAGAATATAAAAATCTCGTCATAGATGAAGAAGGTTACGTAGATGTCTATGTAGATGTAACAGAACACTATACGTACACATGCCACGCGATGACGCTTGATGCGTCATTACTCTTCGTTGCTTTCTATAATAAGGAAGATAAAACATCGCAGGTAGAAGTTAGAAATGCTCATACCTTAGCGCTTAGAAAGTTAATACCTTTCTCTTTGACCGAAAGGTACAGCAATGGCAACCAAGAGCAGCAAGATAAGTTAAAAATTATGACACTCCAAGTTGACCCGAGTGACAGCTATTTATTTGTTTACTTCTCTGTTCAAGAGAGAAGTTTAAGCAAACCATTTGTAGGAATCTATCACATAGCATCTATGCTTGTAGAAATGGGCGAATCAAATCAACCAATAGGTGTACAAAGTTCACATGATGCGGGTATAGATCATTCTTCTAGTCCATTTTCTATCTCTCCCGTGGTCATACAACTAGACGGAGTAGTTGCAGAATATATGGATGATCACCTACCTATGCAGTTTGATTTTTCATCTCAGGGTCAGTTATTTGCCTTAACAAATGGTCAGTTCAACACAGCATTGTTCCTTCAAGAGCAAGATAATTTGTGATAGATAGTGGTAATTTTTCCATCAAAATTCTCAGAAAACACTGATTCAGTATTAGTCTATTCCTACTCCTCTTCATTTCTATTTGATTTTCATGTTATCGTTTAGAGGGAGTGTAATTTAAACTCTCTATTTATATAATGTGTAACTAGTTATTTGTACTATCGTTATATTATTGTGATATGCTAATCAAACAATCTATATACATAAACAGGATTTTACTGCTTTGTATACTTTTTACAATACCTGCTAGAGCTGTCAATAAAAGTAACAGTTATCCCAATTTCTCTATCTTATTACCACAAAAAAATACAAGCGCTAGCTTGCAAAAGAGAAAAAAGGGACCTATTATTCAAGTAATGATAGGGGTACTAAGCATTACAGGTTGGCTATTATATATCTATACAAAAGTTAGAAGATCTCAGGCCATAACACGAGACCAAGAAATCCTTAGTCCAGTAAGGAGTACTGATACCAACCCTTATAAAAATCTTTGTATAGTCGATGTAGCAGGCTATACAAAGTTTATTGATGATCGAGATGATCATTCCTATAGGGATAAGCAATTGATGCAATTCCGTAATGCTACTTTGCGTAATCGTTTGAAATTTAATGCGCACATTTTTAGCGAGCGTATTACCGATATGATTTTTAACAAAACAAAAAACAGTATTGCTTATGTACAAGGGCGAGAAAGGTTAGTGATTATTGATTTAATCAAAGATGAAACAACAGGTGATACATGGATTCAATTTATAACCCAAAAGAGAATTTTAAGAGATTTGGGAGCTCGCAGCCAAAATAAGACAGAAGTACATCTTTTCTCTTATGAAGATAATCAGCTTTGCTTGAGCGATGGATATAGCCTTTTATCTATTACTAGAGAAGAAGATGAATTGGAAATAAATACAATTTACCGCTTTAATTTCACCAATACTAAAACGATTACACAAGTTTATCAAACAGAACAATACATCTATGGTATATATGAGCAAAACAGATCTGATAGCAATGATTTAGGTGTTTTTAGAGTCAATAAAGAGAATCCAGGTAACGCTAATTTGATTATTTTTGATGTAGGTTTGACCTATCCTTTTCATGATTTTTATGATATGGAAGGAGGAAGATACACATGTCAGGCGAGGATGTGCCCTTATAATGCTAATTATATATTTATTACCGATACAAGAATTGATTCATCATACTCTCGATTCTCTTTGTGGGATATTAATAGTAGAACAAAGCTTTTTGAAGCCAATGAGATGGAGTTTGCTTACGTAAACCAAGCATGTAATAAAATTATCCTTTTTGATGGAGAGTCTTATCATCTTAAGTCTGTTGTCTATAACCCAAGTGATGAAACAATTAAAGTTGAGGATCTGCGAATAGTTGATATAGAAGATGAAATAACTTATCACTGTCATGCAGTAACACCAAAAGAAGACTTGCTATTTATCTCTTTTCGTGATACAATGCATGGTACCGCTAAGTTAGAAGTACGAAAGATAGAAGACTTAACGCTTATGAAAAATTTCAATCATGACTTTTCCCAGCGAACAGTGAGACCGATCATGCAGAGCATGCTATCGATGCTATTAAGATTAGTGATGATGCTACCTATCTTTTTAGCTTAGTAGGGTGCAAAAGATACAGTAATTATATTCTCAAAATAGATTTTCTGGATAGTTTCCTGAATGCTTCAACTCCTTATTCTTCAAAAGTAGTTGATTATCATCTGACCTCTATTTTTACTCCTCAAGTGAATTGGCCTAAGTATCAATTCGATATTTTATCTAATGATGACCATATTTTGGCTCTCAATCATTATACTAGCAATAGTTTATTGCTTTGTCCAAATAATTTATGATTTTTTAAGAATTAACCTATTGATAGGTGAAAAAATCGACTAATTATTCATCTATAGTGTATCAACTATACTGATCTCTCCTTACACTGATTATTGACGATAAGTGTATATATGAAATCATATTCAGCTTTACCAAGCTAGCTACTCCTTGAGTGTTTATATGTGATTTACTCTACTGATTTGTTCAGTAACATGGATCTGTCCTAAACTACCATCACTAGTCAAGCAAAATAGAAAAAATTTTGAAAAATAAGAGACTTTATTTTGGTAGAAAAACCAATCACTAATTATAAAAACTTATAACTAGCTCAAAGTTACTATATTTGCACAATATTTAGTTATGAACTACTTCTTGCGAATCGTACTCTATAGCTCATTAGTCTCTATTTCTTGTTATGCATCGGACATACCAGAAAATATCCGCAATATCACTAAAAAAGAAGCTTCCAAGACTCTTGGTTGTTTGGCTAATGATAGTGAAAGAAAGATAAAAAAGGCTTATAGAGAATTGGCTCTTCGATGGCATCCTGACAAAAATCTCAATAATAAAGAGGAAGCTTCACAAAAATTTAAGGAAATACAAACAGCTTATGATCGATTAGTCAAATACAAAGACTATAAAAACGATTCTTTTGAGCAAGATCTTCATAATTGTGACTCTGCTGGTAATTTTGGATATTCCCAACAGTGTGATCCTAATTTTTCGTATAATACCAACTCACAGTGGAATAATGCAAAATTTTGGGCTGAGTTTGAAAAATATTGGGACGACATATTCACAAATTTTGGTAATGAAAACCCTCGGCACAGCACATTTTTTCAGTATAATACAAATAATCAATACACCCGACAAGACAGTGAGTTATTTCAACAGAGTGATCAAGAATATGGACAAGATCATGCAGAATCTACGCATGACTATTCAACATTTTGGTACAACAAATACTTCTCGGATGATAGAGGTAATCAGCACCCACCACAAAACAGTGTTGTAGTTTTTCGGCATAATGGCCAGCAGCCTGAACAGGATAATGTAGAACCAACGCAGCACTATACAGACTTTTGGTACAACAAATACTTCCAGGAGGATAGAGGTAATGAGGATACACACCAAGACAGTCAAGACTTTCAGCAAAATAATCTAGCATCTCATAAGAACTCTACAGAGTTCTTGCACAACACATACTGCCAGGATAATAGTAGGGGTAATGAAGACACACAGCAACCTCCTGTAGACTTTGAATCGCTAAATAGCAATGAGTGGGTTAGCTATAAAGAACAGGTCAACAACTCTGATCAAGATGAGTCTGAATTTTCGACGAGATGCGATACATACACGAATGAAAATCCTAGAATAAACTATTCAGATATACCAGAAACTGGCAATCAAGAACTAGATAAGGCTCTTTATTCAATGTGGATAAGAAGAGAAGAAAGCGATCCACAATTGAATGATGAGAATCTATGGTTCTTAGTGAAGTTCTCTAGTCAAGTGAGTAGCTTTGTAAGTAGAAAAAAGTCTATACAACAAGGAGTAATTAAACCACGAGGGACTCATTATACCATTGATTTGTTAGAAAAAGAGCAGTCCTATCTACTCAGCAAGATACAAGAACTAGAAGATGATCTTTATCAGGAAACTATGCAAACGAAAACTCATGATCTCGGCTATGACCCTTCCCTATTTTGGGAAAGTATTAATGAAAAATTAGACAAATCCATCCATAGATGCCTATTTAAGGAAAAAAAAGAACCTATTTCTTGGAAGTTTACCCACATACTTTTATTGATTATTGTAGTTTCAACCTGTATTATTTTGGTTAGTAAAGTCAGAAAAAAAACTTACACAATAGCTCAAAAAAGTTTTAGAAAAAAACAAGTCTTGCCATTTTTTGTATGAAAATCAACCATTATTTTGAAAAAAATATAATATAAATTATATATATACTCCATTTAATTAAAAAATTTTACTAATTATGATTTACTTTTTGCTACTGCTCTATAGTTTGCAACTATTTGGTTTTTACGCTAGACCAAGAGCAATGCCTGATATAACGAAAGAAGAAGCTTATACTATTTTAGGATGCCAACCTAATGCTAGTAAGCAAGAAATAAGAAATGCTTACAAGCTTAAAGCACGTGAGTATCATCCTGATAACAATCTTGATAATACTGAAGAAGCCACGAAAAAATTTCAGAAACTTGGGCAAGCCTATGACCGGTTAACTAAGTATGGAAAATATGGGGATGGACATCATTTTTTTCAGCCTAACCCTCATTATCCTGCTTATCAACCAGGTCCTAACTTTACTAACAACTATTTTCATGATGTTATTGAAGGGATGACTTATACAATACCTGTTATTGGTAATACTAAACTGGATGAGGCGATACGCCATATGTGGAGAAAAAAACTCCATATTTACAGACATTGTATGGATGAACAGGTTGAGTCTTTTGTAGAATTTACCGATTTAGTGGAATCGCTTGTTAGAATAAAAAACCAAAATCATATACTTTTTGCTGACTTACTCGAAGACAAAGAGAAATTAGAACAGCTTATCAAGTCTACTGAAGAGGCATGGTACCAAAAAGCAGTAAAAGAAAGAGACTATAGCGTGTATGATCCTACTCCTGATTTTAAGAATGCTATCACAGAGCTCAGAGAAGAATTTCGCTCAAAAAAGCAGGTGATAGATCGTAAAAATACTCTTCAGGGTATTAAACGTATGATTCCCCTTCTGATCTTAGGTATCTTCCTTCTCTTTCTTATATCTCACAAAAAGAAAAAGCAAAAAAAAACATTGCATGTATAAAAAAATAATTCCAATTGATGACTGTTCAGTCAACAGCCAGCTAGTTGGCCGCTGGAAATACATTGCTTCCTCTCTTTTGATGATTCTATGGCTCTCTCCTCACTATACTACACAGCGTGCAGGTACGAATAATATGACGAAACAAAGAGCCTATCAGCTTCTAGATTGTAGTCCTGATGCGACTGAGCAGGCAATCAAAAGTGCTTACAGGAAGCAGGCACTTCGATGGCACCCTGATAGAAATCTTGATAATAAAGAGGAGGCTACAAAAAAATTTCAAGAAATAGGTGCAGCTTATGAAAGAGTGACTAAGTACAAGCATACTCCTGATAGTCAAATCACAAGTAGTCTTTTCACAGCTAATCTTTTTGAGTAGCTTTTCAAGAATTTTGACTTTCCTTATCATATTGGGGAAATTCCGGAGGATGCCGAGTATGTGGAAGATCAAGATAGGAATGTCATTACTTACAAAAGAGAGAGGCGCTATAATAAAGATGGCTCTCTTGCTTGGAGTAGTGGGTGGTCAGCTACATATAGTAGGAAAAAGGATCCTACTATTAATTACCTCACTATACCAAAAACTGACAACTCAAAGCTAGATGAAGCTATCAAAGCAATGTGGAAAAGGAGAGAGCAAAACAATCCACAATTTGATTATGAAAATGACTGGCCTCTTAGGAAATACAAATTTCGAGTTATTGAATTTTCAGCAAGGAAGCATCGTCTGCAACAAGGCTGGATTCAAAGTAGATATAACGATGACGAGATGATGGTATCCGAAAAGCAGCAAGAAGTCTTAGGCAAGCTGATCGAAGAAGCAGAAGATGAGCTTTACCAGGAAACTATTCAAGCACACAATGATGATCCCACTCATGATCCATACGTGTTTTGGAGGGCTATCAATGAAGAACTAGATAAGCCGATTGCTAGAATACTATTCAAGAGAAAAGTGTGGCGTATTTTTTGGAAATATCTTCCCCCACTTTTATTGATTATCGGTATTATTCTCCTCACCACTTTCTTAGTTCGTAAAACTAGGCAGAAATTTAAAAATCTCTATCCCAATCTACTCCATTAAATGAACACTTACTACTACCATTGTATGATCTACGGGTAGCTTCTTAGCTATTGGAAATAATTACGGATGACGTCTGCTTTATGGCTCCCCACTTGCTCAATAAGTGCTTGTTTACTTGCTTTCTTGATATTTTGCACAGATCCAAAATGCTGTAGCAACTTCTCTAATGTTACAGGGCCAATCCCTGGAATAAGCATTAACTCACTTTCGATACTCTGCTTATTCCTTATTTGTCTATGAAAAGAGATAGCAAAGCGATGAGCCTCATCACGAATTTTCTGTAAAAGTTGCAGAGAGCTTGACTTTTTATTGATATAGATGGGATATTCCTCGTCTGGCTTGTAAAGTATTTCTAGTTTTTTGGCAATAGCAATGATTGCTACTTGATGGTATATCCCCACTTCTTGCAGTGCCGCTACTGCAGCTCCTAGCTGACCTTTTCCTCCATCTATCAGAATCAGGTCTGGTAGAGCAGCATGCTCTTCTACTTGTCGCTGATAGTGTCGCTTCACAATTTCTTTCATAGAAGCAAAATCATCAGGACCTACTACACTTTTGACATGAAAATGACGATACAAACGCTTAGCTGGTTTGCCTTGCTTGAAGCATACCATTGCTGCCACTGGACTTGTTCCTTGTAGGTTAGAATTATCAAAGCACTCTATATGCATAGGTACTTCTTGTAAGTTCAAATCTTGCTGGAGTAGCATGAGTATAGACTTGCGTGGCTTAGCTTCTTGGGTCTTTTTATTGAGGAGCTCTTTTTGGAAGAAAAAGACATTTTTCATAGCTAGATCTACCAATTTTCGCTTGTCGCCTATTTCGGGTATAGTAAGTGTAACACCCTTAGGAAGTGGCGAAAAGCATAAGTTACTTAGAACAGTAGTAGCCTGACTTTGGGCTCTATCTCGAAAATGGCATAAGGCTAAAGCGATTATCTCTTCCGCTGATTCGCTCAATTTTTTTTGAATATGGCTTGTTTCAGCAAAAACTATGCTTCCCTGCTGCAAGTAGAAATAATGCACAAAAGCTGCTAGCTCTTGCTCTGTAATAACGATGACATCAGCATCTCCCAGCGTGGGATGCACAATGAGTGATTTAGCTTCGTAGTTTTCTACGGCCATCATTTTCTCCTTGTATTTTTGGGCTACTATATAATTTCTTTTTTTAGCAGCCTCTTTCGCAGCAGTCATCAGTGCTTTTTTAACAGGCTGGAAATGACCTTTGAGTAGGTTACAGATATGATTAATATAAATTTGATAATCATCAGCTGATTGTTTGCCTTCACAAGGTCCCAAGCAATTACCAATATGGTACTCTAAGCAAACTTTAAATTTTTTTTTGGCAATATTGTCAGCTGAGAGATGATATTTACACGTTCTCAGTGGATAAAGCTCTTTAATTAAGCTCCTAATCTGATCAAGATGTGTACTGCTTGTAAAAGGGCCAAAATAAACACCTGGTATACTATTGCGCTGACGTATCATCAGCAACCTTGGAAATGGTTCCTGTGTTACACACAAATAGGGATAGTTTTTGCTGTCCTTGAGTAAAATATTATAGCGAGGCTGGTATTGTTTAATCAAGTTATTTTCTAAAAGCAATGCTTCGTACTCACTATTCACAAGAATCAAGCTGATTTGTTTAATTTTTTCCACCATCTTGCGTGTCTTAATAGCAATATGGTGATGCTGTTTGAAGTAGCTGCTTACTCTTTTTTTAAGATTTTTAGCCTTACCAACATATATCAGTTTTTTTTCACTATCATAAAAATGGTAGACACCAGGATCAGTGGGTAGTAGATTGACTTGCTGAGGAGTGTAGTATGTTTTATCCATACACAAATAAAACAATTTTCCTGGAGATTATCCTATCTATTTTTTAATACAAAATAACATTGATCTCAGCATGAGAATAGCTATGCTAAATAGAAAAGCCAATGCTTCCCTTGCCGAAGAATCAAGAGATGGAAGAATAAATGACTTGGTAGAAGAAATTTAATTAGGAACTTCTCAATTATATGGATAGCACCTCATTGGTTTCTCTTATTACTATTTACTTTTTTTACTCCACTGGTGAATAGCCTCTAATCGATTGCTCAAATGTGGATGTGTCATGAACAGCTCACTCCACCAAGTAGCAAAACCACGATCAGATAAAGCATTTTTTCTGTATTCTTGTAGGTCGATTCCTTGGAAGAGATGCTTGCCAGCAGCTAGTAACAACATGCCTTTTTCGGCTCCTTCTGGGGCTAGATATTGCCCAATCGCATCACAGCTATATTCTCGTGCTCGTGAATAAGCTGAGTAGAGAATAGGGATAGTAAATAAGAGCATGTTTTTCTTCATAGAAACATGGTTGAGCTTGATATGTGCCAACTCATGTCCTATAATAAATGCTAAGACCGATTCATCTTTTTTAGCAACTGCTACTAGATCAGAATAGAGTACCACATAGTTACCACGCAAATAGCGGAAAGCCAATGCCTGTAAAATACCATTTCCATTGAGTATATAGCCAGTAGGTGGGGTAGTCATTCCAAGTGCTTCTGATTGTTTTTGAATCATTGCATGAACAGTAGGAAATTGCTTCGCTGTTACTTTAATAGAGTTTCCTCTTACCATCCCCATCAGTAGAGTCTGAACGAGTTTAACAAACAAATAAGGTATTAAAACAGATAGAATAATACAACAAATCAAGTAAAAAAAAGGTTTTGATAGGTTTGCTGCTGTGACTACTCCCAATAGTATACTAGTCCATGAAAGAAGAAAAAATATAGATATTATAAGCCCAATGGCAAACAATATCCCAAAATAAAACCGTTCTTTTGGATTTATTCTTTGTCTGATTATACTCGATATGTTTTGCTTATTTGTTGTTGTGGACTGATGATTTGTCTTTTTCATTAAGATAAGGTTAAGATAATAAATTGCATATTTTTCTTTTATTAAAACACAATAATACAATAATTTTTATTTATCTCCAACTGAAATGGACATATAGAAAAATGGTATAGCAACGTGAGTAGTCAAAAAATCATCAATAAAATGACCCTATGTTAAACACTTATGTTGTATCTTGTCGGCAACTAATCATTATGCATGCTCAAAAAAATTTTTGACTCTATTATCAGATTGATATTTCCATCACTTTGTTTAAGCTGTGATGAAGTGCTGTATCAAGTAGAGCCTTACTTATGTACATCATGCTGGGGGATATTACCAGAGTTACCTACTAATCACTTAAGTATTGAGTCAATTAAAGAAAAGTTTTGGGGGCAAATACCTATTCGCTATGTCAGTGCATTATACTACTTCACCAACAACTCCCCTGTACAGAAGCTACTCCATAAAATTAAATATGATTGCAAATCGGAAGCTGCCTTCTATTTAGGTAAATATTATGGTAAAAGGCTAGCTATGGGAAGCAGGCTACTTGGTATTGATTTACTGATGCCTATACCACTACACAGCAAAAGATTAGTAGAGCGCGGTTTTAATCAAAGTGAAGCTTTTGCAAAAGGAATTGGAATAATTATGCAAACGCCTGTAGATACTACTACTTTAACGCGTAGAAGAAATACTGCTACGCAGACAGACAAAACACGGGAAGAGCGCCTTGCTAATGTCCAAGGTGCTTTTGGTATTACATCTGCAGATAATATAGAGGGGAAGCATATTCTACTCGTAGATGACCTGATCACAACGGGCGCTACAATCACGGCAGCTAGCGAGCCACTAATAGCGGCAGGCGCTGCCTCTATTAGTGCTATTGCTATGGCGGTAGCTTTCTGATCATTCATGTCAAAATGGCATGTATCGATAGATGGCAAACTATTTGTTTACTGTATAACTGATACAAATAATTCATTATGGATAAGAAAGAAGAACATCAAGTAGCAAGTAAAGAAAAAAGCCAACAAGTGAGTGAGCAAGAAGTAATAATTCCAAAGGAAAATGGTGAAGCAGAAGCAGCGAGAGAGCAGCTTATTCGGTTACAAGCTGACTTTGATAACTACAAGAAAAGAATGATCAAAAAGGAAGCAGAGTTTTTATTACGAGCTAATGAACGACTTTTGGGCAATATTCTTCCTATAGTCAATGACCTGGCAAGAGCTTTGGAGGCTAAAGGGATAAAAGATAGTGATCATAACACCTTGAAAGGAGTCAAGATGATCCATGATAAATTATTGCAGATGCTAGCTAAAGAGGAAGTTGAGCCTATCCAAGCTCAAGAAGGAGATGTTATTGATAATGAAGAGTTTGTAGAAGCTATCAGTGC
>JBCCTJ010000019.1:0-18926 GCA_039198585.1 Bacteroidota bacterium
GTTTGCGCCACCGGGCTAGTAGCTCAATAAATACTTTATGCCCACTGGGATGTTTTACACGCCCTCCTATAATTGTAATAATCTCATCGATATCCTCAAAAGTCATTGCTTGTCCAATGACAAGAGCATAAACGTAAGTATCCATATCATTGTCTGCGAGTGCATGATAGGCAGCTAAGACAGGGCGGAAGGCGATCGGGCGTGACTCTTTCACAATCAAGGAGCGCACAATTCCTTCCTTAATAGCTCTTATATAGGGAAGGTTTATATGTTTAAGCAGCACAGGAATTGCTTCTGGGTAGCTATCACTTGTATTGACTAAGTCCCAGACATCGGTGATATCGAGCCCCACAGCCCGTAAATCTCGAACAACAGGCTGCTGATCGTAATCTAATAATGCACTCTTTTTTTTAAACGCAGGATTCTTTTCCATCATTTTTTGATCATCCTCTCGAGTCCATAGGCTGTCGGAAGCTAATTGACGCATCATGGTTAGTTTTTATTTTAGAAATTCTAGGATAATCTTACCTTTTTTGATTTGCTCTTTCAAAGGTTTGGTCAAGTAAGTATTTTTATCAGTGACCTTTAGTACAAAGTCTAGTCCTTTGGATTCCGCAAAAGATTGGTAAGTACGTATCTGCTTTGTATAAGAGAGTCTTTTTACATTTTTCACTTCTATAAGAATTTTGTCGGTCACTTTGTCGGGGATAATATACCTATTATTATACTCGATGCGCTTCTTAGGCTCTGTGATATTGGCTAGCTTTTCTCCTGCTTTTCCTTTGGCTCGGTTTTGAGCAAGCTGCTGGCTTTTGCGCTTGCATGCTTGGGTAGTTCCTTTGTTGACTCCCTTTTTCCCACTTTTTTCACAGAACTTTTTCGTAGCCTTGTTGGCAGTTTTCTTTTCTAGCCCTTCTACGACTTTTTTCCCACCCTTGTTGATTACTTCCTTTTCTAGGCCTTGTACTACTTTTGTACCCCCTTTTTCGATGATTTTCTTCTCTAAGAACTGCGTCTCTGTTTTGATGATTTTTATCCCGGCCTTTTTATCCATCTCCCCAACGTGAGTCATTAACTCCTTGGTAAATCTTTTGCCCGCTGCTGTTTTTAGGAGCTTACCGACTACTTTAAAGGCTCCCCATGCCAGTATGCGGCTGAGTATTTCGATGCTAATTTGCTTGATGGCAAATTTTAGCGCAGCTTCTTTCCCTTCGTTTTGGTAGATTTTTACACCTTCTTGGATGGTCTTGCAAATATCGTAGATAGTCCATGCTGTCATCCCGATGAAGAAAGCAGTGCCTAGGAAGTTGTTTTCAATCGCTTGATCCGCTGCCTGATAGGCGACCACAATATCTGCTTCTAAGATATAGGCACTGCTTATGCTTCCTAGTTTGCCCATTGCAGCTGCTCGCTCGATTTGTTTTTGGTAGAAGTCGGCAAATTCCTTTTCTGACATATTATCATGGGCTCCTTCTAGCGCGGGTATGATGATCTTGTTCAAGTAGGCTTCTGTAATCACTTCTCCCATAACGGCGCCTAAACATCCCGCCTGAAAAGCTTTCTTCAGGTCTGCTGCACGTAAACAACCTCCTTCCTGCCTTGCTTGTAAATAGGCACTGCCGATGGCATGGGCACCTCCTACTATACCATGGGCTACTTTGTGAGTGCAGTAGACTGACCACGTTGCCTGCTGCCCCTCTTGTGTAATCTTATGCTCACCATAAGTATCCCCTATCTTCTCGGTTACCGTAGCTGCCATGCTGTAGAGCAAGGCGTCCAAGAAGGCATGCTTGCATCTAGGCAGCAAACTAGTAAAGGGCTTAGTAGTTTGCTGCTCAAGGTTTTCTGCTTCCTTTTCAGAGAGTTTATAAGATTGTGTAAGGTGGGAGGGTTTATGGGTAAAATACCCAATGGCAGTGTCGACTGCATCGCCTACTACCATCCCTACCATATCGCTTGCAAAGCGACTACAGAAGTGCTTGGCCACATTTTTTAGAGGAACTTTTTGCGCTATGCTTTGAACGGACTCTTGGATCTTATCAGGGATCAGCCGCTGTCCCGCTAGTGGGATTATCTTAAAGACAGCTTGAGTGCCAATCATGGTGAATCCAGTTTTGGCAGCCCGCATAAAGGTATCTTTCCTACAAAAATCTTCTTGAAGCCCCTGCATGCTTCCTCCATTCATCACAAGATCTTCTACTGCCTTGACCCCTATATCTTCGATAACTGCTTGGGTAGCTCTTATTAAGAGAGGCGTTGCAGGTAACAAGACAATAGCAAAGGGGCCTGTACAAGTCACTACAATCATCTGAGCAGCTTTGAAGGTGTAAGAGCTTGCGTAAGAGAGTATTACACGGGTCATTAGGCCAAGTGCCTGCGCTCGCTGTCTACGCCTTTCAATAATATGCTCTAGATCTTTCAAGCGCATATTGATGAGCTTCATGTCGAAGCTACAGGTTGTCAGAGAGCTTGTGAGGATGTCGCTCTCTATGGAGATGAGCTTCTGGAGAGAAGATGTATGGGCGATGATTACGTTCAATTCTGCCTTTTCTCGTAGGGTGGTGATGCGCTCTTGGAAACTACGGGCTTCTGCTACAATTGCATCTTGCTTTTCTATGAGCCCTTTGACAGCTTTTTGTATTTCACTTCGTGTGTAGGCTTGCTGATAAAAATCAAACAAGGCTACTTCACGCGGCATGGGCATCTTCCTTTTGAGCATCTGCTTCTGTAGAGTTAATGAGATCAATTCTGTCTCAAAGTTCACAAGCATGATCTCATATCGCTCGATCAGCGATTTGAGGAGGGCAACTGTAGCCTCCTGCTCTTCATAGCGTGAGATGCTAGTAACTGGATCGACACTCTTTTTCTCTAGATCTTGCGTTGGATCCTCTTCGTCATCATCCTCTTTCTTATCATCTTCTTCATCATCACTATTACTACTATCACTATCTGTATCTTCTTTATTGTTATCATCTGTTGATGGGACTCTTTTTTTCGCTTGCTGCCCCTTTTTTAATTTTTTATCCTGATGGGGAAGATCCTCCTGATCTTTGCGGCTGACTTCGTACTGGAGAAAGGTAAGATGATCTTTTTGTCTCGCTATTTGGTTTTTGATGTGTACGATATACTTTTTTAAGAAGCAGAGTCGAGCAATTATTGTATCTGTTTGTTGTTTTTTCAGTGATGAGAGAATCAGTGAATCTCGGTTGTTCTTATTGACTCTGATATATTCTTGGGTAGTTTCAGAATAGGCAAAGGGAGTATTTTTGTTGCCTGCAATATTTTTTTGGAGGCGCTCGATATCTTGTTCTAGTGCTTCACGCAATTTTTTCTCTTCGTACCGTTTGCCTTCTAGCGAGTAGGTCAGCTGATGCTTATCGCCAAAGCTACTGCAAAAATTAGCAGCAATATCCTCTATATAGTAGTAGCGAATAGGTGCTACTATGATCACTTGGATCTCTTTCTTTTTTGTCTCTGTATCATTAGGGGCATTTTTGTTCTGAACGGTAAATAAGTAGGTAATCTTCTCTGATATCATAAACAAGAAATCTATCATTGTTTTTGACTGATGAGTAGCTTGAGCCTGGAGCTTCGTGATGAGCTTTTGCATATTTTTCTGCTCCTGCTTCAGGATGGTTAGCTTCCACTGAATACGATACATCTCCTCTAAAATACCCAAACAGGTCTTGTTGTAGGTATCATCGCGATTGAGCATCTCAGGTGTGCTTTTCTCTGTTACCTCTAGCACAACTGGATATTCTTGAATTTTATTGAGAAAGTCTTGTAGGGCATTTTGTTGTTGTAATAACTTTTTCTGTGCTTTGTTATTTTCTACTAAGGCTTTGGAGGCTTCTTTGATGCTCTCTAAGGACTCCCGGTAGAGTACTTGATACTTGTCTTGCTCTATATTGGCTAAGCAGTAGACCTTATTTCTTTCTTCTCCTTTCTTCTTATCTTCTAGCCTTGGTAATATCTTTTCTTGAAGGAGCTGCCTCCATGTAGCATCTTTATTCAATATTTCGTTAGCTGTTTTCAGTAGGTTGGTGTAGATAATATTGCTTTTAGGGCTATTAGGAACCAAGTACAAAGGCTTTCTTCTTTTTCTAACGAACGTGGATAGTGACTCTTTCTGGTACCAAAAAGTGAATAGTTTATCTAAAGAGGGAGTAAAATTTTTCAGACGTTGTTGATAAATCTGAGTGGCTTTATCTGGGAATGCTATTACTTGAGTAGTACACCAATCAGTATAGGAACTCCTTCCTTGCTTGCTGTCTTTGATACCATGAACTAACCACTCTTTTTGCAATATCTCACTAACCTCCTTGGCAATCTGCTGCCTATCCTTGAATTCGGCCCTATATTGCAGAATGCGTTTCTTGGCAGCCTGTTGCTGCTCACTCTTTTTGTATGCGGTGATTCGATCCCATTCTTGAAGCTGGAGATATAAAGCTCCCCACCTGTAATTCATTTTCCCGATAGTCAAACTCTGGAGACGAAAATCGAGGAGCTCAAGAATGATGTTTTGCACCTGCTCACATTCTTCCCTAACGTCTTGGATTTGCTCTTTTAGCTGCTTTACCTCCTGTTTTTTTGATCGGATAAGTAAATTTAAAAACTTACGTTCTCTGGCGCTCAGCCGATAATAGCCAGACTTACTTACCTGATTATCTTTCGCATCGGATGATGGCATTAATATTCGCTTATCATCCACTTGCTGTTCACTTCTCTTGATCATATCAAGAACAGCTTGCTTCTTTTCTCGTAGGGTTCTGAGTTGATCACATAGATATCGATGGGCTATGTCAAAAGCTTTTAAAAAAGCAATGCTCCAAGTGTTAATAATGGATAAATCTTCTCGTTCCCATTTTTTGTTGGGGCGTTCTAGTAGACTGGGAAGACACTCAATTTTTTCAATATCTTGTTTAACAAAAACAAGCTTATCTTCGATTGATCTGCGATAAAGTTCGAGTTGTCGCTGTGGATCAGGTTGCTGCTTGCTGGGCTGTACAGATGCTACTAACCACGATGGACCAAGCAGAAAAATAAAGATATTTAAGTAATATTTATATTGCTTTTTCATAATGTGATAAGTATTGACTGGCAATCAAGGTATAAAAATAGTTTAATATAAAAAATATAGATCGGACTTGGAATTGTTCTAAAGCTAGCTTTTGTAGAAATTATGCTTTGGTATAAGCAGCTGGAATAACTATGTCGGAGAAACTTGTTTATCTATTTTTTTTATTAAAAAAAGCTACTTAAATAAGTAACGATCGCTGATCTTGAAGATACAACTTATAATAAGTAATAGGGCTCAACGGCTGTCTAGCAGCATCAATTAGCTCTTATAGCTTTGATAAGCTACTGAGTCAATCGTATTTTTAGGGGGTTGGGCTAACTTGTACTTCTGCAGATAACTGCATACGGCAACTACTCACTATTGTGTATCTTTTTTATTTGTTGAACTCTTTTTACTATATTTGTGGTATGAAAAAGCTATACACATACTTGCTAATATTTGCTATACCGCAGCTAGCAGCTAGCACGCTCGTCAAGCTGAAGAGAAGCAACAGTTTTGCCCACTCTTCTCCAAAATTTAGTCTCTCTTACACTATAAAAAAGCCTAATTTTCAGAAATACAAAGTGAAGATCAACCATAAAAATCAGATTAAGCTACTTTTAGCAGGGGTTTTTCTTGCTGTGGTCAGTATTTTTGCTATACTGTATATCATCTATCTCGATGAAGGAGAACTAGGTAGTCCTGTTAAGCTCAAAATTAATGGTGGTAAGAAAGAAGGGAGTAATCCCCTTAAACTTAAAACTGATGATAAGCAAAAAAATTTAAACCAAGTATTACCTGATATTTCTACGTGGTCACTAGAAACAGAGAAAAGCTTTGAGGCCAGTATTAGCATGTCACTAGCGGATGCTATTCAGTTTGTTGACGATAACCCCAATAAAAGATGGAAAATTAATTCCAAGTGTTTACTTCTCAATATACCTACAGTCAAACTTTCATTTGGGACCTTGCAAGATAGTGCCAATATTCCCTCACAGGCAGTCCTTGCTGTTTCTGAGTTAGCTGATCTTGGTGTTAGGTGTGGGGCATTTTCAAAAGGTAGTCCTAATTACTGCTTGATAAAAGAATACGTGAATTTTATTGATGAAAAGTCTGCAGATCTTACAAACAAGAAAAAAGATCATTTTAAACAAGACAACTACGCTAAGCTAATTCTTCTTCATCAAATGGGCGTTCAAGCATTTTCAGGTAAAAAGAAAGTTTTCAAGAATGGCCAATCACTTGAAACAATTTTGCAGGAGTTACTTAATTCTTATGGGAATTGCTATGGTCATATTAATGCTGTCCTTGGTAAAGCTGTTTCACCATTCCACGTAGCCCAAACCATTTCTAGTAATATATTACTTATTTTGCTCGATGAGAAAGAGTATGCATTCAACAGTGCCTTAGCTAGGCTTTTTTTAGGTAAAAACCCAAAATATACCTCTATGTATAGTAGTAGTGATTGTAGTGCAATAGATGTTCATTTACTCAATTACCTATTATTCCTCACTAGGAGTAGGATTGTTGTTCCTGGTACTCAACATGCTGTCAATGATAGTAATGGTTACAAAGGACGTGGAGAATATGTGGAGTGTAGAGCCACTAAGAGAAAGTTAACTAAAAAAGATACTCAAAACTTAATCATGAAAGAGTTTAATAGGGTATTTAAGGTAGATCAGCTTATTAAGGTTTTGATTGATCAATACAACCAACCTGATAACTATGATTCTTGTAGGTTAAATACACGTGAATTTGCTGACTGGGTATACAAGCATGGGATAACAAAAAATAAATTTTCGGAATTAACTAATGGTATTACGCAAGCTCCCCCAAAAAAGTTTTGGTATGCTGTTTTGTACGCTATGAACGTAATCTGCTAGCATCTCTTACCTCTGCTCAATTTTAAGCATGCTTGATGCGCCTACCTCATAAAAGTAGCAATGCGCATCATCAACTTTTTTAGTCATCCTTAAGGTTAGTTGGTTGGCTCTACTTGGTTCTTTCCGCGATTTGTGTTAAATTTGCTTATTACGCTGAATGTAAGCGGACCAGTAATATATATCATGTATTTTTTAGTTTCTCCTTATTTAATAGTCCTAGTTGTTCTGCTATCTTTCTTAGCTGTTTTGCAGGTACTTTTTATGAGCATTAAGATGGTACCACAAAGTGAAGAATGGACAATAGAGCGATTCGGTCGCTTTGCAAAGGTTATCAAGCCAGGACTTAACTTCATTATTCCTTTTGTGGATCGAGTTTCTGTTAGACTCAGTATGCGCGAAAGAGTTTTAGACGTGCCTCCACAGTGTATTATCACAGCTGATAATGCTACTGTCACAGTCGATGGGGTCGTTTTTTTTCAGATCTTTGATGCCTATAAAGCTGCTTATGAAGTCGCAGAATTGGAAGTAGCGATTACACAACTAGCTATTACCAATATCCGAACGGTTATGGGAGAAATGGAGCTAGATAAGCTACTTTCTAATAGGGAAATGATTAATGCAAAGCTCCTCAGTGTAATTGATATAGCGACGGATCCTTGGGGTGTCAAGGTAGTACGGATAGAAATCAAAGATATTACACCGCCTGCTGACCTCCAAGATTCGATGGCCAAACAGATGAAAGCAGAGCGAGACCGAAGAGCCACGATCTTAATAGCAGAGGCTGATAGAAAAGCAGCTACTTTAAGAGCTGAAGGAGAAAGTAAGGCCCGTATACTCAATGCTGAAGCTGGTAAAGCTGCGAAAATTTTAGAGGCAGAAGCAGAGAAACAAAAAGCTATTTTAGAGGCGCAAGGACGTGAAAAATTTGCTGCAGCAGAAGCACGTGCTATTAAACTAGTAGCTGATGCTATTAAAAAAGGAGGAGAAAAAGCTCCTCAATACTTTTTAGGAAGCAAATATATTGAGTCTTTTAAGAAAGTGAGTACATCACAAAATAGTAAGCTCATATTGATGCCCTTTGAAACCAGCAGTATCTTGAGCAGTATAGCTACAATCGCAAAGATAGGAAAAGAGGTGCTTCAAGAAGACCATTCAAAACTAAAAGAAGAGCATATTAGTCAATAGTAAGCAAGTTATTCTTTGTAACAAAAAAATTACTTTTTGCTTATCAATAAGTTTTGTATATTTGGTTAGATTAAGTGCCCAAAAAAATATGAAGCAAAAAAAAATATCCCTCAAGTACCTAGTAGGATTTCTATTAATAACTATTATGAATACACCATCTCAGTATGCTAATCAGGCAAGTAACTACCAAGATGTTTTAGCGAGGCTACACGCTGCTAGGAGCCATAGCATAATATCTTCACCTCTTTACTTGATATTACAACAACCAGAGAAGCAGATTACACTTTCTCTCCCTGTACAACTGGGTGATCAAGTGACGGTATTTAAAGCCTATCGAGTTACCCACTTTACGATGAATGGCTTATTTCCTGCGAAAGGAGGGATACGATGGGATATGAGCGTGAACCTTGACGAAGTAAAAGCATTGTCTTTATTAATGCTTCTCAAGTGTGTACTTTGGAACCTCCCTTTCTCAGGCGGCAAAGGAGGTATTGTTTGTAATCCGAAAGAGCTAACTGATCAAGCAAAAGAGCTGCTTATGAGAGCCTATACCCGCGCACTTGCTAGCAACATTGGTTCTGATCTAGACATCCCCGCTCCTGATATTGGAACAGGAGAAAAAGAGATGCTATGGATGATGGATGAGTACAGAAGTATTAGTGGTCGTCTCGACTATGCTGTTGTGACAGGTAAGCCTATTGATCGAGGAGGATCTTATGGTAGAAAAGCTGCTACAGGACGAGGTACTGCTATCTTTACACTCTTGGGATTGGATAAGCTGGGGATCGATCGATCATCGGCAGCTTTTGCGATCCAAGGCTTCGGCAATGTGGCTATACATACTGCTGAGTACTTAGATCAGCAAGGATGCAAAATTACACATCTCAGTGACCGATCTGGAACTTATTATAATCCTAATGGTATCCCTATCCCAGAAGCTATTCAGTATAAGAGTAAACATAAGACCCTTAAAGGGTTTCAGGGTGCCCAGCAGGTCAAGCAAGATATTATTGTAGCTAGTGTAGATGTACTGATACTTGCCGCAGGAGAAAATGCAATCAACACAAAGAATGTTCATCGTGTAGCAGCTCGATTGATTGTAGAAGGCGCCAATAATCCTATTACTGTGAAAGCTCAAAGTGTACTTACGGATAGAAAAATCATGGTACTGGCTGATATTCTTGTCAATGGTGGTGGTGTATATGTATCTTTCTTGGAATGGCTGCAAAATAAACAACGTCGACAGTGGAGCTTGGAAGAGGTAAATGAAAAACTAGATGAACAAATATATCTTCTTTTTAATGATGTATATGAACTGGCTCAACAAAAGAACATTACCATCAGATTGGCTGCTTACATTATTGTACTTGATAAACTACAAAAGCGTTATGAGGGCAATAAGTAACTTGCTGTCTACTTGTTTAGTAAAAACCAGTCAAAAGTAGAGATTTTTTTGTTCAGGTCTATAAGCAAAAAAAGAGGTAGAATTCACCGATTTTCCTACTTTCCCCACCAGAAAAACCACATTTCTCACTAAAATCAGAGAAAGGATTATTATCCCATAGATTTTACTTTTTCCTGACTTTTGCTCTTTCTTGAAATAAGTTAATTGATTTTGATATTAGCTATTTCTCTATTTATAGCCCATAATAGTCTCTATAATTTTCCTTGAGAGTATTCCTACCTAAGAAGAGTCTGTATAAAGTCCATAGATAGATTCCGCATCTGTCCCAAAGTATCCTATAATACGTTTCAAAAGTGGTGTTAAGCTAATGATGGGTTCTTGATCCAAGTCAGTCCTCTCATTTTTAGTACTTGAATGTAGCGGAATAAGTAAGTAAAAGAAGGAGTTTCTTCTACTGTTTTACCTACTTTTTCTATTTGCTTGGCGGGTTGTATGAGCAGTTTTTTTATCTGATGCGTTACACGAATGACCTCCATGAAAAGTGGTAAGTGAGTTTTACCACTAGTAGCCAGTGATAAAATTACTTGCCTGAGACTGGGAAGACCATTTTTTGAGTAGCCATAAGTAACCTCTAAGCTTTTTTTGCTCTTCTTGATTATAGAGTATTCTCCATAGAGACTCAAGCTTGTTGTATCGATGTAGATGGTTTTTCTAAGTAGATTAAGCTGCCCTACAATACTCAACACTGCATCAGGTAAGAGCTTTGTAAGTCCAATTATTCATGAATAGCATCTAAACATCTTACCCCAGACAATCATCTGTAAATTATTCCGCTTTTAGAGGCAAACCCATGAGCTTATGAATAGTCTTATTACTAAGAAAATAGCTGAACATATAAAGCCTCGTGCTAGTGAAGTCAATGGTACTCAGTATCATTCGCAGTAACCCTCTCCTCATGGTAACATAAGCTCTTTTTTCTTTAGCAACAGGCAATATTTTATGAAAATCATTAAAAAAATAGGATAACGTATCATTAAGGACACTCAGGAGAATACAAAACTGTAAAAATCATTAAAAAATAGCTCTATAGGCGACTCTATTAACACTTTTTTAGATAAGAACCAATTTCTCGGGGGCTAAACATTTAACTTTGTCAAAGTAAAAAAAATAACTTTGAATTTTTATTTTTTTGATCATAACTGATATGTTCTCGTTCCTAAAGAGCGACCTCTGTGATCGATTACCACCTTTTGTTTTGACCGATTATTCAGTAAAAAGACCTCCGAATAGTTTAGGCAAGATAATTATCATTCACTCAGAGAAAGCGTCAATTCTTTTGTACAGAAAAATAAAAATCATTAGCTTTGTTGCCTTGAGATTGTCCGATGGTGTAATTGGCAACACGTCTGGTTTTGGTCCAGAAGAGTCCGGGTTCGATCCCTGGTCGGACAACTAAACAAAAATCAACTGCTATGAGAAAAGAAATTCACCCTGCTTATAATTTTGTCATTTTTATGGATATTAATAGCGGATTTAAGTTCCTTACCCGCTCTTCTATCTCTTCCAAAGAAACTATGAAATGGGAAGATGGCCAGACGTATCCTTTGGTACGTGTGGAGGTAAGCTCACAGTCTCATCCCTTTTTCACTGGCAACTTTACATTTGTAGGTACAGGTGGGAGAGTAGAAAAATTCATGAAAAAATACAATATTCAAAAAAAGAGCTAATAGCAGACTGCCTTCTTATGCTCATAGATATTTATACAATCAGCATTTCAATACTTAGTCGTGCAATTCAAGAATATCATAGGATCGGAAGACTCTAAAGCCTATTTGAGACGCATCGTGGAGCACGCTACTATACCGCATGCTCAGCTTCTATGGGGAAATCCAGGTTGTACAGCACTCCCATTAGCACTGGCTCTTGTTACCTACCTCCATTGTGAAAATAAGCAAGCAAACGATGCTTGTGGTCAATGTGATTCCTGTACAAAGATGACCAAACTACTGCATCCCGACTTGATATGGGTATTTCCAATGGGTAATATCAGTAGTGTTAAAAAAGAAAATCAAGCAAATAAGTTGTTGCGCACGTGGACAACATTTATCCAAGATTCTCTCTATAGCAATATAGAAGATTGGGCATTGGCATTAGGTAGCGAAAGAAAACAATTACAGATAGGACGCCCGCAAATAGAGAATATGCAGACCTTGCTAGGAAGAAAACCCTTCCAAAGTAAGTACAAAACTTTTTTAGTTTGGCTACCAGAATATTGTCATCCTGTTGCAGCTAATGCTATGTTGAAAATCGTGGAAGAACCACGACCTTTTACCATCTTTATTTTCATTAGCTTAGCCTATCATCATATTTTGCCCACCTTACGATCACGTATGTGCCACATACATGTGCCCAACCTAACAGATGAAGAGATAGCAAGCGCACTTTATAGTAACCATCCTAAGATAGCGTCAGAGCGTATGCAAGAAATTGTTCAAATTACCCAAGGAGATTATAATCAAGCACAAAAAATAGCAGCCGGTGAAGTGAACAACTACTTTGAAGTTTTTGCCCACTGGCTACGTAGCACTTATCGTCATCAATGGAAAGCCATTGTAGATAGCTCAGAAGAATTTCATCACTATACTCTTATCGCACAAAAGAACTGGGTGGCCTATGCTATAGAAATGATCAGCACAACCCTGCATGCTTCGACAGGCAATCAACCAAAGAGGGGACTATCATTAGAAGCAGTTAAATTTTGCAACCGTCTATCAAAAACGGTCACACTCTCACAGCTAGAAGCTATTGTTGAGCAATTCTTAGTATTTCAAAATATTTTAACTCGTAATACCTATATGCGTCTTGCATTTTTATCTATGTCTTTGCGAGTAGCGTCTATTTTTCGGAAAGTATAATTTTTTAATCGACAAAAACAATGGTATCCATGTAATTTTTTTCTCAAAACTTTAAAAAACTAGCAATAAAATCTTAAGTTATCATCATATTACATCAATGATAGTCATGTTTTTCAGAAAGGAACAACAACTCTCTATAAACAGTATGATATTAGTACATGGAATGAAGATCCACATTATGAGAAAACCTATCAAACACAGCTACCTGCGGCTAAAAGAAAAAGACGGCTCCATCCATGTCTCTATTCCACTTACCAAAACAGATGCACAGATACGCATGTTTGTGAGTCAGCATATCGTGTGGATCCAAAAACAGCTAAAAAAAATTAATAGAAAATCTTTTGCAGAAAGGATGATCCTACAAGCATTACCTGCTCTCGTTCACTGGTTAGGTAAAGCCTATGAAGTAAAAACTACCTATAGCCAAACGGATTTTAGTATCAAGCCAGACCAAAATAATATACTCAACATCAAAATGCCTCCTGATACATCAGCTGAACTCCTTAATGTAGCATGGGACAGATTTTGTGAAGATACAGTTCGTACAATTATACAGAAACTAATCCCTCGGTGGGAAAAAAAGATAGGTGTTCAAGTGAAGAAAATAATGTACAAGAAGATGAGTACATGCTGGGGGAGCTGCACACCTGCTAGTCAAAGGATATCAATCAATACTAAGCTAGCTCAGCATAATCCCGGGTGCATAGAGTATGTATTGGTTCATGAGCTTGTGCATTTTTTAGAAGCGAGTCACAACAGACGTTTTCATAGTTTGATGAGTCAATATCTGCCTAGCTGGGAAAAATGGAAAAAGCTTTTGAAAGATCGTTATGCTACTTTTTAGTATTGGTTGAAGGTCAAGATTAGCACAGTTCTAAGTCAAATTAGTACTTTTGAGGTATGAGCATTATAAGCTACATGAACAGCAAAGACTACTGGTCTGTTGGAAAAATAAGAAGAGAAAAACATAATAGCCAATATTGGGAAGTTCATATGCAGCATGAAGTAAAGAATTTAGTTCCCTTGAAGCAAATTTTTATTCTACTGCATCATACCTATGTTCCTTGGCAAGTCATGAGTTGGGAGGCTACTAAAACACAAGTACATGTATTAATAGCTAATGACCATGCATTAGCAGATAGCAATCCTATGCAGTATCAAGAAATTTTTGTCCCTCTTGCCATGATTGAGCCCTATTTAGAAAAGTCTCCACGCAGAGTTGTCGATTACGCTGTATACAATCACAAACAACACCTGCTAGGATATGTACAGCAGGTTGTCCCGCGTACCCTTCAGCCCATTTTGTCGATTAAGTCTGAAGAAGGGGACTTTCTAGTACCCTTTCATGAAGCAATCGTTACTACTATCAATCATAAAGAAAAAAAAATAGTGCTCACATTACCTGCTGACTATTTAGTAACTATAAGAACCAACAAATGATCCATGCCCTCTTTATCGGCTGGGTTTTCCAACCAAAATGATTATGAGTCAAAAAAAAACTAGTTTACCTTCAGGAGTACGTGATATGCATCCTTCTTCCCTGATGCTACGTGAGCATATTATAACGACTCTCAAACGATATTTTCAACGTTATAGTTTCATGCCACTGGAAACACCAGCCATTGAGTCACTTCATACGCTCATGGGTAAGTATGGACAAGAAGGAGACCAGCTGATCTTTAAGATACTCAATTCAGGGGATTTTCGTAAAAGACTGACTACGGACTTTCTTAGTGTCTCATCAAGATCAGCAGTAGAGCAAGTTGCAGAAAAGGGATTGCGATATGACCTAACCTTGCCTCTGGCAAGGTATGTTGCTCAACATAGCGGTCAATTAGTATTTCCTTTCAGACGTTATCAAATACAACCAGTTTGGCGGGCTGATCGTCCACAAAAAGGTCGGTATCGCGAGTTTTACCAATGTGATATTGATATAGTAGGCAGTAATTCTCTTTTCGCTGAAGCAGAAATTTTAGCATTAGTACATGAAGTAATGCAAGCACTAGGCCTCAAAGATTGTATGATCTTGCTGAATCATCGTGGCATCTTTCAAGCACTAGCCACCACTATGGGCATCCCCAACCAAGAGCAAATGCTTTGCCGCATACTAGATAAGCGTGATAAGGTAGGCGATGAAAAGGTGATTGCTTTACTCAAAGAAGCAGGCTGCACTCAGCATGCTATCGATGCAATCAGCTGGATTTTCAATCCTATTCCTGATAATCCACAAGCTCAGCTATTTCTCCTACAAGAGAAATTAGGCAATAACCCTGCAGGGGAAAAAGCCCTTGAAGATCTAAGAGTTATTTACAGGTACCTCAATTGTTTTAATTTAGAAAATAGGCAACTCATGTTTTCGCCTACTCTTGCCAGAGGTATGGACTATTATACAGGGGCTATTTTTGAGATTACTTCAAAGGCATCAGATATAGGTAGTTTGGCTGGGGGCGGACGCTACGACCAACTTACCGAAATTTTTGGCCTCAAAGATACTTCAGGAGTAGGTATTTCATTCGGACTTGAGCGTATCTATGACTTAATGCTAGCTAATAATCTTTTCCCTCTACAAGTGGCTATTACCACTCAGCTATTGATTATTCCAATGTTGCAAGAAGCAGAAAAAATCAGCATTGACTACTTAGTTAAAAGCCGACAAGAAGGCATCATTACTGAGCTTTTCCCTTACTCGCATCACTTGCGTAAAGGGCTCCGCTATGCTCAAAAACAAGATATTGGCTGGGTAGCCATCCTGGGAGAAGAAGAGATATCTAGTCACTATATTAGTCTCAAAAACATGAGAAAAGGTGTACAAAAAAAGTGCATATTTGGTGAAATGATAAACCTACTAAAAGAAAAGTAGCCCTATGTTCTAGCATTAACATAAAATTGTGCTATGAATAAAAAAATCAAAGATATATTCGATAAAATAGATTTTGCAGAAATGCTAGAAAAAGTAGATAAAGGGGCTTTGGCCTCTTCTATGAGTAAAATTGAAAATCAACTTCATCTTATAAAAGCAACAGGAGAAGCAGGTGGGGGGCTCGTAAGAGTAGAAATAGATGGCCACCGTAAAGTTTACAAAAGCCATATAGATAAAAGCTTACTAGATCCTAAAAATAAGTCAATGGTAGAAGATTTAATTGTGGCTGCTATCAATATTGCTAATAAAAATGTAGAATCAGCAATAGAAGAAAAAGCAATGGAAGGAGACTGGAATCATTTGGTGGATTAGTATCAATCACATACCTCATAAGATCTAAAAAAACTAATTATAACTCAAATTTCATTGCCGTGATTAATAATAGTGTACATACAGAAAAAATAAGAGCAGGAAAAAGAACTTATTTTATAGATATAAAAAAAATGCTTAGTGAAGATTATTATCTTACTATTACAGAAAGTAGGCGAACAAGAGAAGGAGATGAAAAGCAATTTGCAAAGACAAAAATATTTATTTACCCTGAAGATATCAACAGGTTTATCAAATATTTGCAAACATCAGTAGATAAAATGAAGTCGTTAATGCCCAACTACGACTTTACACAGTTTGATAAGAAATAGTAGTAGCTGGGAGATCAGGAAACAAGTAGTTTATGGCACTCAAATGTGGGATTATAGGACTACCCAATGTAGGAAAATCAAGTTTCTATAATGCATTGTGCAAGGGAAATGCTGTTAGTGCTAATTTTCCTTTCTGCACTATAGACCCTAACATAGGTATTGTAACAATACCTGACGAGCGGCTCGCAGTCCTTACAAAGTTGGCTCAACCAGCCAAAACAATTCCTACTACTATTTCCTTTGTAGATATTGCAGGTCTTGTACAGGGAGCTAGTCAAGGAGAGGGATTGGGCAATCAATTTTTATCCCATATTCGAGGGGTCGATGCACTCATACATGTGATAAGATGTTTTGATAATGATGATATTATTCATGTGGCAGGAGGAGTCAATCCTATTTTTGACAAAGAAATTATCAATCATGAACTGCAACAAGCTGACTTAGCAAGTCTTCAAAAAAGAAAGCTAAAACTCAGCAAAAAAGCACAGTCTGGTGACCGAGAAGCTAGTCAGGAAGTCCAGTTACTTGATCGTTTCATAGCAGCGCTATCTAAAGGGCAAGATGTGAAGTCGCTCTCAGTAACCTCAAAAGAAGAAAAAAGTGTACATCAGTGGCAACTTCTTAGTAACAAGAAAGTAATTTATATGGCCAATATAGATGAAAAAACATTAGAAGGTGGCAAAAATCAATATCTAGAAGACCTGAGAGAAGCAGCCAAACAAGAACAGGCTATACTCATCCCAATATGTGTCAGTGTAGAATTAGAACTTGTATCCCTACCTGAAGAAGAACAAGATGAACTACTATCACTCTATCAAATCAAAGAAACAAGCCTACCCACCCTTGTCAAGGCAGCTTATCGCATGCTCAATCTGATTACCTATTTTACTGTAGGCCCCAAAGAAGTTCGTGCATGGACAATTCCGTGCGGTACTTTGGCACCAGCTGCAGCTGGCGTTATTCACTCTGACCTTGAAGAAGGTTTTATCAAAGCTGAGGTGATTAAGTACCAAGACTACATCACCTATGGGAGTGAAGAAGCATGTAAGAAAAAAGGGAAAATGACCATCGAAGGCAAAGAGTATCTCGTAGAAGATGGCGATATACTGCATTTCAAATGTAGAACATAACCTACTATTTCTTTATTGAATGAAAAAATATTCATTACTTTGTATCTATGTTCTCTTCACTTATTAGTTTACTGAAAAACATATCTTACCCCTATCAGGTACTGATTATTCTACTTTTCAGTGGTCTAGCTACTATTTTTTTACATATTCTATATAAAAAAACAAGAGATTTTTTGTATACTAAAAATATGATAGTCAGCTACATCATTGCTAAGGCTATCTACCCACCTTCGCTTGTTTACGCATGGATAAGCATACTGTGGGAAATTGGATATCAGGGATATCAAAAAGGATATTTACCTTCTTTCCCTATGGGGAATGAGCAAGCTATCATACAGCAAATATTGATGATAGCATTAGCTACATCCATTACCATGCGAATGGTGAATACAGTCAGCGAGCTACTAGGTAGCTACTTTCTGAAGCAGTGGAGAATACAGTCCTCATTTCTTAGATTTGGAGTCCGCATGCTCAACTTGGGTATACTTGTAGTATTTGGATTTGCATCTCTCCACATTATTAGCCTTCCTATATCAAGAACTTTATCTAATGCTACCATATTTGTTATTGTATGGGCAATCACTCTTCTGGCAGCCTATTTTCTTTATCTATTAAGCAAAAGCATTAAGAAAAGAATGGCCATGAAAGAGGAGTTCTTAGTAGGTCATGAGTTGATCATTAAGCTTATCAACCCCTTTATTCTGATGCTTATAGGAAGCGCAACTATTTTTTCTATCCAAGAACTAAAAATAGAAGGCAGTTTATTCAGCTATGTGAGCTATTATGAAATAGCACAATTAGCCTTTTTCTGGACTCTATTCAGACTCACTGCTTTATTTGAAGGACAATTTTTATCTGGCTCTTTAACAGAAACAACTTCTAATAAGACGATGGTACAAGCAACCGGTAATTTTATTCGTGCTGCTCTTGGGTTTGTGATAATACTCGTACTAATGCGGAAGATGAAGTATGATGTGAAAGGTATTGTGACACTTTTAGGTGGTGCTTCTGTTGCTATTTCCTTTGCTGGTAGAGATATTTTTGCTAACTATTTAAGCGGAATTGTGATTTACTCGGAAGGTCAATTTAGAGTGGGAGACTGGATTTATTCCACCAGCAATGAGAAGATACAAGGTCATATTGAGTACATAGGCATGCGAACGACTTCTATCCGTACTTTTGATAAGCGTCTGCTTTTGGTGCCTAATAGCTTTTTCTCTTCCAATAGCATTGTCAATGCCAGTAGAATGACCAATAGACGTATCAAAAAAGAAATTCCGCTAGGATGGCTTACCAGTCGAGAAATAGTAGAAAAAATAGTACAAGAAATTCGTTTGCTAATATACAACCACCCTGGTATTGATAAAATAACTCTTTCTCCTCTGATTCACTTTACAGGATTTGAGCAATCCAAAGTTGTGATTACGGTTTATGCACTTACAAGAACTAGAAACTGGCACACCTATCTGAATGTACAAGAAAATATTTTGAGAGAAATTAAAACAATTATAGAAAAGAATGGGGCTGTGCCTCCTACTGACTTAATGCATGTCGAAAATCATCCTAGTATACCCACCCAAACAGGATATAATAAGCTGCATTAGGTTATTTATTTTTGTATAGTAAGAAAAATAATAAGAAAAATTTGCTATTCAATTGATATCAAGCTATTTTTGTTCTTTTAGAAAAAGGGCTTGTAGCTCAGCTGGTTAGAGTGCTACACTGATAATGTAGAGGTCCGCGGTTCGAGTCCGTGCAGGCCCACGTTTGATCATCACCTTCATAAAA